>JAGHUD010000007.1 GCA_018065005.1 Candidatus Physcousia equi
ACGTATAAAAAAACGACCCGCACATTTGAGCATCGTTGAGAGGCTTGGCGGGTTCTCGTGGTGCAAAGGTACGAATAAAATTTCGTTCGTACAAACTTTGGGGTGAAAATTATTGGTTTTAGAGGCTATCAGCCCTAATAAACACAAAACGGAATCTGCAAGCAGCCAGTTCATCAGCACTTGCAGATTCTTTCTTTTGTCCCTCCTAAACTGCTTGGCCATGTATTGGCCCTGCTTTGGTAATTCAATTGTGAGACCTTATTAAATTGATAACCAACTCCACCATAAAACATTCACTATCATACATACTCTCCGGCAGAGAAGCCACCAGAACCAACAATGCCCGACAGATGTTTGTCACCTGCCGGGCATTGTTGTTTTATATAAGTTCTCGCCCTCTGCTGTGTTGCGGCTACGCGATGTTAGTTCTCTGTGTCGTCGGTAAGGATGCGTCGTGCGCCCACATAGCGTGAGCTGTAGTAAGCCATCTTGGAGTCGTCGATGCCCACACCGCGGCTGCGTGCATGAACAAACTTGAAACTCTTGTCGGAGGGGTTCGTCTCAATGACTATGCCAACGTGACCCACACCACCGCGACCGCTGCGTCCCTGGAAGAAGACGAGATCGCCTGCACGAAGCTGACTCTTGTCGCGAATGATGCGACCCTGTGCATACTGGGCGCTTGAGCAACGCGAGAGGGTGATGTCGAATTGGCGATAGACGTAGCTGGTGAAACCGCTGCAGTCGAATGACTTCGGGCTGCTTGTTCCATGACGATAGGGGACACCGATGTACTGCATCGCAGTCTTCACGATGGTTTCGCCCGAAACGTTTCCGCTGTTCTCCACTATATTGTCTGCCAGCATGGGAGTCTCTACGACGGTATCCTGCGGCTTCTCTGCCTGTTTGCTCTTCGATGCGCTGGTGGCCTTGAGGCGTGCAATGCGCTCTGCACTGCGCTTCTTGGCACTTGCTTTGACGCTCGTTTTATGGGCACTCTTCTTAGGTCTTGCAGCCTCAACGCTCATTCCGGACGGTAGGATGAGGGCAGCCATGAGTGCGAGAATGGTATTTTTCATTTTCATAACGGGTGCAAAGTTACGACTTTTTTTTCGGACTTACAAATCAAGGCAGCTCTTTTCGCCAGTTGTTAGACACTTTTTAACACATTATCAGTCTTTCTTAGGCGCTTTTGCACTGCGACGCCGTCCGCCACCTCTGTGCGAGCGTGCCTTCTTCGCTGGTGCTGCGCTTGTCTCAGCCACTACAGCTGCCGTGGTCTCGGGCGCTGAGGCTGTCTCCTGAACGGGTTCGGGTGCGACGTCTGGAGTGGCGCCTGCGGTGGGGATGTCTTCCTTCTGCGCAGCCACTACATCTGCCGCCTTCTCTGCTGCCTTCTCGCTCTGCTTGGTGGCAGCTTGCGCTGCCTTGCGCTGTGCTTCACGGCGTTCGATGTCAGCCTTGCGCTGCGCCTCACGACGCTCCTGCTCGCGGCGTTCCTGTTCGGCTTTCTGCTCTGCCTCGCGTCGCTGTTGCTCCTTGCGTTGCTGTTCCTTGCGCTCTTGTTCGCGACGCTGGTCTTGCTCGCGACGCTGCTCCTTGCGGTCCTTGTCGTGGCGGTCGCCCGCACGGAAGCCATCGAGCCAGAGTTCGAGTGGTTTCTCGACCTGGGCTGACTGCCGCTCTGTGGCTGCCTGCATCCACTGGCGATTGGCAGCCATCTGCAGGAAATGATACTGACGGGTGTACTGGTCGAGCAGTTTGAGATCGTCCATGGTGAGCACCATAGGGCGCTGTGGCTCATAGACTTCGCGCCATGTGCGGTCGCCCACCTTGTTGATGCGCTGGAGGTCGTCGCACATGCCCAACGAACGTATGCCCACGGAGGCATCGTTGGTGAGGAGCAGCACCTTGTAGCCTTGCGAGAAGAGCTCCACCGTGCGCCGTATGATGGCGGGGTCGGCAAAGGCTGAGTGGTGGTTCTCGCTGCAGATGCCCTCGATGCGCAAACGGTTCTCCTTCTGCTGTGCCAACATCAGTCGCTTGGCAAGACGGGCTGCCACATTGCGACAGAGGTCCTCGTCGTTCCAGTCGGCATCCTTGTAGTTGACAGGCTCCTGAGCGGTGGCAAAACGGTCTACCTCTTCATAGGTCTCACTCATGATCATGAAACGGCCACCGATGCGCTTCATCATCTTGGAGAGGAACTCCAGCTGGCGCTCGAACTGCAGACGTGCATTGACGCGTGGATCGCTGTTGCTGCTCGTGTGGCCCACGAGGAGTTCGATCCAGATGTTGGTGTCGGAGAGCACAATGTCGTAGTCGAGCACCTGGCAGAGGATGCGCTCGAGCGTTTCGCTCCGCTCCACCACCTCATCGTAGGAGAGTTGCTGGATCTGCTGATCGTTCAGCAAGGAGATGCGACCACTCTGATTGGCAAGGTCGCAGAAATCGCGTATCGACGAAAGAGGCAGGCTGGTCCAAGGCATACGCACACTGCTGCGTGCTCCCATCGGAGGCAATGCGTCGGCTGCCTTTTCTGTGGTGGGTGCATTGCCCACAGGCGTTGTGAGCAAGGTGGCTGCCGGCTCTTTTATGACTGCAGCGTCGGGGGCAGTGGCACTGTCTGCTGCGTCGGGGGCGGTGGTGCTGTCTGCTGCGTAGAGTGCGTCATCGCCTTCTGTTGCCTCGCGCTTGCCCTCGTCGGCAGACGTTGTCTCTGGCTCTGCGGTGGGAGCGGCAGTGGGTTCCGTCCCGTTGCCCGTTTCTACGCTTGCCGCTGTGTCAGGGTGAGATGAGGGGGTAGACTGCATCGTTGCGGCGCATTGCTCACTTGCCGCTGGTTGTTTGCCAACGGCTGGCTGCTCTGCTGCTGCAGACTGTACGGAGGCGATGGGTGGCTCGGTTGTGGCAGACTCAGAAACGGCGGGTGCGGGCACCACTGATGGTGCATCGACTGCCTCGACGGGCACTCTTGGTCCGGCTGTCTGCTCTTTCTTTTTGGTGGTGCGTCGCGTGGTGGTGCGTCGCGTGGTGGTCTTCTTTGTTGCTTTCTTCTCTGCTGCCTCGGGTGCAGCGTTGTTGTTGTCGGTTTCTTTTTTTCTTACCATTTTATTGTTTGTCTTTACGACACGACAAATGAGGGGGAACCTACGCTGGCTGCACCCTTGAGGATGCGCCTTGCGCGATTCTCCGCCGTTCCACTTGTGCTCAAGAATTGGATCAAACCAGTTTGTTCAGGAGGTTTTCCACCGTTTCTTTCTGTCCTTTGAGCGGTGTTTTCTCGATAACGTTGAGAATGTCGTCCTTGTGGGCAACAGCTTGTTTCTTGACTTCTTCTATATCAATGTTCTTCACTGCTTCGGCGATGGTTTCTTTCAGATCCATGGTTTCTTGTGTGTCTAATGATGAATAATTGAATCGGCCGCAAACGCGCAATGCGGCGTCTCTGTTTACGGCTACAAAAGTAGTCTTTTTTGGCGAGAATGACAAATCGAAGAATAAAAAAGTAGAGATTTTCACATTTTTTTGTAACTTTGCAAGCTCATCGAGAACCCTCTCCTCTAACTCCACACCAATCATGGCACAGCAGCACAACGACGAGATGAACCTTGCCTGGCGATTCATCGAAAGCACCAACGTGAGCGTATTCCTGACCGGGAAGGCGGGCACGGGAAAGACGACATTTCTGCATCGTATCAAAGAATTGGCGCCCAAACGGCTGGCTGTGGTGGCGCCTACGGGAGTGGCTGCCATCAATGCGCACGGCTCAACAATCCACTCTTTCTTCCAGCTCTCGCCGGGCGTGCATGTGCCGGGCATGAAGGAGGCTGAAAAGAGCGGGAAGAGTCGTTTCTACCAGATGAGCAAGGAGAAGAAGAACGTATTGCGCACGCTCGACTTGCTCATCATCGACGAGATATCCATGGTGCGCTGCGACCTGCTCGATGCCATCGACGGCGTGCTGCGCAAATACAAGGACCGCAACCTGCCTTTCGGCGGCGTGCAGCTCCTGATGATTGGCGACTTGCAGCAGTTGGCGCCTGTGGCTGCCGACCAGGAATGGCAGTTGCTTGCCCCTCACTACGACACGTCCTACTTCTTCTCGTCGAAGGCATTGCAGCAAATCCAATACGTCACCATCGAGCTGAAGCGTATCTATCGTCAGGTGGACGACCTCTTCGTGTCGATGCTGGCTAAAGTGCGCGAGGGACGCATAGATGAGGAGGTGCAAAGGACGCTCGGCGCTCGCTACCTGCCACAGTTTCATCCACCAACGGATGAGGGATGGATACGCCTGACGACGCATAACTACATGGCGCAACGCTACAACGAGACGCAACTGGCTATGCTCCCTACCCCACTGTTCACCTTTACGGCTAAGGTGGAGGGAAACTTTGCAGAGAGTTCCTATCCCGCCGAACTGCAACTGGCGCTGAAGGTGGGCGCACAGGTGATGTTCCTGAAAAACGACCCAACGGCGGAGCATCTCTACTACAACGGCAAGATTGGCACCATCACGGCGCTCACGCAAAACAGCATCCAGGTGCGATGCACCGGCGAGGCGAGGGACATACACGTCCCGGTGGCGACTTGGGAAAATGTGCGCTATCAAGTGGATGAAATCACAAAAGAGATAAAGGAGGAGGTGGACGGCATCTTCGCGCAGTTTCCGCTGCGTCTGGCATGGGCCATCACCATTCACAAGAGTCAGGGGCTGACCTTCGACCATGCGGTGCTCGACATCAATGATGCCTTTGCCCACGGACAGGTCTATGTGGCGCTGAGCCGCTGCCGCACACTGGAAGGTCTGGTGCTGGCACGCCCGCTCTCGCTGGCTTCTCTGCAGAGCGACACGATGGTGGAGCAATACATCAGCACACAGCTTGAAGCAGCGAAACATGCAGGAAACAACCTCAACGAGATGCGCTTTGCCTATTTCCGCCAACTCATCGACGAACTGTTCAACCTTACAGCTTTGTCCTACGATTTCAACTATGTGGTGCGCATCGTTGACGAACATCTCTACCACCAGCAACCCGACTTCCTCAAGCTACTCAAGCAACAACAGGAGGCAATGGCAAAGAATGTGCTGGACGTGACGGTCAAGTTCCGAACGCAATACCATGGCATCCTGAACCAACTCTGGGCGCAGCAACTTGCCTACGCTAAAGACGAGACGCTGCAAGACAGGCTCCGCAAGGCTGCAGCCTACTTCCGACAACAGTTGCTCAGCATCTTTGTGCCCGTGCTCAACAAGGCGAAGTTCACCATCGGAAACAAGCAGGTGAAAAAGCAGTTCGACGGCGCACTCGAAACATTCCAACTGAACTACCAAAGCAAAATCGTGGCCATGACACAGGTGGAGGGGAATGGCTTCGATCTTCACCACTACCTCCATGCTCGTGCCGTGGGACAACTGGCTTCGCAAAAAACAAAAGGACAAGCCGCTTCGCAGAAAACGAAAGGACAAGCCGCTTCGCAAACGACCACAAGACAAGCAGCTGTGCAAACGACCACAAGACAAGCAGTCGCACCGGAGCCTGGCAGAGCAACAAGAAATACGACTTCTGACACGGGAGTTGACATTGCGGCACATTCCACCTCCAGCGAAACGAAGGAAAACAACACAATGAAGAACCCCAAACGCCACACATGGCAGTCCTACTGGAAGAAATAAGCAAACCGCAAACATACCCTACGCATACATGAGAACAAAGAACGACATGCTGCGCATGCTGCGCGACGGCGAACAGATGACTCAAAGAGAGAAGCTGAGACTTGTCAGTCTGCTTAGTGTGCCCGCCATGCTTGGACAGCTGAGCACCATCGTGATGCAGTATATCGATGCCATGATGGTGGGGCATCTGGGCGCAAGCGCTTCAGCCAGCATCGGACTCGTCAGCACCACAACATGGCTCTTCAGTGGACTGGCAGCCAGCTTCGGTGCTGGCTTTTCGGTGTTGGTGGCGCAGCGCATCGGTGCCAAACGCAACATGGAGGCTTGCCACATCATCCACCGAGCTGTGGTCTTCTGCCTCATCTTTGCTGCTGTGGTGGCACTCGTCTGCGTGAGCATCCACCATGTCTTACCGGTATGGCTCGGCGGACAAGGGAATGTGGTGACACAGGCACGCAGCTACTTCCTCACCTGGGCATTGGCGCTTCCCCTCATGTTGCTTTTCCATCTCGCTTGCTCGATGCTGCGGGCTTCGGGCAATATGGCTACGCCAATGGTCATCAACATTCTTATGTGTGTGCTCGACGTGGGACTCAACAGTCTGTTCATCCCGCTATGGGGCGTCATGGGTGCTGCACTTGCCACGGCTTCGGCTGGTGCCATCTGCGCCGCCATCGCTTTGGTCTACCTGGTGCGCCTAAAGCATGCCCTGGGGCGTGTGCCGTCTGCACCACCCTCCGACACACATCGAGTAGCCAAAAAGAGCAACGGCATCGTGCGCCAAGCCTTGCACATAGGTTTCCCAATGGCTGTGGAGCATGTGGTCTTCTGCCTGGCACAAATCGTGTGCACCATCATAGTAGCCCCACTCGGCACCGTCGCCGTAGCTGCCAATGCCATTGGCATCACCGTGGAGAGTCTCTGCTACATGCCCGGCTATGGCATTGGCGAAGCAGCAACAACCCTCATTGGGCAAAGCATAGGAGCACACAGGAGCGACCTGGTGCGTAGTTTCTCCATCCACACCATGGCTGTTGGCATGGTTGCCATGACCTTATTGGGCATCGTGATGTATGTCTTTGCACCCGAACTGATGCAGTTCATGAGCATCGACGCCGACGTGCAACGTGTCGGTACAGAAGCGCTGCGCATAGAGGCATACGCCGAACCCATGTATGCCGCCTCCATCGTTGCCTACGGCATCTTTGTGGGCGCAGGAGACACCATCGTGCCTTGCGTCATCAACCTCTCCACCATCTGGCTCGTGCGCATACCCCTTGCATGGTGGCTCGCCTCTACCATGGGACTCAAAGGTGTGTGGCTCGCCATGTGCATTGAACTCTGTGTGCGCGGCACCATCTTCATCATCCGTCTGAAGATGAATGAGCGCAAACCCCAAAAACAAAATATTCCCAACCATTCAACCACTCTACCCGAAACATGACACACATACTCAACCAAGAATTCGGAGGCGAACGACCCCTCTATTGCGAGCACGACTTGCTGCTCGAAGACGTAACCATCCACCTCAGCGAATCCTCGCTCAAGGAAACCCACAACATCGAAGCCAAACACTGCACCTTCGAAGGCAAGTATGTCTTTTGGGAGTGCCGCCATTTTCATGTGCTCGACTCCCTCTTTGTTCCCTCGTCGCGCTCTTCGCTCTGGTACAGCGAGGACGGCACGCTGGAGCGCTGCCAGGTGGATTGTCCCAAGATGTTCCGCCGCATGAAGGGCATACGCCTCACCGACTGCACCTTCAGCGATGCTCAGGAAACGCTTTGGGACTGCAGCGACGTAGAGATGACACGTTGCTCCTTCGAGAATGCCGACTACCTGGGCATGCACACCACCGATGTGCGCCTCACCGATTTCCGCATCAACGGCAACTATGCCTTCCAATACGGAAAAAACATTGAGATACACAACTCCCTACTCAACTCCAAGGATGCACTCTGGGAGAGCGAGAACGTCACAGTCTACGACTCTGAGATAAATGGTGAATACCTCGCCTGGTATGCCAAGAATCTGCGACTCGTGCGCTGTCACATCACGGGCGAACAGCCGCTCTGCTACTGCGAGAACCTCGTCCTTGAGGACTGCACGTTTGGCGATGATGCTAACCTTGCATTTGAGTACTCTACCCTCCGTGCCACCATTAAGGGACATGTAGTGAGCATAAAAAATCCCACTTCCGGTTCCATTCAGGTGGAGGGTGAAGTGGGTGAAATAATCATCGACGAGAACCAGAAAGCACCTGCCGACTGTGTGATACAGGCATAGTCTCGCACCTGGCAGACTATGCTATTCTTTTTACATAATCCCGAAGAATCCTTTGAAGTCGAAGGCACTATCGGGACCGCGCCAGACATCAAAGTAGATGGCATTGGTAAAACAGTAGGCGGTGAAGCGGATGCCGGCAAACGCGCCATCGAAGGTGTTGCCTGTCATCTTGCTCACACCACGGCCCGACAGTTTAGCTTTGGAAGAGCCGGAGCGAGCCAACGAAACACTCCATGTGGCCTTGCCGCCCTTGATGCTCAACTGTATCCTGCCGTTGAGTTCGTCGGTGATAAAGCCAAAGGTGGTGAGAGGCTTCGTGCGCTCCGCTGCATAGATGAGACCATCGTGGAGTCCGCCAAAACCGAAAGTCGCATTCTCAGCACCCTCCATCGTCAATTCTTTTTCGTCCTGACCAGGCGCCATCAAGGTAGCCTTCTTTAGGTCGCACGAGTTCTGCAGTTCGAAGTACCAGTTGCCCACCACCTTGCCGCCCAGGTATTCGGAGCAAGTGAACGTTTCGCCATCGGGACTTTCGCTTCCGAAGAAAGGGATGATACTGAAGGTGCCGTCCTTGCGTGTATAGCTTACGTTGCCAAAGATGTGGCGGTCCCAGTTCTTCTCAATGTCTATCCATACGGGCGTGCCATTGGAGAGCGTACCGCGCCAGGAATACTGGTTAAG
This sequence comes from Candidatus Physcousia equi, assembly GCA_018065005.1. GTDB lineage: Bacteria > Bacteroidota > Bacteroidia > Bacteroidales > Bacteroidaceae > Physcousia > Physcousia equi. The sequence goes on from JAGHUD010000007.1 coordinate 8,645, forward strand.
TACCTCCAGACTGGAGCGTCCCTGACTTTGCAGACTGCCATATATGTCTTCAACCTCCTCGTCTTGTGCCATGACGCAAGGACAGACGAGCAGAAGGAGGAGGAAGAGTTTTGTCCATTTCATTGTTTATCGTGTGATTGGTTAGGGAGTTAGGTTATGGGCTAAGCAGCCATTTTGCATATCGGTTATGGGCCGCTACACTCTTAAGGTTTTGGAAACGAAAACCTCAAAAGTGAAGCGGCCCAATACATCAAAAGCGAAGCGGTCTAAGACCTGCTTACATGCAATTGTTGATGGTGCGTGAGAGCACGTCGAGCTGTTGCTCGCGAGTCAGTTTCACGAAGTTGACAGCGTAGCCGCTGACACGGATGGTGAGCTGAGGATACTTCTCGGGGTGCTCCATAGCATCAACGAGCAGTTCGCGATCGAAGACGTTGACGTTGAGGTGCTGACCGCCATTGGGCGTGAAGTAGCCGTCCATCAGGTTGACGAGGTTCTGAGCCTGCGCCTCACGATCCTTGCCGAGTGCAGCAGGTGCAATGGCGAAGGTGTAGGAGATACCGTCTTTTGAGTGGTGGAAGGGCAGTTTTGCTACGGAAGCGAGAGCAGCCACGGCACCCTTCATGTCGCGTGCGTTCATGGGGTTAGCACCGGGAGCGAAGGGTACGCCCTTGGCACGACCGTCGGGTGTGGCACCGGTGTTGCGTCCGTAAACGACGTTTGAGGTGATGGTGAGCAGAGACTGCGTGGGGACGGCGTCGCGGTAGGTGCGGTGCTGACGCAGATACTCCATGAACTTCTCTGTGAGCATCACAGCAATCTGGTCGGTCTCGTCGCAGTTGTTGCCGAAGGGGATGTACTCGCCTTCCTCGATCTTGTAGTCTACAGCCAGACCCGTCTCGTCGCGGATGATGCGCACCTTGCAGTTCTTCATGGCAGCGATGGAGTCGGTGACGATAGAGATACCTGCAATACCGGTAGCGCGTGTGCGCTGTACGTCGCCATCGTGGAGTGCCATTTCGAATGCTTCGTAGTCATACTTGTCATGCATGTAGTGGATGATCTTCAATGCGTTCACATAGGTCTTAGCCAACCAGCGCATCATGGCATCAAAGCGGGGCCAGAACTCCTCAAAGGTGAGGTATTCGCTGGTGATGGGGCTGAAGCAGGGACCAATCTGTGTGCCGTGGATTTCGTCGCGACCGCCGTTGATGGCGTAGAGCATACACTTGGCGAGGTTGGCGCGTGCACCGAAGAACTGCATCTGCTTGCCAATCTTCATGGGGCTCACGCAGCATGCGATGCCGTAGTCGTCGCCCAGTTCGGGACGCATGAGGTCGTCGTTCTCATACTGGATGGCGCTGGTGTCCATGCTGACCTTGGCGCAATACTTCTTCCATGCCTCGGGCAGACGGGCGCTCCAGAGCACGGTGATGTTGGGCTCGGGTGAGGGGCCCATATTATATAAGGTGTGGAGCAGACGATAGTCGGTCTTGGTGACCATGTTGCGACCATCGATGCCCATACCGCCTACGCTGGCAGTAGCCCAGATGGGGTCGCCAGAGAAGAGGTCGTTGTACTCGGGGGTGCGGAGGAAGCGCACGATGCGGAGCTTCATCACCATCTGGTCGATCATCTCCTGTGCCTCTGACTCGGTGATGACACCGTTCTTGAGGTCGCGCTGGATATAGATGTCGAGGAAGGCGCAGATACGGCCAATAGACATAGCGGCACCGTCTTGATCCTTCACGGCACCGAGATAGCCGAAGTAGGTCCATTGCACTGCCTCACGCGCATTGGTGGCAGGCTTGCTCACGTCGAAGCCGTAGCCAGCACACATGCGCTCGAACTCCTTGAGTGCGTTGATCTGGTCGGTGATTTCCTCGCGGCAGCGCACGATTTCCTCGGTGAACTCCTGGATGTCGATACGCTTGTGGAAGCGCTTCTTCTCTTCGATGAGGTTGGCGGTTCCGTAGAGTGCGATGCGACGATAGTCGCCGATGATGCGACCACGGCCATAGGCATCGGGCAGACCGGTGATGATGTGGGCGTGGCGTGCAGCCTTGATGTCGTCGTTGTAGGCTGAGAAGACACCTTCGTTGTGGGTCTTGCGATACTTGGTGTAGATCTTCTTGGTCAGAGGATCGAGCTCGTAGCCGTAAGCCTTGAGTGCGCTCTCCACCATGCGGATACCGCCCTTGGGGAAGATGCCTCGCTTGAGGGGCATATCGGTCTGCACACCCACGATGACTTCGTCATCCTTGCTGATATAGCCGGGACCGTAGGCATCGATGCTTTGAGGGATGACGGTCTCTGCGTCGTAGACGCCCTTCTCGCGCTCCACCTTGAACATCTCAGAGAGGATGTTCCACAACTTGGTTGTCTTTTCTGAGGGACCAACGAGGAATGACTCGTCGCCGTCGTATGGCTCATAGTTGTTCTGAATGAAGTCACGGACGTCAATCTCGTGCTTCCAGGCAGAGCCCTTAAAGTCGTTTTGAAGGTTCTGTAATTGCATAGTTTATATCTTTATAAATTTAGTTAGTACTTAAATTCGGCACAAAAATAGCGTTTTTTTCTGACATAAAAAAGAAAAATGCTAACTTTGACACCGAAAATGACTATATTTACCATTTACGGGAGGAGATGCTGCTGAGCGGCTTATTTGCGACCTTGCTGATGCACCCGACGGGGCAAGAAGAATGGGGGGGATGGAGGGTGGATGAGCTGCGTGTGAAAGCGTCCTTCCTGCAGGCCGTTTCCGTGTAATCTGGCAGAAAAAAAACTGTTTTTTTTGTGCAATAAAAAGTTTCTGCTGCAGAAACTGAAAAGTTCTGCTGCGGAAACTTGAATGTGACGCCTCTGAAGAGAATCGGAGCATGAAGCCGACTACCGCTTGCCCCTCCACTGAGCAAAGTGTCTCCTCCTATACCTGTAGTCTAAGTCCCTCTCGTGTGCGTATGCCTCGCGCTCGAAACTGATGTGCTGATAGGCTCGCGAGAAGCTACGCAGACGGATGAGCCAGAATATCCATTCCAGCAGATAGAAGAGATAGAAGAAAAGGAAGAGGAGCTCACGCTGCTGGAGCGTGTGGATGAACTCATGGTTGAGGTCGGTGGGTGATAAAACGCCACATCCCTTTCGGGCGAACACGACACCAAAGAGGTTGATGCCGTAGTACGACCCGAAAGGGATGAAACGATTGTAGATGACGCGCATCAGGCCTGACGGTAAGAGTCGAGCTGAGCTACGTCAACGCTATTGATCCAGTTGCTGTGCTTGAGCACCTCGCTCTCAGCATAGTTCACATAGACGTTGAGGCTCTTGGCGAAGAGCTCGGGCGCCTTGGTGGCGTTCTGCATGAGGAGGTAGCACATGATGATGTCGGCTGCCATCTCATAGAGGTGACGAGCGCAGATGTCGTGGAGCTGTTCGTCGCCAGCTTCCTTCACGGCAGCCACGCAAGCATTATACTTCTCGGTCATAGCCTGCACGCGGGTCTTGTATGCCTCGTATTCGGGAGCCACAGCGAGCTGGTCGTAGTCGGCAATGACCTGACCATAGAAACCATTGGTGACATAGCGGATGGCAGCCACCGTCTGGAGCTGGGTAGTACCCTCGTAGATAGAGGTGATGCGTGCGTCGCGATAGATGCGCTGGCAGGCATACTCGAGCATGAAGCCCGAACCGCCGTGGATCTGGATGCAGTCGTAGCCGTTCTGGTTGGCATACTCTGAGTTCATACCCTTGGCAAGCGGTGTGAAGGCATCAGCCAAGCGGCTATAGGTCTTCTGCTCGGCGCGCTCCTCAGGTGTGAGTTTGCGCTCGCGTGCGATGTCGTCGAGAGCCTTGTAGATGTCCACGTAGCGTGCTGTCTGATAGAGCAATGCGCGACCTGCATCAAGCTTAGCCTTCATGATGGCGAGCATGTCGTAGACAGCGGGGAACTCGATGATGGCCTTGCCGAACTGCTTGCGGTCCTTGGCGTAGGCAAGTCCCTCGTTGTAGGCAGCCTGCGAGAGACCTACCGACTGTGCAGCGATGCCCAGACGAGCGCCGTTCATCAGTGCCATGACGTACTTGATAAGACCCATCTTGCGGCTACCGCAGAGCTCTGCCTTAGCATTCTTGTAAACGAGTTCGCAAGTGGGCGAACCATGGATGCCGAGCTTGTTCTCGATGCGGCGAACATCGACGCCACCATCACGCTTGTCGTAGATGAACATAGAGAGACCGCGACCGTCCTTGGTGCCAGCCTCCGAACGAGCCAGCACGAGGTGGATGTCTGAGTCACCGTTGGTGATGAAACGCTTGCTGCCATTGAGACGCCAGCAGTTGTTCTCCTCGTCAAAGGTGGCCTTGAGCATCACGCTCTGGAGGTCGGAACCGGCATCGGGCTCGGTGAGGTCCATCGACATGGTCTCGCCAGCGCAGACGCGTGGGATGTAGCGTGCGTGCTGGTCCTCATCGCCAAATTCGTAGAGTGTCTCGATGCAGTCCTGAAGCGACCAAATGTTCTCGAAACCGGCATCACCTGAAGAAACGATTTCGTTGGCTGCCGTGTAGACCGTGTTGGGGAGGTTCAAGCCGTTGTAGCGACGGGGCATCGTCATGCCGTTCATGCCCGCCTTGATCATGGCGTCCATGTTTTCGTAGGTCTTGCTTGCATAGCGCACACGGCCGTTCTCGCAGTGAGGGCCTTCTGCATCCACATCCTCGGCATTGGGAGCCACGATGTTGGCAGTCACGTCGCCTACGATTTCGAGCACCTTGTCGTAGTTGTCCATGGCGTCCTCGAAGTCCTGAGGAGCCTCGTCATAGTTATCCTTGTCGGCGTAGTCACGCTCTTTGAGGTCCACGATGCGCTGCATCAATGGACTGTTCTCGATTTCAAACTTAATCTCGGGAACGTCTGTATAGAAATTTGCCATCTTGTTTGATGCTTAATGTTTAATGCTTAATGCCTCATGCATTTTGACCGTTTGCGATGCATAGCCAATATTGCGCACGGTGCATTATGAATTATGCATTATTTTGAATTCTTCTTGTAATACTTAATCAACTTGGGAACGACCTCCTCAACGGTGCCGTTGATGATGTAGTCGGCAATGGCGTTGATGGGAGCATTCTCGTCGTTGTTGATGCTGATGATGATGCCGCTCTCCTTCATGCCTGCCACGTGCTGGATGGCACCACTGATGCCGCATGCGATGTAGACTTTGGGGCGAACGGTGACACCCGTCTGACCAATCTGCAGGTCGTGGGCGCAGAAGCCTGCGTCGACGGCTGCACGGCTGGCTCCCACCTCGGCGTGGATGACCTTGGCGAGGTCGAAGAGCATGTCGAAGTTCTCCTTGCTGCCCATGCCGTAGCCACCAGCTACGATGATGGGAGCACCCTTGAGGTTGTTCTTGGCAGCCTCTACGTGGCGGTCGATGACCTTCACAACGTACTCCGTCTCGGGGACGTACTTGGCTACATCATGGCGAATGACCTCGCCCTTGTAGTTCTCGTCGAGCACCTCAGCCTTCATCACACCGCTGCGCACGGTTGCCATCTGTGGACGGTGCTCGGGGTTGACGATGGTGGCTACAATGTTACCACCAAAGGCAGGACGAATCTGGAGGAGCTGGTCCTCGTAGTGCTTCTTCATGGGCTTGCCGTCGGCTCCCTTGCCCACAGTCATCTCGAAGTCGCCAATCTCCAGCTCGGTGCAGTCGGCTGTCAGACCGCTGAAGAGGGCTGAGCTGACGCGGGGACCCAAGTCGCGCCCAATGACGGTGGCGCCCATGAGGCAGATCTGGGGCTCCTCCTCCTTGAAGAGGTTAACGACGAGGGCGGTGTGGGGATTGCTCGTGTAGGGGAAGAGGCCCTCTGCATCGAAGACGTGCACCTTGTCCACGCCATACTTCATCACCTGCTTCTCTACACCTTCCAGACCACTGCCGGCGCAGATACACTCCAGCTGTACGCCCAAAGTATTGGCCAACTTACGACCTTTGGTGAGCAACTCGATGCTCACGTCGGCAACGGTTGTGCCTTCAATCTCGCAATATACAAATACGCTGTTCATATTTCTTTAGCCAATAATCTTTTCGTTCAACAATTCGATGATGAGACCCTCTACGTCGGCGTCGCTGCTCGTCATGGTGCGGCTGTCCTTGGCCTTGAAGACAATGTTCTGCACGGCCTTCACGTTGGTGGGAGAACCTGCCTTACCAATCTGGGCAGGATCTGCGTCGATGTCTGCTGCACCCCACTGTGTGATGTCCAGGAAGGGCTTCTTGGCAATCAGCGCTGCATACTTCTCTGCGGTTGCGGGCGTGCGCTCTGCAGCTGCGGTTGCGTTCTTGTACTTCATCACGCGCTTTGCATTGCGGGGACGGCAAGGGGCTGCGCTGCCGTTGACCGTTACCACGAGGGGCAGAGGAGCCTCTACGGTCTCCACGCCGCCGTCGATGTGACGCTTGATGACAATCTTCTTGTTCTCGGGATCCACACTGAGGATTTCCTCTGCATAGGTCACCTGGGTCAAACCAAGTTTCTCTGCAATCTGGGGACCCACCTGAGCAGTGTCGCCGTCGATGGCCTGACGACCACCAAGGATGATGTCGAAGTCACCTATCTTGCGGATGGCCTGACTCAGCGTGTAGCTGGTGGCTAAGGTGTCGGCACCTCCCAGACAACGGTCGGTGACAACATAGCCGGCATCGGCACCGCGGTAGAGTGCTTCGCGGATGACTTCTGCCGACTTGGGCAGACCCATGGTTACTACTGAAATGGTGGAGCCGGGGAACTGCTCCTTCAGGCGCAAGGCCTGCTCTAAGGCATTCAGGTCCTCAGGATTGAACACGGCGGGCAGGGCTGCACGATTGACGGTGCCCTCGGGGGTCATCGCATCGGGACCCACGTTGCGTGTGTCGGGAACCTGCTTGGCAAGAACTACAATTTTCATAAGCTGTTCTTCGTTATTTATAAATAATGTTTTTTTCGCTACTTTTGTACACGATAAGTTCATAATTGTGATTTTCGGCTGCAAAGTTACACATTTATAATTGAATTGTGCAATGAAAATCAAAAAATTCGTCAAAAGTATGTGTATTTTTTGTAAGAACACACTTTTTTGCGTAATTTTGCGCGCAAATCTTTATGCTAACGAATGAAAAGGGCCCTACTGATAGCCTGCACGACTTTTCTCGCACTCGAAGCAACTGCTCAGAGCAAATTTCAGTCGATAAAAGATGACAACAACGTGACAGATCTCACACTCGACTCGCTCGAGAAGGCTGCCACCGCTAGACCTATTGCGGGCTCCAGCCGCAAAGGGCAAAACCCTGTTCTCTTCTTGGTGGGCAACTCCACCATGCGCACCGGAACGCTTGGCAACGGCAACAATGGACAATGGGGATGGGGATTCTATGCGCAGAACTATTTCGACAAGGAGAAAATCACCGTCGAAAACCATGCGCTCGGAGGTACCTCCTCGCGGACTTTCTACAATCGCTTGTGGCAAGATGTGACGAAAGGCATTCGCCCGGGCGACTACGTCATCGTCGAACTCGGACACAACGACAACGGTCCCTTTGACTCCGGGCGCGCACGTGCCTCCATCAAAGGCATCTCGCCCACCGACTCTCTTTGCGTGACCATCCAAGAGACAGGACAACGAGAAACCGTCTACAGCTACGGAGAATACCTGCGACGCTTTGTCCGCGAGACACGCGCACTCGGTGCACATCCCATACTAATGAGCCTCACACCACGCAACGCCTATGCACAAGTGAGCAGTCAGGATGCGCCGTCCGCTCGCCGCGTTGCCCGCGTAGACCGCTCCTTCGGACTTTGGGCTCGCCAGATTGCTGAAGAACTCGACTGCGCCTTCGTTGACCTGAACGAGATAAGCGCTGCCAAGTTCGACGAGATGTCTGAATGGAAGTTCAACTACCATTTCTATCTCGACCACATCCACACCTCTGCCTTCGGAGCGCAACTCAACGCACGCTCCGCTTGCGACGGTCTGCTCGCATGTGCCCACCCAGAAGTGCAGGCACTGAAGACGATGATGACAAACACCCAACTGCCCACAACGGGCGTGAAGCGCACCGCTGGCAAACCCGTCCTCTTCATCACCGGCGACTCGACGGTCAAGAACGAAGACAGAGATGAAGACGGCATGTGGGGATGGGGCTCGCAAGCAGCCACCGTGTTCGACGAATCGAAAATAACCATCATGAACTGCGCACAGGCTGGGCGCTCTTGCCGTTCCTACCTGCGCGAGGGAAGATGGGACAAAGTCTGCAACGACCTCCAACCGGGCGACTATGTGCTCATACAATTCGGCCACAACGATGCAGGCAACGAGTTAGCACACGGCAAGGCCCGCAACGACATCATGGGCACTGCCGACTCCAGTCATGTCTATCGCGTGAACACAGGTAGCGAGGTGCGCCATGAAGTGGTCTACACCTTCGGATGGTACCTCCGCAAGATGATTGACGACACACGACAGAAAGGCGCAACACCCATCCTGGTCAGCCTGACACCACGCAACGAGTGGACCTTCACGCCTGCCAGAGGACGAGGGAGGATGAGCAAGAAGGGAAAGGCGCAGCAACACATCGAGCGACGCAACGAATCCTTCGGGCGCTGGTATCGCGAAGTGGTGGAACAGACGGGAGTGGCGCTACTCGACTTGCACAACATCTCTGCAGATGCTTTCGACAAACTGGGACGCGAGAAGACGCAGGAGTACTTCAAGCGAGACCACACACATACGTCACTCAAGGGAGCACGCCTCAATGCTCAGAGCATACGGCAGGGACTCAAGAAGATGAAATCGCCACTCGCTAAATACCTCCTTTGACACACTGCACATCGGCAGGACAACGGCAGATGCCCCTCAAAAAGGGAGTTGCACCTCCCCCCTATCCCATAGCAGCGCACAGAACGAAGGCAAACAGCATGGGCATACCGCCTGCACACACGAACAAAGCTGAGCACTGCAGAGAATCATTTCGGCTAAACCAAGATTCCTCAACGAAACAGGACTCGCAACCAAACAGATTCTTTCAACAGAAACCAAAATAATTTTTACAATAGAAACTAAAACCTTTCTACAGAAACCTAACAAAAATCTTTCTACAGAAACCAAAACCGCAAAACATACTAACAAATAATAATGAAAAAGCTTAACCTAATCTGCCTGCTGTTCTTGCTATGCACAACAGCCATGGCGCAAATCAGTTCGCTAAGCGAATTGAGCAACTCAAAGAAGTATTTGATTCGCAATGCGAACGGATACGGCTATTGCATCTATGTCAAAGATCGTGCTAACTATGTTGGCAGCAACTACTTCGCAGGCAGCAACTACCTGACGCTGGGAGAAGCCACAACCACTCACCCCAGTGGCGTGCACGAAAACAATGCGAGCATCAAAGATGCCATCGACAAGAAGGACAACAACAACCTGTGGTACATCACCAAAAACTCTGATGGAACCTACTATCTCAAGAATGTTGCCATGAACATGTATGCCACCAACGAATACCAGTTTAGCTACGGTTGGCAACAGACATACACCTACGCCGACGCAGCATGGCAGTTGTCGCAAAAAGAAACCAGCATTCGCATCACACAGATCAAGTCTGGCATTTTCGGTTTCCAGGTGGCTAACGGAAGCGTCGAAAAAGAAGACGAACTACTGAAGCGCTTCATGTGCGCTGCCAGTCAGAACGGCAACGCCATCGCCAACTGGACTTCAGACGATCTGGGGTCGCAGTGGGAAATCATCGACCCATCAAAACCCGCTGTCAAGGTGTCCAGCATCACGCTCAACCACACCACGCTTGAACTGACAGCAGGAGCCACCGCAACGCTGACAGCCACCGTGCTCCCCGAGAACGCCTCATCGCCTCGCGTGGAATGGACAAGCAGCAAACCCCACATCGTGAGTGTGACCGACGGCGAGTTGAAAGCCTTCAAGTCTGGCACAGCCACCATCACCTGCTTAGCCACCGACGGCAGCGGTGTGTCAGCCACTTGCGAGGTCACGGTCAACGTAGAGCGTGAGGATTTGGGCACACTCCACTACTTCACCATGTCAGACGGCGAGTTGATTGTCATTCCTGAAAAATATATGTTAGGACGCAGCGAAGCCGACGGCAAGGTGACCATCAATTTGGTTGGCGACACCGCATATGTCTTCAACAAGAAACGATTGGTGAGCGAGGACACCGAATACCACGGCGACCTGCCTGCGTTTGAAAGCTTCAAGTTCAACAACAAGTTCAACGACCAACTCCACACCGATGCCGACGGAGTCGTCGACAGTTGCACCGTCGACGTGGCTGTTGCCTGCATCGGCAAACGACTCACACCTTCCTTCAAGTTGCCTGAAGGCGCTCATGCTTTTATCAGCAACGTGGAGCAGCACAGCAAGGTGACACGCCGCCGCTTCGACACTGACGTCATCTACACCGTGGCATATCCCAACAACTGGATCTACCGCGTTGAGAAGGTGAAGGACGAAGTATGGTCAACACCTGAAGACAACCAAACGGAAAGCGAATGGCTCGTCAAGCCCTTCGAGCTCAAGGCAGACCAGCTATCCACCAATGCGCCCAGCAACTATAATGAAGGGCTCGACAACCTGCTCGACGGCGAAGTCTCAACCTATTTCCACTCCACTTGGGGAAGCGGCGAATACCAAAAACTCGATTGGAAGGAGGGATCATATTATGGCGATGGATCAAGCCAGTGGCCCTACATCCAAATCGACCTGCCCGAATCCATCAGCGCACTGCAGTTCAGCTACACCACACGCAGCGGTTCGGACCGCACACCCCTCGGCTTCATCCTTCAGGGAAGCAACAACGGCAAAAAATGGGAAGACCTCCAGAGCTTCGAGCAGGGCAAGGACCAACTGCCCGCAGAAGCCGGTGGCTCATTCACTTCGCCCATCGTGACACTCAGCGGAGCATATTCCCACCTGCGTATGCAGCTCACCAGCTCAACCTATAAGAACTACCTTGTGCTCTCAGAGTTCTCACTCTCAAAGGTGGAAAAGAACCCCAACTACAACCCCGACTACAAGCCAGAGAAGGAACTCATCTCACCCGCTGTCTACGAGCACAAGTTCGTGCCCTTCGGTCGCGACTACACCGTGCGCGTCGACTACCTCACCGACCACCCATCGGGCGAACACGCTGCATATAACGTGCCACGCATCGACATCTACTTCGGCGACGGAAAGACTTGGGACTACGACCAGTGGATTGGCCTCAACGGAAAGACCTTCTGGGAGGATGCAACCATCAAGATAGACGGAGTCGGTGTCTTCCCCGACATGGAAGAAACTGCTATCACCATCAAGGGACGTGGCAACACCTCATGGAGCAACAGTTATTCCAGCAAGAACCCCTACCGCATCAAGTTCCCCGAAAAGGTGAAGCCGTTCGGACTCACCAAGGGCAAGAATTGGGTGCTCCTTGCCAACAAGCAAACGGGTTCGATGACCTCCAATGCCATTGCCATGAAGATTGCTGACATGGTTGAGACGGCAGCCTGCAACCATATCGTCCCTGTCGAGCTCTACATCAACAACCAATATCGCGGTTCCTACAACTTCACCGAAAAAGTCGGATTTGCCAACAACAGCGTCAGCCTCACCGATGAGTCGGCTGCCGTCATGCTTGAGCTTGACACCTACACCGACGAAGAAATCTTCAACGACGAGACCTACGGAGAGCCTGTTAAGATCAAGGCACCCGACTTCACAGACGAGACTGCGGTATTCAACATCGACCTCTACGATGTTCAATCATCCTTTGAGAATCTTGCCTACTCACTGAAGAATACAGGCAAAGCCGGCAGCAAAGAGAACTTCACCACCCTCATCGATGTGCCCGCACTCTGCCGAGCCATGCTCGTCACCGACCTCACCATGAACCAAGAGCTCAAGCATCCCAAGAGCTGGTATCTCTACAACCCCGACATCCTCAACGACTCTCTTTGGGTGTTCGGACCCGTATGGGACTTTGACTGGGCCTACGGATATGAATCGAACCACACCTACTTCATCAAGAACGCAGAATCAGATCTCTTCCGCAACATGACCGAAGAGAACCTGGGCTACCCCTTCTTCTACGACTTGCTCCGCAGCCACGACACGGTGAAGAAAGAATACTACCGCCTCTGGACACGCTTCATGGAAAAAGATATGCTGGGCGAACTCACTGAGTTCTGCGATGACTACTATGCCTACACTGCACCTTCGTTCAAGCACAACGCAGAGAAGCATGGGGATGGTAACGGATATCAGACCACAACAAACAACTCTAAGAACTGGCTTACGAAACGCGCCAACTACATCTATCGCAATCTTGACGTCTATGACCTGAGCGCAGACATCGACGACACGCCAGAAGACTTCGATCCGGGACAACCCATCGGTCCCACGGACGACCCAACACGCATTGTCGACCTCGCAGCCATCGCCCGCCGACCGGTTGACGTCTACACACTGCAAGGTGTTCGTGTACGCACGCGCGTTCCATATATTAATTATAAGGAAGGACTTCAGCCTGGCGTCTATGTCGTAGACGGCAAGAAGGTCTTGGTAAGATAAAAAAGACTACGGCATGAGAGGAGTGAGTCGGCAAACTGCCTGCCACTCCTCTTTCTGTTTTTCCCCTTCTCTCATTACCCTTTCCCCTTCTCCTCTTTCGGTCCCTCCCATTTCCGTTTTCCCCACTTCTTCTATTTTCCGATTTATCACCTCCTCTTCACACGACACACATTATGAGATTCATCAGTTGGAACGTAAACGGCCTGCGCGCCGTTGTCAACAAAGAAACCTGCACAGCAGAAGGCACAGCCACCACGCGCTTTGCCGACCTCTTCGAGCACTTCAATGCCGACTTCTTCTGCCTGCAAGAAACGAAGATGCAAGCCGGACAGCTCAACCTCGAGTTTCTGGGCTATCAGTCCTACTGGCATTATGCACACAAGAAAGGCTACAGCGGCACTGCCATCTACACAAAGCACGTGCCACTCTCCGTCCGCAACGGTATCAGCGACGAGACCAGTTCGGAGGCAGTGAAGGAGATGGACAGCGAAGGACGTGTCATCACCCTTGAGATGCCCGATTTCTTCCTTGTCAATGTCTACACCCCAAATTCCCAGCAAGCCACCGAACGCGGACAACTGCCACGTCGGCTGGACTACCGCATGGAGTGGGAAGATGCCTTCCGCGCCTACCTCGTGGCTCTCGACCAAAAGAAACCTGTCATCGTCTGCGGCGACATGAACGTGGCACACGAAGAGATCGACCTCAAAAATCCAAAGACAAACCACCTCAGCGCAGGATTCACCGACCAAGAGCGCCAAAAGATGACAGAACTGCTCTCCGCGGGTTTCACCGACTCCTTCCGCCACTTCTATCCCGATGCTACCGACCAATACTCTTGGTGGAGCTATCGCATGCAGGCACGCCAAAAGAACGTTGGTTGGCGCATCGACTATTTTCTCGTCTCCAATCGCCTCATCCACCAACTGGAGTCTGCCACCATCCACCAGAACATCTTTGGTAGCGACCACTGCCCCGTAGAACTAATCATTAAACCCTGAACGACGACATGAAATACTGTAAGAACTGTGGTGCAGGACTGCTCGATGAGGCACACTTCTGCAAGTATTGTGGCACACCCACCACACCTGCCGAAACGCAACAATCAGCCACATACGCCGAAACGCGACCATCAGCCACACCCAACCAAGCGACAACGCAGGAACTGAAATGCCCTCCCTACCCAGGCAAGCCGAACAGCAAGCTATACATCATCATTGCCGTCCTCGCCCTCATCATCGTGGCTGGCGGCATTGTGGGTTTCGTCCTCTGGAACAAATCAACGGGCAAGAGTGGAGAAGCCACGACCGACTCCATAGCCACAACAACGACGGGAACCACAACAACGACGGGAACCACAACAACGACGCCCCCCACTCCGACAACCGAAAATGGCAACAACGCCTCCAGCCAAGAAGTGAATGAGAACACAAATGAGGCGATGGAAGCAACGAACAATGCGCTCAATGCCACCTCAGCAAGACAACTCAACACCGACAACATTGACGGCATCGTAAGCATCTACCACACCAATGGATTCCCGCAGAACAGCGACATGGCTTGGTGGTCCAACGATGTGTGCCACCATGGCGTTCCCTCAGGTGTTGAGCGCCTGACGAGCTATTCTGACGTCACCGACGGATGGAAGCTGATGATCTACAACGATGCGGGCAACAAAAATGGTTGCGAGAACATCGAGTTCTGCAACATCCGCTTTTCTGGCACAGCCGACAACGTCGTCGCCACCATCCTGTGCTATGCCACCTACATCGTCGCCTCCAACGAAGTCCTCATCAACGACGACCTCACTCCTCAGGACACCATGGAGTTCACGGGCTCCTTCCGCAACGGGAAAATCACCCTCAACGGCATCGGCAACATCTACATCACCGACCTTTGGGAAAAAGACGGCAAGCAATATGCCATCGGCAGGTATGACTCGCCCGACGGCATCCCGGCTAAGGTTGCACTCGTGCGACCTTGAAGCGCATACACGACATCAGAACAGGAGCCACCGTGCTCCTGTTCTTTTTTTTATCACAAAACCTCCATGCCCCCTCCGCTTGACGACAAAGAAGCGAGTGATCCTCAAGAAAGAAACAAGTGACCCTCAGGCATGGTGGATGTGCTGCAACGATGGGGGCAAGAAAGATGAGTACTTTAACGCTTAAGGATTTTCCATCCGCTCCAAAGGATGAAGAAGGCGAGCACAATACCCAACCATTTATGCCACCGTCTGTACGTCTTTTTCGTCATCCGTAGTGATGTGTTTTGATAGGATAAGGGTGGCAATGAGTACAAAGATGAAGACGAAAATGATGACTATCATCTCCGTGGCATGATTCATAGGGTCAACCCATATCTCATTAAAGAATCCATTACGTGCAACAACCTCTACGAATGTCCAGAACACAAGAACGGTAGCAAGTGCAAAACGAATACTTCTGCCCCATGTAGAAATATGAAGGAGTTTCTTAAGCATCAATACTGAGGATATAAGGGCGATAATGGCTACGACATACGTGATTGGATGACTATCGCCCAGGAACACTGGGTCATAACAGAACATCAGCAAGAGGTATGTTCCCCACATCATGATGTTCCACTCCATGAACACTACGATGCTGGTGTGATGTGCCATCGGGCGCAGTTCGAAGTTGCCTTCTATATGACAGTGGCGCTGTATCCAGAGAAGGAAGTTGCAGCCTGTGCGTGTACAGAAGAGATAGAGCACTACAAACATCATCCACATGCCGAACGTTGCAGGCATGATGAGATACTCTGGACGAGAGCCGCGCAATGCTTTAAGCTCTGGCCGTGAGAAGGATTCCAATGGTTGACCATTGATAAGAAAATCATGATTTATGCCTACACCATCAACATACTGTGTTGTGGTTTGTACGATGCCACTGCCCACGAGGTCGCAGTGAGTACCATAGCGCTGAGCATAGTACATCAGCAGGAACTCCACCCATCCCGTCCAGAAAAGCATAGCACCTGTAATGCCCCAACATGTCTGCCGTGTATCACCCTTCTGCATTGCGCCGATGATAGTGATGCATAGACCGACGAATCCCATGAGGAATGCCGTATAGTGAAGTGCTGTAGGCGATAGGAGGTGCTCCATCATAATCATCAGAGCATGTCCCAATGGCATGAGGAGAAGAACTATAAGGAATGATCCTATTGTCTTGCCGTAATAACATTTACAATTTGACAATTTACGATTTACCATTTGAATTTACGATTTAGCGGTTAAAAGATTTTATCAATATCAAAACTTACTCCACCCATCAGGTTGATGCCTTGGGTGAGAGGGGCATTATAATAATAGTATTCTGGTTGATAGTTGAAGATGTTGTCTGTTGTAAAGGTCAGTTGCATCCAGTTGTTTATGCGTCCCGTTACCTTCAATTTCCATAGCGAGTAGGCAGGATAGACAACCTTGTGTGTACCACGTTCTGGTGTGGAAAGATCGTAGTATTCTTCATTGCTCACACTACTAAGCGCTCGTCCTGAAAGCGAGACGTTAAGGCCGAAATGCCTGTTGAACTGATGATCCCAATCACCGCGTAGTGTCAGTGAGTGCTTGCGTGCAGGCATATACTGATTGGCTGTTTGCGAAGTATGCTCTTCATGTGTGAGCATATAACACGCCCTTGCCGAAAAACCATGACCGAAATTCGCCATCGCGCTGGCTTCCATGGAGAACACATTCATGTCACCGAGATTGATATATGCCAGATACCACTGCTGCGTATCGTCCTTATGGTAGGGCAATCCGGTTGTAATCCTGCCATTGACACGATTGTAATTGCCACTGACATTCAGCGAATAGCCCTTGTACCTGTACTCAGCACCGAGTGTGAAGTTATGGCTCACTTCAGGTTGCAATCCTGCACTGCCCTCCACAATCCATATTCCTGCCATGTCAAAGTTATAGTATTTCTCTTTCAGCGTAGGTGCACGAAAGCCCCCACCATACGAATAACGGATGGTCAGTCGGCGATGAGGACTCCATCGCGCAGAGACTTTCGGAGTGAGGCGTGACATACTGCCATCAGAGAAATAATCATAGCGCATGGCACCGAGCAACTCCCAGTGACGGTCTATGTGCCAGTCGTATTGCGCAAAGGCATCAAACGACTGCTGGCGATGGGCTTTTCCATTCAGATTACTGTTCATCAGGTAGTCATACATAAAGTCTGCACCGCATGTCAGCACATCAGCCTCACGCATGTTGTGGTTGTAGAGCATACGCACGGAGTTCTGCACGTTGCTGTATTTACGCACATCAAGACTACGTGTGCGCAGATAATCAGACTTATCATATTGGTCAAAGTTATATGATGCCTCAAGGTAGTCACGGTCCGTAATCTGCCACTGTGCCCTTACACCTCCCTGATAGTCACGATAACGCTCCTGACTGTCCGGCACTCTGTCCATTGTTCGACGGAAGAATCCGAGCTTACCCGTGACGTTCAGATTCTTGTCAAAAACAAATGATATTTGGTCTCTAAGATTCAGTGTGTTCTCACCATAGACCTGTGCAAAAGTGCTTGTCTTGGGTTCCGTGCCACGGTTCTTTACATTGTAGTTGTCAGAGGAAGTATGACTGAACGCAAGGCTATTGCGCGTGATACCACGATGCACCCCCCATATTCCATTATATCTCTGCTCGCTGTGATGTCCCCAACGTCCGTCCAGATGCAATGTCCATGGTTCGGAGGCCTTGCGCGTTATGATGTTGATTACACCACCAGCGGCATTACTGCCATACAGTGCAGAGGCTGCTCCACGCACTATCTCTATACGTTCAACGTTTGCCATAGACAGCCGTGTGAAGTCAACATTATCCATCGTCTCACCTGCCAGTCGTTCACCGTCAACGAGTATCAGCACACTCTGCCCGGCAAAGCCGGAAAGATTCATGTTCACCTGCTGGTTCATGGCATACGAAAATTCCACTCCGGGCATCTCCGTCTGTAGCAGGTCCTGGATATTTGTAGCATCAGTCTTTTGTATCTCCTTGCTGCTAATCACTCTCGTCAGCACAGGCACATCCTTCAGCATCTTGGGTGTCCTTGTGCCTGTCACCACTACCTCGCCAAGGTCAAGCAGTTTGTCTGTTATACTGTCGTTTTGCGCTATGACGCATTGAGTAAAGCAAAGTAGTAACGATATTATTCCTGTCTTTTTCAAATCGGGTATCTGTATTTTATGGTTAGACAACATTTCTTGCCTGTGCTATTCATATAGTCCATCAGCTGCAATGCTGCGTATGTGCCGTCAGTCATGCGCAGTAGCATAACGTGATTGTTCATTGAGAATGCCGGTGGCATAGGCGGAATATCCATCGTGAGCCACGACGACAATACTCTGTTTACCTTTATGCCCTGGCACGGAACGTAGCACGAAAGCATGGTCGACTGATCATCCCACACCTCGTTCTCACTCCATTCATCTTCCTGCCATGCCGTTATGCTCTTGCACATATCCTCCGTCACCTCGTCAATGTCGGTCAGCATGGTTTCATAGGTTGCAAGTCTATTGGTTCTCACATTGTTGCGATGAATGGCAATGGTCCAGTGCTCAGGCTCAGGTTGAGCAGACGTAGGCAGGAAACTACTGAAATGATTGTTCGCAATACCCTCATTGAACACATCAAAGTAATATGTGTATTGCCCATCACGCTTGTCATCTCCTCGTTCTGTCTCAACATCTCCTGTTGGCTCAAAAGGTATAGGAAGAGCCACAATGTCTTCCTTGATGTTATGCGATGCATCCTTTCTTATCTGCTCTATCGTTGCAGGTAAGTCCAGATAGTACCACATCTTCCAATCCGATGCATCAAGATAAAACTGCCCTGTGACTGTGCTTTCCTTTATCACAATATTGTTTTCGTTATCGTTATCGTCATCGTTATCGTATTCATCATATACCCAACCAAAGGTACCCTCACATGCGGTGAGGGTACACAATAGGATTGATAAAGCTAAAAATCTCATAACCTTCAAACCTTATTTGAGAAGGTACTTTTTACCATTGCGTATAACAATGCCACGTCTCAGGTTCATCACTCGCTGACCACCCATGTTATACATCACATGATTCTCTGGCACTACTTCTGAATGTATATTCTCGATAGCAGTCGCAGCATTCTGATCCATTACAGCCGTGATAGGGAAAGGCATAGCACCCGGCAGGAAGTTGTTGGTTATCTTAGCCTTGCCGTTGTAGATTTCCACAAGTACATTCTCTTTCCCCACAGTCTGCAGAGCGTAGTCAGCATCCATCGTTGTCATACCATTGCTCACAGCTTTGAAGTGAACACTGAGATTGTCTGCAGAATAATCCTTGTAATATCCTCCTTTGTCGCTATCGTAAGTCAGTCCCTTTACTGTATAAGTGCCAAGTGTGAGATCTCCCATCACGGTTCCTGCAAGACAGTACGAAGGAAACTCTACATCCATCATCGTCACACCTTCTTCTATATATGTGCGAAGCTTATGTGTAACGTCTGCCTTGTAAGGACCAAACTGTCCGCCCACCATTACGCTGTTCTCGCCAGCATACTCCTTGACGTAGTAGCTCTCTATGCTATAGGTGATAGGGAATGGCATGCTGCCGTACTTGAACGTAACCTCCAGTTGAACCTTATAAATACCATCGCCGTGAGTAAAACTGCCTTTGAGCGATGTACCTGTGATTGTCTTCTCGTTGCCTTCCGCATCTATCAGCGTGGCGGTGAATGTCTGGTCGTCCCATGTCACACCGGCATAGCCACCAGAGAATGTCGTACCCGTAATCTGGAACGAAGGAATGACCATGTCACCATACTTCATGCTTGGCAAAGTAAAGTCGGCACCAGCATATTTAATCGTGTCCGACACCTGTGTCGTCTCACCAGCCTTTTGTCCCATCATGGTTACATAGAAATTTGATTTACCCACGAAGGTCATTGCACCATGACCCATCTGCGCACTGGCGCTTGAAACAACTGCTACGATGGCAGCGATAAGCATAAAAAATCTCTTCATATTATTGGTTTTTTAGTTGGCGGTGCAAAGGTACTACGATATTTCAGATGCCACAATACTCAAAAATCGGTAAATTTCATAACGAACGTGTCATTGGATGAAAGGATGAAATAATTTCTGCTAACGAACGTAAGGACTTGGTACGGAATAGACGTTTCCGTCCCACTTCCGCCGCGTTTTGGTGCATCA
This sequence comes from Candidatus Physcousia equi, assembly GCA_018065005.1. GTDB lineage: Bacteria > Bacteroidota > Bacteroidia > Bacteroidales > Bacteroidaceae > Physcousia > Physcousia equi. Next base: position 28,499 of record JAGHUD010000007.1, read on the forward strand.
CTTGGGTGCAAAAAGGCAAAAATAAACGCTCGACACGATGCCGTTTGAAAATTATTCCCTACCTTTGCAGCCATGAAGATGCGCCGCAGTCATAGTGTCACGCGCACATGCTCTACCATCATGCTTCTGGTGGTGATGATCTTGCAGGTGGGAGTGAAAAGCTTCCACCTGCATCATCATGCTGAGGCGAATCATGCCGTTTGTCTTGACTGTGAGCACCATCGTGTCCACAATAGTCACCTACTCATCTGGGACGGTGGCAGTCCGGATTGTCTTGTCTGCCACCTGTTCTCCACGTCCTACGACAAAGGCGTGGACCTGGTGCTGCCCGACATGGCAACGCCTGCCCCAGCCTATTGCATCTGCCGGTTTGAAGTCATCCCCAAGAGGGTGCAGATGCACATCATCCCTCGCGCACCACCTGCTTTTCTGTTATAGGCTCACCATGTGACACTCTTTGCTATGCCTCGCGCGTGGCAAGGAGCTCTTGTTTGTATCACCTAAATAATAGAAAAGAAAAAGAAGAAATGAAGAAATATCTCTTTGTTGTGTGCTTGCAGGGCCTTTGCGCCACTGTGTGCGCACAGAATCGGCATGAACACAGTTCGTGCCAAGAGGACAGCATAAGTCCGATGAAGGAGGCCATTCTGAGCGAAGTGACCGTGACAGGATTGACCGGCACCGAACGCATGAAAGACTCCCCTATTGCCTTCTCTGTGGTCACGCCCAAGTGGCTGCAACAATCTTTTGGAGCAAACATGGTGGATGCCATCAGTCTGCACCCAGGGTTGGCACAAATCTCCACCGGTGTGGGCATCTCGAAACCCATCATTCGCGGCCTTGGCCACAACCGCGTCGTTGTGGTGGAACAAGGCATCCGACAAGAAAGCCAACAATGGGGCGACGAGCATGGCTTGGAGGTGGACGCTTCTGGGGTTCACTCGGTGGAGATTCTGAAAGGACCTGCTTCGCTGATGTATGGGAGTGATGCCATAGCCGGCGTGGTGGTGCTACATCCCGAGCACCCACTCATGGAGGGCACGCTACAGGCTAAGTTGGGGGACGAATACCAGTCCAACAATGGACTCTATAACTATCATGCAGGCTTTGCGGGCAACGTGAACGGCTTGCTGTGGAACTGGCACTTCAACGACAAAGCTGCTCATTGCTACAAGAACAAACAAGACGGCTATGTGCCGGGGACATGGTTCAAAGAACGGGATGTGATGGGCATGCTGGGCGTGCAGAAGCCATGGGGACACAGCTATTGGCGCTTCTCGCACGTGAACTTCACACCGGGCATCCCCGAGGGAGAACGAAGCGAAAGCGAAAGCCGTCCGGGCGCATTGGTCTGGGCGGACGGCAGCGATGCCTGCTCCTACGCCAATCAGTTGCCCTTTCAGCGCGTGCTCCACACCAAAGTGGTGAGCGACAATGCTTGGCGCGTGGGCCATGGCATGCTCAAGACCATCGTCGGGTATCAGCAGAACTTCCGGCGCGAGTTTGAGGAAGAGATGACGGAAGCGGAACTGTCAATGCGTCTACACACGGTCAACTACGACCTGCGCTGGCAGTTGCCTCTTGCCCATAGTTGGAACCTTGCCACAGGCGTCAACGGCATGTGGCAGCAGAATCGCAACGAAGCAGAGGAGACGCTCATCCCCGACTATCGTCTGTTCGACTTTGGCTACTTTCTCACAGCCAACAAGCAGGTGGAGAGATGGCATCTGTCGGGGGGCGCACGCATCGACAATCGCCAACTCTGGAATTTGCCAAAAGACACGCAGACAGACAAGAGACAACCTGGCACAACCAGTCCGGAGAAGAATGGAGATGCCCAGCAGTGCCCATCTTTGAGGCGAAACTTCACGGGCATAACGGGCAGCTTGGGTGCCGTCTACAACATCAATCCACACACAAATCTTCGTCTGAACGCAGCTCGTGGGTTCCGCGCACCCACCGTCGGCGAACTGTCATCTGATGGTGTTCACGAAGGCAGCATCCGTTATGAGTTGGGCAATGCCAACTTGCGGTCGGAATACTCCACGCAGATCGACCTCGGCATGGACTACACCACACACTACGTCTCGTTGAGTGCCTCACTCTTCACCAATTGGATCCAGAACTACATCTTCCTCGACCGACTGCCCTATGAAACAGAAGGCTATCAGACCTTTCAGTATCGCCAGGGCGACGCTCGGCTCATGGGTGGTGAAATGTCAGTGGATGTCCACCCCATCAATCCATTGCATGTGGAGAACACTTTCTCCTACGTTCGTGGCGTGCAGCTCCACAAGCCCGATGGTGGGCGCAACCTGCCCATGATGCCTGCACCAAGATGGACAAGCCTCATACGATACGAGTTTCCTGACTTTGCCCGGAAACACTGCAGGCGTTCCTATGTGAGTTTCGGTTTGGTGTGCCACCTACGCCAAAATCATGTCTATACATCCGACCCATTGGCAGACTCGGATGAGGTCAACGAAACGCCAACGCCCGCCTACACGACCTTCAATCTCTCGGCAGGTGTGGACTTGCATGTGTTGGGTCACAGTTGCATCGAATTGACGCTTTCTTGCCAGAATCTTTTCGACAAGGTCTATCAGCCACATCTCTCTCGGCTGAAGTATGCCGATGCGCCAGGCGTCTCTGCCATGGGACGCAACATCTGTTTCAAGGTGAACGTGCCATTGGACATACACCTCAAGCGTTGAAAGACAAAAAACCTAATTGATTTTTCTTTGGACAAGCAGCGACCTACCAGTGAAATGTCACCTCGCAGACATCCACCGCACTGTTGACACCATGGCATGTTGCCGAGAGGCGAACGAAACACCATTGGCATCCTGTGACACGTCGAAACCTACGGTGGATAAATCTAATGGCAATCTTACTAATGAACTTTCACATTAGAGTAAACATGCCGAAAACAAGCACGTTATTTCTCTCCTCTGAGTACTTGCAGCGACTTCACCTCCTCCAGCGACAGACCAGAATACTTGGCTACTAAGTCCACTGGCATTTGGTCGGAAATCATCTGAAGGGCTATCTCCTGCGCTTTGGTTACCGCGCCTTCTAACAAACCTTCTGCACGACCTTCTGCACGACCTTCTAACAAGCCTTCTGCATGACCTTCTGCACGACCTTCTAACAAGCCTTCTGCATGACCCTTCTTCTCGGCTGTCCAGAGTACACTATACCAATCACGGAAGTTCTTCAAACTTTCTTCGTAATCCTGACGCTCCTGGGGCGTGTACTTCGCAATCTCTGCCAATTCAAAGAGGCGGTTGAAGATGGCTTCTTTCAATTCAGAAGGCCGTTCGTCAAGGTCACCAAGGTGCTTGATGGCGTATAGCCACTTGTCGTAGAGGGTGTTCAGCTGCGGGAGTGCCTTCTTGTACTTGGGCATCTCCAAATAAAGATAAGTAAGTTTGTCGTAGAAGACTTCGCCCGTCGTCACATCGGTCAACTTTACTTCATGGCTGAACTCATCGTTCTCGTCGAACGTGAAGTTCAGAAAACAGATGGTGTAGACACGCTTCAACTCGTAGTTCCAATCGCGCCCCTTCTTTGCCTGTTCACGAATAGGAAAGGTCGAATAGAAGATGCTTCGATCTTTGAAGTACTCCTGTTCTCCGTTCTGCATCTCAATGAGTATCTTCTCTCCCCGCTCGCTCTCACAATAGACATCGAAGACGGCACGACGCTCTCTTGCACTTACTCCCAGTTGCTCTGTATTGAGATAGGTGATGTCGACAAAATGCTCTTGTCCCTCAAAACGTGAGTTGAGGAACGAAAGTAGTAGGTCTTTATTGGCTTCGGTGCCAAAGAGCTTCTTGAACGCAAAATCTGTGTAGAAGTTTACGTATCTTGTCTGTGAATCTGTGAGCGGCATGTGGCTTTCGTTTTGGTAGACTGTTGCAAAGATAAAGGTTTTGGACGATACTGCCAAGAAAATAAGTAAAAAGAAAAGGTTCTTTGTTTTATAAATGGTCTTTTTGCCACATCATTACGTTGAAAGGATATTCACTGTTCATAAGCAGCAGCTGCCACACGACTGTTGTAAAGTCGGTGGCAGCTGTTCTCGTTTTGTCGGGAAGATGCAGAGCGTGCGTTGGAGTCTCTGCACAATGTTTAGTTACGATCACTGGTTTTTCTGACGTAGGAAAATGAGAGGGGGAGACAGACTGTCGCTCCCAACCACTTCTGCAAGCAAAGTTAATCAGATTTTGTTAAGTAAGGATGGCAAAACAAAAAAATTCTTAAAAAAGTTTCATTTTGTCAACCGTAACCCCTATTTGTGGTACTCCACTTCATAGACGTTCACCGCATTGCCGCCCCCATTGGCATGTCCTTGCGAGGTGAGCAGGACGTATTTGCCGTCCTTCGATACGTCGAGCCCCACGGGATAGCTGTCCACGGGAATGTGTCCGATGACCTTCCACTCCTTAGTGTCGACAACATAGAGAGCAGAGGCATTGTTGCAGGCAGCAAAGAGGTAACGTCCAGAGGGTGAGAGCTCGATGGTGCGTGCTCCTTTGCCCACGGCTATGTTCTGCCAGCCCTTGACGGTGCCGAGTTTGTTCTTCATGTTGGGAATCTCGGCAAGGAAGTCTTTGAGGGGAATGCGCTGCACCATGCCCGCGCCATTGATGCTGAGATAGAGGTAGCCGTTCTTGAGCACCAGGTGGCGCACGTTGGCCATCATGCCCTGCATGCGACCGAGATAGGTGGACGTCTTGAGGTCGATGACCGCTATGCCACCGCCTCCACCCATGCAGCCCACAAGGAGGTAGTGGTTGTCGGGTGTGAAGACGGTGCCTCGCAGGGCGTATCCGCTGCCATTGTCGCGGTCGACGCTGGTCTTGAGACTATAGTTGAGTTTGAGCTGATGGTCGACGATGTGCATGGCAGTGTAGTGCCACTGATGTGGGTCGGGGCTTTCGATGTTGATGATGCCTACCGTGTTATCGCCCCAATGCGAGATCGCCACCTGTTTGCCGTCGGGTGAGGTGGCAATCATCTTGGGCAGGGGACCTGTCTCCATGAGGCGGATGATCTTGTCTTGCTTCGTGTCGATGATGGCAACTGCAGAGGGGTCTTGGGCATTGATGTCGTAGGAGCGGCGATAGTAGGGCACCCAAAGGTAGCGACCACCGTGGCTGAAAGTGCTCTCGACGGGTTTGCCATAGAAGGTGTTGAGGTGGTTGGTGTAGTGGGTGAAGGGAAAGAAGCCAGAGGGCTTGCTCCAGAGTGCAGCATCAGCCTTTTCGTCGAAACTGTGTTTGATGACCTTCAGCTTCTTGTTGGAGGGGAACTCATAGACAACCGTCGAGCCGCCTTCGAGCGAATTGACATAGTATTTCTTGTTGTCGGGTGCCACATTCACCGACTTGGGCGAATAGACATCCGTGTCGCGCGTCTCGACGCTTCCCCCATAGTTCTGCTTCTTGGCCACAAGTGTCACCTTCACCTTGCCGTCGTCGCTGGTCATCGTAGTGCCCACCTTGGGGTGGACGAGTCCTTGTGCCTTGCCTGCCATGGGGGCGAGCAAGGCAAAAATCAAAAACAGGTACTTCATGTTTCTTCTTCTCATAATCATTACGTAATTTAGTTACGATGGCAAAAGTATGAAATTTATCTTTCTCTTGCAAATAATCAAGTAACTTTTACCGAAACCGAATGGTTCTGTAGCAGAAATAAAAAGTTTCTGTAGCAGAAATAAAAAGTTTCTGCTGCAGAAACCGAAAGTTTCTGCTGCAGAAACTGAACGTTGGTGCCCGAACGACTATTTTTTTCAGATATGAATGGGGAGGCGGGCATAAAAAACTGCTCCTGTCACGTTAAACCTTTTCTTGCTGAAAAGGTCAATAAAGGTGTTGACACTTACTCGCTATGCAATACATTCATTCACCACGCATCCCCACCCTACTCTTCATCCTCATGTTCGCCCTCACGGGCATGGCACAGGAGCACACCACCTCCACCTATTCCCCCTCGAAAAGCGCACTCGAGGGTATGCTCGGCATCGTGCAGATGGTGAACGTGCGAGGCATCGTCTACGACAGCCAAAAGCTGGATGGGCTGCCCGGTGCACAGGTGAAACTCGCCAAGCCCGACGGCACGTTGGTGGCAGGCGCTGCCACCAACGAGAAGGGGCACTTTCTGCTCCAGAACGTCCCCTCGGGCACCTATCGCATCAACATCTCCTTCATTGGCTACAAGTCGCAAAACTTCAGTGTGACACTACCCAAGAAGGGCGGAAACTTCAAGGTGCAGGACGTGCTCTTGCGTGAGGATGCCCAGATGATGAAGGAAACCGTGGTGGAAGGCAAGCTGGCAGAGATGACCGTGGTGGACGACACGGTGATCTACAATGCCGATGCCTTCCAGCTGCCCGACGGTGCCGTGGTGGAGGAGCTCATCAAGAAGCTGCCCGGCATCACCATTGACGACGATGGCAACTACGTCTTCAACGGAAAAACGGTGAGCCAGTTTCTCGTCGACGGGAAGGAGTTCTTTGGGGGCAACCGCGAACTCATCCTCAAGAACCTGCCTGCAGAGATCGTGGAAAAGGTGAAGGCATACGACAAAAAGAGCGACCGTGCACGCATCACCGGCATCGACGACGGAGAGGAGCAGACCGTGCTCGACCTCATCATCAAGAAAGACCGCAAGCAGGGCTGGTTTGGCAATGTGGAGGGTTCATACGGTTCGCGCGACCGCTATGCAGGCCGACTCAACGTGAACCACTTCAAGGGCGACAACAAGTACAGCTTTGCCGGCAACGGCGACAACACAGGGGGCAACGGCATGACCGACAACCAACGCACCGGACTGACCATGAACATCGGCCGCCCCAAGATTGAACTCAATGGATCGCTGACGGGCACCTTCAGCCAGGCGTCGGGACAGTCGTGGTCCAACAGCCAGAACTTTGAGCTCTCCAGCCCGAAATACAACAACAACCACTCATGGAACGGCAATCACAACAACGGGCTGAACTTCCAGTATAAGGTGGAGTGGAAACCCGACTCGACATGGAACATTCTCTTCCGTCCCGACCTCTCATGGTCGAAACAGAACAGCCACAACGACAACAACTCGGCACAGTTCAACGACGACCCCTACCGCTATACCCCCCAGTATGATGGCGCCGACCCCCTTGACATCTGGGACTTGCTCGAACGCGACCACAACATTGGCATCAACCACCGACGCAGTTCGAGCCGCAACGAGTCGTCCCGACTCAGCGTGAACGGATCGCTGCAGGTGAACAAACGATTGGGCAAACGGGGGCGCAACGTGACACTAAACGTGAACGGAGGATATGGCAACAACGAGTCGGAGTCGAACTCGTGGAGCCAGACCGACTATCTGCAGAGCATCGCCAATGCTGAGGGCATACTAGTGGACGACTCTGTCTACCACAAGGTGCAGTTCAACCGAAACCCATCACTGAACTACAACGTGGGCGCTCAGCTCAGCTACTCGGAGCCCATCCTGCAGGATGTCTATCTGCAGCTGAGCTATCGCATCAACTATCGCTTCACCGACAACCAGCGCAACATCCGATCCATCTTCGACAACTTCATCGACCCGCAAATAGGACTCGTGCGCCCTCCCTTCGGGCCACAGGGCATCAACATCCACTCCTATCGCAACTTCTACGACTCACCCTACGTCGTCGATGACACGCTGCAGATGGGCTACACCACCAACGACTACGTGAACCACGACATCCGAGCTCAGGTGCGCATCAACCGGACAAAGTTCAACCTCACCGTTGGCGGCAACCTGCAACCCCAATACAACGCCATCGACTATGTGAAGGGCGCACGCCACATCGAGACGTCGCGCACGGTGGTCAACGCTTCGCCCACCGTCGACTTTCGCTACAACTTCAGCAGGCAGGAGCAGTTCAACTTCCGCTACAACGGAAACACAGGTCAGCCCTCCATCACCGACATGATACCGGGCGTGCTGAGCGACAACGACCCGCTGAACATCCGCTACGGCAACCCCGACCTGAAACCATCGTTCACGCAAAGCATCAACATGGACTATCGTCACACCTTGGTGGATGCACAGCGCACGAATGCCGTGAACCTCCAGTTCCGCATCACACAAAACTCTACCACCAACCGCACCGAATACAACGAGGATACGGGTGGACGCGTCTCCATGCCTGTCAACGTGAACGGCAACTGGAGCGGCAGCATCTCCTACAACTTCAACACCGCCCTGGGCGAAGCCAAATACTGGCGCATCAACAACTCGATGCACGGAAGCATGAACAACAACATCGGATACCAATACAACAGCCGCGAAAAAGAGACGGTGCGCACACGCACGCGATCATCCAATCTGCAAGAGAGCCTGCGCTTCACCTACCGCCGCAACTGGGCAGAGACGGGTTGGGAGTTTGAGGCAAATGCCTCCGGAAACGTGCGTTACAACATCAACCGTTCGACCAATCCAAACGCGCAAAACCTCAACGTGTGGAATTTCGGTGCCTCTTTCTCGGCACACCTCACCTTCCCCTGGGGCATGCAACTGAACACCGACCTGAGCGAGACTTCGCGTCGCGGATATGCCGACGCAGCTGCCAACAACACGCGCGTCATCTGGAATGCCAGCATCAGTCAGCGTCTGCTCAAACGACGCATACTCACCCTCTCGCTACGCGCCGTCGACATCCTCAACCAGCGCGACGACATCAACCGCAACGTGGGTGCCACCTACATCTCCGACTCTCACAGCGAGATGGTTTCCTCCTATGTCGTCTTCTCTGCCAACCTCCGCTTCGGCAAGTTCGGTGGCAGAAAGAAGAGATAGAGCAAGCTGAGAGTAAAGCCAAGAGACTGCGAGGGGGGGGCGAAGAAGTGTAGGTTAAAACTTCACCTTCCAATACCGCTCCATCAGATACTTGACGAGGAAGAGGAGCCAGAACATGCAGAAGAAACAAACGCCATGCACAGCATTGTCGATGCCCAACGGAGCAAAAGGCATGGAGACGAGCGAGAACACCAAGCAGACACAGAGCGCAAAGTGGCGACGCGCGATGTGCTTGATCATCTGGCGACCTTTGGGGCCGTATGCCACATAGGCCGTCAGCACCAGCGCCAGGGCAAAGACCTTCGTGTCCCACAATGTGCGCAGCACAACCCAAGTGGTCGATGGCGCCTGAGCCAACGTCTGAGGCAGGTAGAGGTCGAGACGGAGAATGGAAGAGGGCGCGTCGGGCGAGAATATCAGGCTCAGCGTCGTGCCTATGGCGAAACCGATCACCATGGGCCAGCATGCCATGCGGAAGAATCCCTTCAAGTGGCGAAAGGAGAGCCAGAAGAAAGCGGCACAGAGCGGGATGGTGACACCATTATGGGTGTAGCTGCAGAAGGTGCCCATGAGCAGCATCAAAAAATACCAATACTTGAAGTCCTTACGCCTCAGCCTGACATATTGGCTCATGAAGAAAGGCACGATGCACTGCGAACAGAGTTCGAGCAGCGCTTGCTCGTCGCGCAGAAAAAACTTCTCCACACCCGGACAAAAGAGCAGCAGGAAGAGCCCCGTGAGCACTACACCCAACCCAGTGCCATGGGTGCGCGCCAAGCGAGCCGTGAGCCATGTGAGAAGCACAAACAGCAGGGTGGTGGCAGTATTGATGATCCAAGGATTCCAAGTGTAACCGCCAGGTACAGGTATGTATGTGAGCGCCGCAAAGAGCAGCAGCGTGATGAGCAGATAGCTAAGAGAGATTCGTTGTATGCGTTGTCTGTTTTCCATGATTTCTTTCTGCAAAAGTACACATATTCTGTCAAACCACCAACTTTTTTCTGCCATTTTGTCCCTTTGCGACGTTTTGGCACATGATTGGCACACTCAGAAAGCGAACGGCAAAGATGCCCAACGCATAGCCGTGAGTGATATATATATAATAAGGTATAAACACACATAAAAAAAGAAAACAATCATGAACATCAAACCATTGGCTGACCGCGTGCTCATCGAGCCCGCTCCAGCAGAGACAAAGACCATCGGTGGCATCATCATCCCCGACACGGCAAAAGAGAAACCACTCCAAGGCACCATCGTGGCTGCAGGCCAGGGCACCAAAGACGAGGAAATGGTCCTCAAAGCAGGCGATCAGGTGCTCTATGGCAAGTATGCCGGCACCGAGATTGAGCACGAGGGCAAGAAGTACCTCATCATGCGACAGAGCGACGTGGTGGCAGTCCTGGTGGACTAAGCTCAAAGCCACTGCACAGACAAAACAACAAAACACAAAACAAGCAAAACAGCTACAATCATGGCAAAAGACATTAAATTCAATATCGACGCCCGCGAGCAGATGAAGCAGGGCGTTGACCAACTGGCTAACGCCGTAAAGGTAACCCTCGGTCCCAAGGGCCGCAACGTGATTATCGAAAAGAAATTTGGAGCGCCCCACATCACCAAGGATGGTGTCACCGTGGCTAAGGAAGTGGAACTGGCTGACCCCTTCCAGAATGCAGGTGCACAGCTCGTGAAGAGTGTAGCAAGCAAGACGGGCGACGACGCAGGCGACGGAACGACAACCGCCACCGTGCTGGCACAAGCCATCGTGCGCGAGGGACTGAAGAACGTGACTGCCGGTGCCAACCCCATGGACCTCAAGCGTGGCATCGACAAGGCTGTCAGCGCTGTTGTCGAAAACATCCAGGCTCAGGCAGAGCAGGTGGGCGACGACTACCAGAAGATCGAGCAGGTAGCCACCGTGAGTGCCAACAACGACCCCGAAATCGGTAAGCTGCTGGCAGACGCCATGCAGAAGGTGAGCAAGGATGGTGTCATCACCATCGAGGAGGCCAAGGGCCGCGACACCACCATCGGTGTGGTGGAAGGTATGCAGTTCGACCGCGGTTACCTCTCAGCCTACTTCGTGACGAATGCCGAAAAGATGGAGTGCGAGATGGAGAACCCCTACATCCTCATCTATGACAAGAAGATCTCCAACCTGAAGGACTTCCTGCCCATCCTCGAACCCGCCGTGCAGAGCGGACGCCCCCTGCTCGTCATCGCTGAGGACGTGGAGAGCGAAGCACTCACTACCCTCGTTGTGAACCGTCTGCGCACACAACTCAAGATTTGTGCCGTGAAGGCTCCCGGATTCGGCGACCGCCGCAAGGCTATGCTTCAGGACATTGCCATCCTGACGGGCGGCCTGGTCATCAGCGAGGAGACGGGTCTCAAGCTGGAGCAGGCTACGCTCGACATGCTGGGCACCTGCGACAAGGTTATCGTGTCGAAGGACAACACCACCATCGCTGGTGGTCACGGCCAGAAGCAACTCATCGAGGACCGCGTGGCGCAGATCAAGACTGAAATTGCCAACACGAAGAGCGACTACGACAAGGAGAAGTTGCAGGAGCGCCTCGCCAAGCTGGCAGGCGGTGTGGCTGTACTCTATGTGGGTGCTCCCAGCGAGGTGGAGATGAAGGAGAAGAAGGACCGCGTGGACGACGCTCTCTGCGCCACACGCGCTGCCATCGAGGAGGGTATCATCCCTGGCGGTGGCGTGGCCTACATCCGTGCCCAGGCAGCTCTCGCTGACCTGCAGGGTGCCAATGCCGATGAGCAGACTGGTATCCAGATCATCCGTCGCGCCATCGAAGAGCCTCTGCGCCAGATTGTGGACAACGCTGGTGGCGAGGCAAGCGTAGTGGTGAATGAGGTGCGCGGTGGCGAAGGCGACTACGGCTACAATGCTCGCGAAGACAAGTATGTCAACATGAAGGCATGTGGCATCATCGACCCCGCCAAGGTGACCCGCGTGGCACTGGAGAATGCAGCCTCCATCGCTGGCATGTTCCTCACCACCGAATGTGTCATCTGCGATGCCAAGGAAGACAAGCCCGAGATGCCCATGGGAGGAGCTCCCGGCATGGGCGGCATGGGCGGCATGATGTAAAAGATTCCCCTGTCCAGCTGCCACATGGTGCAAGTCATCCAATCAGCAGCCGAAAACAGAAAACCCAACAAAAAAAAGCACAAAAATGGCAGAACCCGCCATTTTTGTGCTTTTTTTGTACCATATCTTTTGTAGTCTCGCAAATAATCCGTTACTTTGCAAAGAATGTGCTAACTGTATTTATAATTAAACAATTTTCTATGAAAAAAAAATCACGGATTTCCGTCTTCTTGACCATGACCCTTGCGGCCTTCACCAGCACGTCTGTTCTGGCGCAGGACGTCGTAGTCGATTTCGCCAAAGAAGGCAAAGCGGACGGCAAACTACAAACACTGCTGAAAGAAGGGAACGTCTCCTTCAAATTTGTAGGAAGCAACAGCGAACCTTATGGAGCCTATATCTATGGCATTGACAATTGGGCTTCTGTCTATTACCTGACCATCGAATCACCAAGCGACATTGCAGTCATCGAGTACCAGGTTGTCACATCGGGAACAAAGCCGGACGAACTGAGCGTCACGACAGGAACCATCACCAAAAACGCAGACAACACACGCGTGTGGAAAGGTACCGCCAAGAAGCTGACCTTCACGGGTGCATTGTCCAACACCAGTTGCAGCATCAGCCGCCTCCGCCTTTGGTACAACGAAAGCGAGTACACCCCCGGTACTTCATGGGAGACTGAGGAGAACAAGGACAACCCCTATGCTGCTGACATCAACCTCGCTGAGGACAAAACAGACTACACGCAGGTGAATCGCACCTACGCCCCAGTAAACATCCTGCCACGCAATGGTCGCGGAGTGCCCATGGCAGTCGTCAGTGCCCCCCAATTCAAGACCACGCTCGACTCTTATCTCAAATGGAAGACCAAGCAGGGCTATGAAGTGACGGAAATCTACACCAACGACATCCCCGGACAGAAAAGCGGCGAAGAACTTGCCTATGCCATCCGCGAGAAACTCAAGAACCTGAATCCCCGTCCCGCCTACGTCCTCCTCGTGGGAGACGTGAACGAACTTCCCTCATTCATCAAAGTCAGTGCTGCCGACCTCTACTACGGTGAATACACCGACGACTACTTCACCGATGCCTACGTCGGACGCTTCTCTGCCACCACCACCACCGAGCTTGAGGCACAGATGAACAAGACACGCTATATGGCGTATCTCACCCCCGAAAACGGAGAATGGCTCAAGCACTCGCTCACCATTGACGACATCACGCCCGAAATCAGCGTTATGAATCCGGCATCAGCTCTGTCGCTGAATTATCCCCTCAACTTCAAAGACAACACCTCTTACAAGACGTCGACCTGATGGTTACAGTCGATCAACAACCAGATCGAACAAGGTTGTTCCTACGTCAGCTACTTCGGACACGGAGGTCCTTGCATGTGGAATGGCATCTACAAAACCGACAATGCCAATGCTCTGAACAACACCAACAAATACCCCGTTGTCTTCAGCATGACTTGCCATGCTGGCAATTTTGCCTACAGCCAACAAAGCCTCGCCGAAGCCTTCATGCAACGCTCCAATGCAGGAGCAGTAGCAGTCATCGCCTCATCGCGCGAATCCCGCAGCGACTCCAACTACAGATACTTCTTTGGCGAACATAGTGACAGCAGGTATGCCTGCGCTGGCTTGCTGCGCAGCCTCTTCCCCTGCGTCGGAACAGACCTCTCTCAGCGAGCTCGCACCATCGGACAGGCCCTCGAAATCGGAATGATTGCAGTGGCCAAAACAACAAGCGATGACTTCTACAACAACACGGAGATGTATAACCTCCTCGGCGACCCCACCTATCAGCCCTACATCACCACCCCCAAGGAGAACAAGCTGAACGCCTCCTCCTCCATCTCAACGGGCCGCAACCTGATGGTCAGCACCGTGCCCGACGCCATGGTCTGCCTCAGCAAGGACCGCACCGTCATCGCAGCTGCCATGTCGGATGCGAATGGCAAGGTGACCCTCCACGTGCCTGCCACGGCACCCACCGGCGAATGCACGCTCTACACCAGCGCACCAGGCTACAACGACATGGAACAGGTCATCACCCTCACTGCCGGCAACGGTTCAGAGGAACTTCTGGACGGCACAGAAACACCCCTCAACATCACCTACACCGACGTGATCTCCATCGAGACCATTGGCAATATTCTCAGCAACAACTGGGGAAATCAACAGTCCTTCAGCTCCACCACCTCACCCGCGCAGTATCTCATCTGTGCCGTGAACGACTTAGGTGCCGACAACGTCACTGGCTACAGACGCTGGCTCAACAAAGACGCAGCGGCTGAAGGCATCTTCATTCGCGACAAACACACCCCCTGCAGCATTGTCACCACAAACAGCGCAGGAAAGGCACGCCGCGTGAGCATCGACTGGCTGCACCCCACAGGTATGGGCGAAGTCATCGGAGTCTATGGCAGCAACAACGCCTACAACAGCACCACACAGGCATGGCAGGGAGATCCCGGTGAAAAGATTGGCGAACTCGTCAAAGGCTACAAAGACGAACTCACCATCACCAAGGACTACAAATACCTGCTCTTCAGAGCCGAACCAAACAAGCAGCAGCCTGACGACATAAGGAGTTACGTCTTCATCCGCTCGCTCAACATCGGATGGGAAGCCACACTCCAGCCCTGCGAAAAGCCCCAGATAGACTTTGCAGCAGGCGAGTTCCACTTCACCTGCCCCACTGAGGGTGCTACCTTCAACTACGGCATCACACCCTCAACAGAGAAGGAAGGCCAGTTCCTGCTCACCGTCACCGCCGTGGCTCCGGGCTATGCTCCCTCAGAAGCAGCCACCATTTCTTTCTCTGGCAGCGAACTGGTCAAGGCCAGTGGCGACATCGACGAGAACGGCATCTTCAACATTGCCGACCTCACTCAACTTATCAACAAACTCCATAACAAGTAAAGCGCGTCACGATGAAAACAATATATAAAACCCTCCTTCCCGCTCTCTACTGCATGATGGTGCTCAACGCTCAAGCTCAACGCACCTTCCAGCGCAACATGGTTCTCTTGGAAAAACACACAGGAACGCAATGCAAGGCCTGCCCTGCTGCTGACAGTTACATTGAGAAGTATATCACAGAAACCAACAACAAAAAAAATGTGGCACTGCTGCGCCACCACAGCTACAGAGGCAGCATTCTCAACACAGAATGCAGCGAAACCAATTCCGGCACATGGGGAGTCGGAGCATGGCCTTCGGTACTCGTAGACCGCTACGCATTCTTTGGTGCGAAGAATGAGCGCAAGTCATATTCCACTACAGACTACTACCAACTCAGAAGTCGTCAGACGATTGAAACACGACTGAAAACGCCTACCTACGTCAGCCTTTCACTCGACGGATCCAGCTATGACCCCACCACAAGAAAACTGCGCGTCGTCGTCAGCGGCGAAGTCACCAAGCAACTACCCTTTCTCCGCATCCATGCCTACGTCACCCAGGACGGTATCGTGGCGCCCCAGACAGGTTCGATCAACAACTACGTGCACGATGCTGCCGTGCGATTCTGCCTGATGAAGAACGCCGATGGCGATGAGCTCAAGCTGAATGAGGACAGCACCTACAGCATGACCTTCGAGACCACCCTCCAGGACAACTATGGTCTTATCACCTATGACAACGCTGCCACCGACCCAAAGAAGATGAAGGTCGTGGCCTTCGTCAGTTCCTTCGTCGACGAGTCTGTCAGCTACTACGACCGCGACTACTCGACGAGCGAGGTGCACAATGCCGATGCCATCGCCCTGACCGACCTCCCTGCAGAGACCGCGTGCGCAACACCGACTATCGAATATGCCAACGGCAATTTCGTCGTTAACTGCACCACCAACGATGCCACTTGCCACTACGACATCACGCCCTGCACACACCCCACGGAGGGTGATGGAGCGGTTGTGCTCACGGCACCCGCATTCACCGTCACCGCCTATGCCGATGCCCCAGGATATGGCCGCTCGGCTAAGGTGCGCCGCACCTTCACGCTGCGCGAGATTCTGGGCGAGCAATCCTCCGATGTCCGTGACGTTGATGGCGACGGACACTTCACCAAGGCAGACGTCGAGGCTCTGGCACGCAAGATACTGAAGAAATAACGTGTACTATTAACCAACTAGCAAACACCTCAACACACATGGAAACGGAAAAGATTCCCTACAAGATCTACCTCAGTGAGGAAGAGATGCCCACCCAGTGGTATAACGTGCGGGCGGACATGGTCACCAAACCTGCCCCCCTGCTCAACCCTGGCACAGGAAAGCCCCTCACCGCAGAGGAGATGGAACCCATCTTCTGCAAGGAGCTGGTGCGTCAGGAACTGGACAACGACACGAAGTGGTTCGATATCCCCCAGGAGGTGCTGAACTTCTACCACATGTTCCGCCCCTCTCCTCTCGTTCATGCCAAATTCCTTGAGAAGGCTCTCGACACGCCAGCCAAGATTTTCTACAAGTTTGAAGGCAACAACACCAGTGGTTCGCACAAACTGAACTCTGCCATTGCTCAGGCCTACTATGCCAAGGAGCAAGGACTCAAGGGTGTAACCACCGAAACGGGTGCCGGACAGTGGGGAACTGCCCTCTCCATGGCCACGCAGCACTTTGGTCTCGACTGCAAGGTCTACATGGTGAAGTGCTCGTACGAGCAGAAGCCCTTCCGCCGCGAGGTCATCCGCACCTACGGTGGCAGCATCGTGCCCTCACCCAGCAACACCACTCAGGTGGGCCGTAAGATTCTGGCTGAGTACCCTGGCACTACGGGTTCGCTCGGCTGCGCCATCTCCGAGGCTGTGGAAGTGGCAGTGACCAACGAAGGCTATCGCTACGAGCTGGGCAGTGTGCTCAACCAGGTGCTGCTCCACCAGACCATCATCGGTCTGGAGGTACAGAAGGCCCTGAAGAAGTACGACATCAAGCCCGACATCCTCATCGGTTGCACCGGCGGTGGCTCCAACCTCGGCGGCTTTGCCTCTCCTTTCATCGGAGAGATGCTGCGCGGCGAGGCTCAATACAAGATTATCGGTGCAGAGCCTGCCTCATGCCCCTCATTCACACGTGGTAAGTACGCCTACGACTTCTGCGACACGGGTATGATTTGTCCCCTCGCCAAGATGTACACCGTGGGCAGCCAGTTCATCCCCTCAGCCAACCACGCTGGCGGTCTGCGCTTCCACGGCATGAGCCCCATCCTCTCTGAGCTCTACGACCAGGGCGTCTTCGAGGCACGTGCCTACGAGCAGACTGCCGTCTTCGAGGCTGCCGAGATTTTTGCCCGCGCCGAAGGCACCCTGCCAGCCCCCGAGAGCAGCCATGCCATCCGCGCTGCCATCGACGAGGCCCTCAAGTGCAAGGAGACGGGAGAGGAGAAGGTCATCGTCTTCAACCTCTCGGGCACGGGCTACTTCGACCTCTATGCCTACCAGGCCTACAACGACGGCAAGATGGGAGACTACATCCCCACCGACGAAGAAATAGCAAACGCCTTGGCTAAGTTGCCACAGGTGGGCTAATCACCCCCCAACACGAAACACAAAAGAGCGGACAAGTGGCGTGCAAACCACTTGTCCGCTCTTTTGTGTTCGATCCCCCCCCTTCTCTCTTCTTCCATTCCACACGCTTAGAGTGACATTTTGCACTCGTGGCAAAGATTTTCGGACCTTTTCGCTCCCAGTCTCGAAAGAATGTCGTAATTTTGCATTCACTATGCAAGACAGAACACCCCTTTTCCAACGCCCCCTTTGGGTTGCCATCTTCGCTGCCACCGCTGCTATTGTGTGGGGATGGGCCTACCCGCTCATCAAGATTGGCTTCAGCGAGTTCAAAATCACAGCCGACATGACGGCGAGCAAAATGCTCTTCGCAGGACTGCGCTTCTTCCTCTCTGGCGCCATCATCCTCGCAGTGGCACGGCTGCGCCACCTGCCGTTTCGCGTCACACCCCCCAAGGGGCAACGCCACCTCCCCACCTATGCCTTCTTGCTCCTCTACACACTGCTCAACACCACCTTCCACTACGCTTTCTTCTATTTTGGACTCTCGCACAGCCCCGGTGCACGCGCAGCCATCCTCAACTCGCTCAGCGTCTTCTCTGTTGTCATCTTGGCATGTCTCTTCTTCAAGAGCGACCGCATGACAACACGCAAGGTGCTCGGCTGCATAGTGGGCTTCTCGGGCATACTCGCACTCAACCTCGACAGCAACACCACACACCCAACAGAGTCCTTCACCCTTCTTGGGGACGGCATGATCATCGCCAATGCCCTGTGCTCTGCCTTTGCTTCGCTCATGACGCGCGGAGTGGCCAAACGCATCAATGTCTTTGTGGGCACGGGCATGAGTCTCGGATTGGGAGGCGCCTTGCTCGTCGTTCCCGGTCTGCTGATGGGAGGCTCACTGCCCCACATCACGTTCTATGGCATCGTGCTATTGGTGTTGCTCATTGCCATCTCCACCATTGGCTTCACACTCTACAACAAACTACTCACCCTCAACCCTGTGGGCAAGGTGGCCATCTACAACTCGCTCATCCCCGTGGTGGGAGCTGTCACCTCATGCCTTTGTCTGGCAGAGCCCTTCTACTGGAAATATCTCGTCGCCGCCTTGCTGGCAACGGCTGGCATCTATCTCATCAACAAGCGTTAGCTCAGCTTGGCCATGAACTTCTCTTTGTGCACCGCAAAACGCACATGCGTACCTTCGCCTATGAGACCCACTTCGTCGTGAGCAGAGATGCGGAACGTGTATTTGCGCCCCTCGACGCAAGTCAGCTCGGCACAAGCCGTGATGCTGCGCCCCAGCGCTGTGGGTTTGAGATGGGTGGAGTGTATCTCACCTCCTACCGTGGTGTAGCCTTCATCCAGGTCGTCGGCGATGCAGAGCATGGCTGCTTTCTCCATCAGCGCCATCATCATGGGGGTGGACAACACGGGCAGATCGCCACTGCCCACTGACTGTGCCAGGTGCTGCGGCTCCACCACCATCGTGCATGTATGTGTCTTCTTCATTATCATTATAGGTCTTTTAGGATTGATGACGCAAAAATAAGGATAATCCACCAAACAAACAAATAACAGAACGTGAAAATGAACCATATCACTTACCGAAAGGCTACTGTAGGCGATGCGCTCTTCATTGCCAAAGGATTCCACATGGCTATGCTCTACGACAACGCTGAGGAGAAAAACATAGAAACATTCGCACGCCACATCTGCCAGCGAGAAGATGTGCTCTACTCGTGGCGCAACACTACCATTGCTCAAATCGACGGAAA
This sequence comes from Candidatus Physcousia equi, assembly GCA_018065005.1. Lineage (GTDB taxonomy): Bacteria > Bacteroidota > Bacteroidia > Bacteroidales > Bacteroidaceae > Physcousia > Physcousia equi. The sequence goes on from JAGHUD010000007.1 coordinate 47,747, forward strand.
AGCCGTGGGGATGCTCACTGCCTACGATGGACGCTTCTACCACGAGTGGCGCTTGCGCACCATGCAACTTGTCAAGCTGCTTTTGGGCGTGGAGTTCCCCGGAATGGAAGACGAGGCTAAACCTGGAGAGTATTACCTCGACAGCCTGGCAGTCATGCCCGAATACAGAGGATTGGGCATCGGGCGCAGCCTGCTCAAACAAGGAATCGACGAAGGAAAACGCCTCGGGCTGTGCACCACACTGGCTGTGGACCCCATCAACGACAGAGCGAAAACGCTCTACCGCTCACTGGGATTCCAACCCTGTGGCACGCTCTTCATATTCGGTCACGACTATGAAAAGATGATGGTCGATGGCAACGGAAAATAGTAGTTTTCGGCAAAACGATAAGCACATTACTGCATAGTGCCGAAATAAGCCATCGTATTACCGAATTGTTTTTCCGTGTTTGAGAGATTGTGCCTAACTTTGCAGCGAAAACAAGAAACAACACATAATACTCGACAAGAATGGAAAATTTCAACGACATAATCAGCAGCTCCCAGCTCACGCTGGTCGACTTCTACGCAACATGGTGTGGACCCTGCAAGATGATGCACCCCGTGCTCGAACAACTCAAAGAGGAGATGGGAGACGCACTTCGCATCATCAAACTCGACGTAGACAAAAATGAAAATCTCGCCATGCAGTACAGCATACAATCCGTGCCCACGCTCATGCTCATGCGCAATGGCGAAACACTTTGGAGACAAAGCGGCGCCATGCGCTTGGCAGACCTCAAAGAGCTGATCAACAAGTTTCAGTAAACAATACACACAATAACCACTAATAATAATCAAACACTATGGAAGCTAAAGACAAGGTATTAGAGACTATGAAACAGGCTGGCACACCCCTCAACGCCGGCAAGATTGCAGAACTCAGCGGATTAGACCGCAAGGTGGTGGATGCTGCCATGAAAGCACTGAAGGCAGAAGGGGCCATCGTTTCACCCGTACGCTGCAAATGGGCTCCCGCAGAATAATCCCCTATCACACATAGACTTCGTTTGAGGCAGGCGCACAAATGGTTTGTACGCCTGCTTTTGTTATGTTGCGAACTGCCAGCGTTTGTGACTTGGACTCCACAAATGGTTTGTACGCCCTTCCTGATATGGTGCGAACTGACAACGTTTGACTTGGGCTCTTTTTTTGGGGACTACATCTTTACCTACTCTTTTTCTGTACCACTTATGGTCTATTCGCGTATATTTGCAATTACATTTCACGAACAAAAAAAACGCTCCTCCCTGCCACTGCATGGGAGTGGCAAGGAGGAGCGTTGGTGGCGTGGTTCAGAAACTTGTGTTTACTTCTTCCCAATCATAGTCTGCAAGCTGGATGGTGAAACTGGAATTTATGTCTTTTTCCTCTTCTTCGCCAGTATTTGTGAAGAAATCACCTGTGTAGATAGTGCGGAGGTTGTGCCGCATGGATACGTCAGAGAAGGTGCGGCTCTGCAGGACTTCGCCTGCTCCATCCACCGCCCTGAGCGTGAATGTCATGGTGCCTTCCGCTGCGGGCAGAAAGGCATAGAGGTTGATGGTCTGCGTCGTATTCCTGTTTTTCGTGCCAGAAAAGTCGATGCGCCCCGTGCGCTTCTCTGTGCGATAGCAATAACCCGTAAGGCCATTCAGTACTATTCCACCTCCTTCTGCCTCATACTCCATGGCCATCATCTCGTCGGGAATGCCATTGCTGCACTTGACCGTAAAACAAGCTACACAACGGCTGAGCGTCAGAGGCTGCTGGCTCGGGGTGGTGGAGTCTACCTTCAACGAAAGGGTCTTGACAAAACAGTCGGGCACATGGTTTTCTTCAAAACTGATCTGATCGATACCGTTGGTGCGCATGGCACGTGTTCCGCTATGACCGATTGCCAGGATTGTGTATTCGCCATAAGGCAGCGTGAGGGAGAAGGTTCCATAACCTTCCTCTCCTGTAGCCTGGCGGATGTCGCGGACCTGCTTGCCCTCGGCATTAAAGACACAGAGAGCAAGGTGCGGTAGGACGGTGCCTGATGCGCTGCTTCGCGAGACGTCGCTAAGGCTCTGCTGCTCGTAGTTGGTAACCGAAAAACTGAAGGTCTTCTCGCTTTGTGCCATGGACTGCTCCTCTTGACCGACACCTTCGTTTGGAGATATCTCGTTGCCTCCCTGACAAGAGGAGACAAGCATACCGAGGGCAATCAGTCCTATCACGTAATAACTTCTCATAGACTAATCGTTTTTTCTATTCTTCCAATGCTCCTATGATGTCCTTCACGCTATCATAACCATGGCGGTTGAGATATGCGTCAATGCCTTCTGCCACCTTCTGCGAGATGGCTGGGTCAAGGAAGTTGGCTGTGCCTATCTCTATAGCTGTGGCACCGCAGAGAAGAAATTCTATGGCGTCAGTGGCATTGCTGATGCCGCCCAAACCGATGACGGGGATACCTACGGCATGCGACACTTGATAGACCATGCGTAAGGCTACGGGCTTGACGCAAGGACCACTCAAACCGCCTGTTCCAATACTGAGCAGTTTCTTGCGCTTCTCTGCATCCACTGCCATGCCCATGAGGGTGTTAATGAGACTCACGGCATCAGCTCCTGCATCCTCCACCGAACGAGCAATGTCTACGATGTTCGTCACGTTGGGCGAGAGCTTCACGATGAGCGTCTTGTCGTAGGCGGCACGAACGGCCTTGACAACGGTGGCTGCTCCTTCTGGAGTCACGCCAAATGCCATGCCACCTTGCTTGACGTTGGGGCAAGAGATGTTCAATTCTATGGCGTTTATGTTTTCCAACTCGTTGATGCGAGCTGCACACTCGGCATAGTCTTCGGGCGAACTGCCGGACACATTCACCACAACCTGGGTGGGGAGATCCTTAATGGTGGGATAGATGTGCGAACAGAAGTGCTCCACACCTTTGTTTTGGAGTCCTACACAGTTGAGCATGCCTTGCGCTGTCTCTGCCATGCGGGGATAGGGATTGCCCTGACGGGGATGAAGGGTTGTGCCTTTGACTATGATGCCGCCCACCTTCGACAAATCAACGAAGTCTTGAAACTCGACTCCGTAGCCGAACGTGCCGGAGGCAGTCATCACGGGATTCACCATCTTCAGGTTTCCTATATGTGTTGTTAAGTCTGACATAACTGGATATTGTTTCTTTGTTCTTTATTTTAGTATTTGAATCACGCCCATGAGCATTTTCCTCTCATTGCTGTCTTTATGTCTTTAGGGTTGCCTATCTTTCCGGGGGGCACAAAAGTGAGACTCCTGAACAACAGATAACGAATGGACTGGGCATAGATGATTTGCACACAATCGAAAAAAATGAACTTATTGATGAACAAGCCATGCAAAAAAAGAATGAACTTATTGATGAACAAGCCATGCAAATCGACTGACTGGAGAGATGAGACTCAAGGCCGAGTGTTCCACTTCAGTTGCTCTATGGGGAAGACGGGACCATCTGAGCATACACATACATGACCTTCTTGGGTATCTTCCACACAACAAAGGCATGCGCCAACTCCACAAGCCATTTTGTTTTCAAGGGAAACGGCACAAGGGAGGGATGATGATTGCGCATAACGGGCAACGGCCATCATCATGGGTTTCGGTCCACAACAACAGATTTCGGAGAACCGCCCTGAGTCTCTGAGTAGGGTGTGTTGCGTCACAAAGCCTTTCTCGCCAGCTGAACCATCCTCCGTCGTGACGTAGACATCGCCATATTGCGCGAATAACTCCAACTGGAGAAGATCGCCTTTTGTGCGGGCTCCAATCAGGAAATAAGGACGCACGCCTCTCTCCGACATTGTTTTTCCCAAATAGAGCATGGGGGCACAACCTACTCCCCCACCCACGAGCAGCGGCCGCTTCTCGCTGGTGGCTGGATGTGCTTCGAGGTCAAAACCATTGCCAAGCGGCAGTACTACGTTGAGCGTGTCGCCTTCCAGAAGTTTTGCCAACTGACGCGTGCCATCGCCCACTGTCTGCACCAGAAACCATACCTCGTTCTTTTTCTTATCCATAAAATTAATGGAAATAGGACGACGGAGGAAGGTGGTGCTCGAACCGTCTACTCGTAATTGGGCGAACTGCCCTGGACGCATCTCAGGCAATGCTCCATTGGGATTGGTCAATTTGAGCATTACATACCGCTCGTGCGGACGAACCACTTCAACGACTTTAAGGTCAAGAATATGTTTTTTCATTTTTACTATATGGGATTTGTGGGGGATTATATTGGTTGTAATAGGGGAATACTAAGGGGGACTTTGAGGAGTATTCTAAGGGTTATAATTGGCGGATGGAGGGTTATAATTGGGGAGGATGGGTTATATTTAGCGGATGGGGGGGGATAATTGGGGAGGATGGAAGGTTATAATTGGGGATTCTGAGGATAGAAGTAGGGAGATGAAAGAACAGGGGCGGTGTGATAATGAGATGTGGATGATGCTACCTTAACGCTACCACTGTTGCGGTTGCGTTATGCTTTCAGTTGCCCTTGAAGGTTTCGAAGGTTCCATCATCGAAAAAGATGCGGATTTCTACAATTTTTCGAGGCTTTTTGTCAATAAAATTTACTTTTTCACCCTCACGCGCGTACGCTCCATAGTGAGTTGGCGATCCGTTTGGAGGTATCACAACCCCATTGGACGCGATGGCTGCATGCTTGGTTCCTACGGTCTGCCCCATCGCTGCCCCAGAGTTTATCGAAATGGGACTACCCATGCCCATGAGACCTTCTGGAGGTCCCAACACAACGGTTCCTGCTGGCAAGCTCTTGGTGGAGGGAAGCAATCCCTTGAAAGCTTCCTCTGAAGCAGACAAACCATGAGACATACCAACGGCTTCATGCTGACTATTGCCCGAGTAGACTTCCATGCCAGCCTCGCTACTGCCAGGCTCGGCATTCGGATTTGCTTCGGATCCCTCAACAGTATTGTGCATTTCGCCTTTGCCAAAAAGCAGCCACTCCATATTCAAAGTGGGGAAATGGGTACACAGCGCCTCCACATGCTTCAAAGTGGGGGCGGTACGTCCGTTGAAAATACTTGACAAAGATGCAGGCGAGATTCCTGTGGCACGAGAGAATTCCTGTTGGGTCATCTGCTCGCTTTTCATGATGCGCAATATTCGGTCTTTCATCTTTTCGGTTCGTGTTTTGGCAGAGTGGCGTCGGTGGGCTTTCACCCCCTCAGGAGTACACCCTCTGTTTTTCGATTGCAAAGATACTAAAAAGTTATTTCTGCTCCAAAAATTTCAGTATTAAAATTAAAATCATAACTAATAAATCTTGTTTTAAAGTTTGAAATACACTTTTCTTACAGAGCAACGAATTACATTTTAGAAAGCTAAATTAAGGACCGATTTTAGCAAGATAAATTATTTATAGTTTTAACTATAGTAAAATCTGATATTTTGATGAACTATAAATGAGTTATTGCAAAAGATTGCTTGTGCTTAAATAGCAAATAAGGGGAATTTTTGTTGTACTTGTCGATATCACTCAATCAAACATGGGTATATCTCTTTACATTTAT
>JAGHUD010000035.1 GCA_018065005.1 Candidatus Physcousia equi
CCCCCCCCCCCCCAACCCCCCCCCCCCACCCACCACCCCCCCCCCCCCCCCCCCCCCCCGCCCCGGGGCCCCCGTGAATACCAAAAACAGGAAGAGATTGGAGGCTAACAAGGGGAAACAAGAGAAGGACAGACACTGGGCCGTATTGAACACCCCGGGAGATGGGGCTCAGCGCATATCCAATGAAGCACAGAAATACTAGAAAAAACGTAGCATAACCAGATGAGTTATGCTACGTTTTTTCTTTGTATTATGATTCACTCTATTTTGTGAAACGTGCAGACTGTTCGGCAATGAGTGCGGCATCGTCGAAATAGTTAATCTTCATGGCGCGGCGCACCTCATCCATGGTCTGTACGGCAGTTTCGCGCGCTTTCTCGCATCCCTTGCGAAGAATCTCATATACGGCAGGGATATCCTTCTCAAACTCGGCACGTCGCAGGCGCATGGGTTCGAGTGTGTCCTGAAGAACAGAAGTGAGCAACTTCTTACATTTCATATCGCCCAATCCACCGCGCGTATAGTGGTCTTTCATATCCTGAAGGGTTTCGTATTCGGGGAACATAGCATTCACCTGTGCATCCTGACAGAAGGCATCCAGATAGGTGAAAACGGTGTTGCCCTCAAGATGACCGGGATCACTCACTTGGAGGTGAGTGGGATCGGTGTACATGCCTTTAACCTTCTTGGTGACTTCATCGGCAGTATCTGAAAGATAGATACAGTTGCCGAGGCTCTTGCTCATCTTCGCCTTTCCGTCCGTACCAGGCAAGCGCAGACAAGCTGCATTGTCAGGAAGAAGGATATTCGGTTCAACGAGTGTGTCGCCATAGATATGGTTGAAGCGACGAACAATCTCTCGACACTGTTCAAGCATAGGCTCCTGATCCTCACCAACGGGAACGGTTGTTGCCTTGAAAAGAGTGATGTCAGCAGCTTGAGAGATGGGATAGGTAAAGAAACCCACAGGAATACTCTCACCGCCAAAGCCTCGCATCTGAATCTCTGTCTTCACGGTGGGGTTGCGTTGGAGACGGCTGACGCTTACAAGGTCCATGAAATAGAATGAGAGCTCGCAAAGTTCTGGTATCTGACTCTGGATGAAGAGTGTACTCTTGGCAGGATCAAGACCGGCTGCAAGATAGTCGAGCGCCACCTCAATCACATTCTGTCGCACTTTTTCTGGGTTCTCTATATTGTCGGTGAGTGCTTGCGCATCGGCTTCAAAGATAAAAATCTTATCATAGAGTCCGGAGTTCTGGAGCTCTACTCGGCGGCGAAGCGAACCAACATAATGACCGATATGAAGACGGCCCGTTGGACGGTCTCCCGTCAGAATAACTTTTTCTTTAGCTTCCATTATGTATTAAGTAACGTAAAAGATGGGTTGTCCACTTCTACAGCAAGTGAACAAGAGAATTGACTTACTAAAAAACGCACCGACCGAAGAGGGCCGGTGCGTCGATGTATCTATGTTGTAAAGCTGAATTACTTCAGAGTTACGACAGCGCGACGATTGTAGGTGAAGGGCTCGAGGTCAGCAACACCGCCCTTAGCAACGGTTTCAATCTTGTCCTCTGCGACACCCATCTTGATGAGTTCCTTCTTAACGGCGTTGGCACGACCTTCAGAAAGAGCCTGGTTGCGGCTTGCGCTACCGGTCTTGCTGTCAGCATAACCTGCTACTACAACAGTAGCACCCTTGCTCTTAGCGAGCTCAGCGATTTCCTTAACATTCACGAGATCCTTCTTGCTTGCGATGGTAGTCTGGTTGATGTTGAAGAATACAGAAGCGCTGGTAGAAGCGAACTCAGTGATGGTGCGGGTGTCACCCTTGGGGCACTTGTGGTTAGCAATCTGAGCCTTGAGGCGAGCGTTTTCAGCTTCAGCATCAGCGAGAGCTGCGTTGAGAGCGTCGAGCTGTGCCTGGTTCATGGCCATGATAGCGTCTACGTCAGGAGCGTTGTCCCAACCCACCTTACCGAGGTTCACACCAAGGCCGAGGCTGAAGTCAACGATATTGTCGCGAGTCTTGATGACGCGAGTGAGGTCGCCACCAGTTGTGTTGCCATCGAGATCAGCCTCACCTGCATTAACAGAAACGTCGAGGTTGATGTGGAAACGCTTGGTGATGTTGAAGGTATTCAGCACACCGATGGTACCCAACCAAGAGTAACGGTTTGCTTCTTCGAGACCGCCTGCATTTTCTTCGCTCTTCTGATAGTCAGTGCGACCGCCACGATAGTTAGCGACGCCGAAACCACCATAGATGCTGATGTTCCAAACGCGGGGCTTGTAGCCGCAGAAGAGGTTGTTCAGGTTAACCATGGGTTGGAGGCTGAGGGTCCACATGGTGAAAGTAGGATTCAGAGTACCGCTTTCACGTGAGTTTACCTGAGTACCCCAGATACCATTACCCTTCAAGCGCATACCGAATGCGGGAGTAACCCACTTACCGATAGAGAGATCAGCGCCCATTGAACGACGACCCATCCAGAAGGGGCTCTTGTTCTTGGTAGGACCTGCGAGGTGCTCCTGGCTTGAGTAGAAAGCATTCCAATCGAAACCTGCATCAATAAACCAGTTGCTCCAGAAGCTGTTGGTTACAATCTGATGCTTCTTGGTAGGATAACTTGTTTCCTGAGCAGAAGCACCAAATGAGAGACCGGCAAAAGCCAGCAACATCATAAACTTTTTCATACTTCTTAAATGTTTATTAGTTAAATTAAGATAATTTTTACTTTTTATGGTTATCTAGTATTTGCTACTCTTAACTTAATTTCTTTGCAAAGTTACAAATTAAATTTATATATGCATCGTTTTTATCAAAAAAAACACCAAAAAGGACGCTTTTTCTTTAGTTTAGTCAATTTTTGAATAGTTTTTCTATGTTTTCGAGCGGCAATATGGCTAAAATGGTCTTTCCGTCGGGTCCAAACGTTGCTTCTTCACCATCGAACAGTTCGTCAACAAGTGCTTTCATCTCTGTAGAAGAAAGCACCTGCCCTGCTGGAATGGCGGCTTTGCGTGCCATGGAAAGTGCGATATTATGTTGCAGATCCTCTGCTACGGGCTTCCCGCTCAGTTCGGTTGAAGAGATCATTTCTGTGACGAGCGACACAGGATCGATGCCTTCTATGCCTGCTGGCACGCCCTGAATGGAAAAGGAGTCGCCTCCAAGTGACGTTATATCAAAGCCAAGCGCACGAAGGTGTTCGTGCACTTCTTCGTAGAGCACGATGTCGGAAGCTGAGAGTTGGAAGATGCTGGGGAAAAGCAACTGCTGAGAAGGGCAATGCGCTGCGCTCATGTGCTTCCTATACTTATTATATAAAATACGCATGTGCGCGCGATGCTGGTTGATGACAAGCAGTCCATCCTTCACACTGCTGAGGAGGAAGCGCCCCTGGAACTGAAAATATTGGTCGCTGCGTTCGAGCTGTGCAACAGACAGAGCAGTGCTTTCGTTCTTCACGGCTGAGCCAGGAGAAGCAAGATCAAAGAATAAGGAGTCGTCCTGGATATCATGCAACGAGGCGCCTTGTCTGCCTGCCCTATGGCTTGTGGCCAGCACGGAGTTAGTCCGTGACGCATTTTTCTCAAAATTTGGGGTAGTCGGTGAGATCAAGAAATCTGCCACAGGACGGACTTCGGTTGGATGGTTGCTCATCTCGACGGTCTTGAACTCAGGCGAGGCTTCGTCTGGTTGTGCATCTATGCAGAACCCGTCGCCTTCGATTGCTGGAGAATTAAAGGGGTTGTAGTTGGGGTCGGTCTGAATGGTTGGGGCATCAATCTCGCCTACAGATGCAGACGAGGGGTTATAGACTGGAATATCCGTAAGCATGCCCTCGGTGTCAAAATCGATCACGGGCAGGGCATTATACTTACCCAACGATTCTTTGATTCCTGCGATGAGCAGGGGCCAGATGAATTGTTCGTTCTCAAACTTAATCTCCGTCTTTGTGGGGTGAATATTGACATCAATGTCTGCGGGGTCCACCTCAAAATAGAGGAAATAGGGAACTTGCTCTGTCTCGGCTATGATGCCAGCGAAAGCAGTCTGTACGGCACGGTGGAAATAGGGATGCCGCATATATCTACCGTTGACAAAGAAAAACTGATGAGGTGTTTTCTTTCGTGCGGTCTCGGGTTTACCCACGAAGCCACGGATATGGCAGATGTTTGTCTCAACATGCACATCAAGGAGTTGCCCGCCAATGCGCTTGCCGAACACACCTACGATGCGTTGAAGAGGTGTGGACGCTGAAAGAGAATGCGTTTGGACGCCATTGTTTGAAAAGGTAAAACTAACGCCGGGATTCACCAATACCATACGTTCGAACTCCTGGTATATGTTATTCAATTCCGTCTGATTGGTCTTCAGGAATTTTCGCCGCGCAGGCACGTTGAAAAAAAGGTTCTGCACCAGGAAATTACTCCCAACAGGACTTGCCACCACCTCTTGTGAGATCACGCGACTGCCCTCAATGCGAAGAGAAGTGCCGAGTTCCTGGTCGGAGGTTCGGGTGCGTAGCACGACCTGCGCTACGGCAGCAATGCTGGGCAGTGCCTCTCCTCGGAAGCCCATGGTGCGCAAGGAAAAAAGGTCGTCTGCCTTCTGAATCTTGCTCGTAGCATGTCGCTCAAACGCCAATCGTGCATCAGTCTCGCTCATTCCTTTTCCGTCGTCAATAACCTGAATAGAGGTACGTCCGGCATCCACGACCAACACATCAACATGCTGTGCACCTGCATCAATAGCATTCTCTACTAACTCTTTGATGACAGAAGCAGGACGTTGGATGACCTCACCTGCTGCAATTTGGTTGGCTACAGAATCGGGAAGTAAACGGATTATATCGGACATAGTATGGAATAAGTGTTCTAATAAGAAATGCTCGCAGTGTTCTTGTTCATGGTGGACATGTGCAGATGCGAATGTGGTGGACGGAAGAAAGGCACAAAATTCTTCGCTTGTGTCGACACTCGTCCCCCCCACCTTTTTTTACCAATGCACTTTGCCTGTCATGAGATAATGCCAGACGAAGAGCAGAATAATGACCAGAAACAAGGCAATAGGCCATACGAGTTTATGGCTCTTGTTGCTGGCACGCTGTGCGTGTGGGGTGTATTGCGAGAAGGTGCCACGAAACTTGGTGGAGTCGTATGGTTCGTCCACCTGCTCACCTTGCTGACGGCGCACATCGTTCACCAATTTTTGCAGTTTCTCCTTCTCTGGATTGCTGAAAATAACACGTGGCCGATACTTTCTAGGTTGTCGTGCTTTAAAGAGGCTCATATCACACCGTTCTTATTTGATGGTTTACGTTGCTATGTTGTGTGTCCGTTCATCCGGACGTCGCTACTCTGCAAGTGCTTCCTGCTCTGTCCGTGTGGTGGGTGCTGCAGGCTCTTCGGGATTTTGTTCTGCGGGCACGCTCTTTCCCTTTCTTTTCTTTTTTACATCAGAAAGTTTCTGCTGCGGGGCTGCGTGCAAAACCGTTGTCTTCAGTTCCGTTCCTTTCGACTTCGGCCTCCATTGAAATATATCATCCTTGTTTTGCGGTCGGACGTAATCAAACCACGCAAAATTTTCAAGAAAGCGAGTTGTGGGTGGTATCTGGTCGATAGGGAACATCTCGCCGGTGGTAGCGGGCATCCAGATGCGCTGCACCTTCTTCTGCTCCATAAACATGCGGAGCATGGTGCTCTCGGCATGCACCATGCCGATCATCAGCGAGTCGGAGTCATAGGGATGGTAGTTGAGATAGACGTTCTGGGCAGCCTCGTTCAGATACACCTCCCCATTTCGGAAGTAGGAATGCATCTCCTTGCTCGCCACTTGGTTGTAGTGTGCTGAGTCGATTCGTTCTGCTAACAGTGCCTGGTTGACAACGTAGACACTGTCAAGCGTGGAGTCGTTGGTCCATGCCTTGATATACTCTCCCAGAATCTGCTGTTCGTTCTGCCAAATGATGGGATCTTTATACATCGTTGCGCAGGAGTCCTTGCCGTCATACACCAAGGAATCACATACACCTTGCAAGTCGACACGATAAGCCCGAACATGATGATAGGCATGAAGCACACGATACACGCTATCGGTGTCGATGTTATAGGTAAAGATCTTGAACGTGTCGGCATGGACATACCCCGTATCCTGCTGCGAGTAGTCTATGCAGACGGCAGAATCTGTGGCCATGGAATAGCCCGTGCTGTCGTTGTAGAGGGCATAATGACCGTAAAACTTGTTTCTATTTTCGCGGTCCTCGTAGTCGATATGGCCGAAAGCCTGACTCACATGCGTTACTGCATCATGATGAATGCTGTCGCCAATCAGTTTCTTGGCAACGTTGGTCAGAATGGAACGGTTAAGCAGATAGGAGTAGTCTTCATTGGAATGGTAGTAACCATTCTCGGTGTAGATATGCGTATTTCCGTGGTCGATATTAGATGGTCCGACCACATGCGCCACGCCTGTGCGTGTGTTGTAGAACAAGGTATCGCTCAGGAGTGTGGACTTGGCTGTCTTCGGCGGTGCAGGATTCACCAACTTCACATTCATGTTGAACTCTGCCTCTCGGGTCGTGGGGGAGTATTGCCCCCAGTAGCTCGTCAACTCATTGTCATCGTCGAGCAAGCGACCGCCTTCGAAGAAATATCCGAGATCGTAGACACGGTCGTAGTCGAGCGAGTCTGTGTAGAGCGTCGTCTTGCGGTGTTTCATCACCACATTGTGACGCACGCGCGCCAACTGGTCCACGCCGTTGTAATACAGCATATCACCCGTGAGCGAGAGTGTGTCGCCCTGCACCATGCGCACATTGCCAAAGGCATCAAACGACTTATTGTCCTTGTAGTACAATGCGCTATCGCAATACATCAACGTGCCTTGGTGCTCCAGACAAACATTTCCCACGAGAAACTGAGCCTTGCTGTTGATGCGTTGATCGAAATAGAGTTTGTCGGAATGAATCAGATGAATTTGGTCGTCATTCGTGGTCTTTCGATTGGGTTGTGCCACAGGGCGCAGTGCCCACGCAAGAGCGAGGGCACTGAACAGAAGGAAGCATATAATAGTTGACTTTCTCAAAGCACGACTATTTCACCCATCCTGGGTATTGGAACTCACAGTTGTGGTATTCCTCGTTGATGCGGACATAAGTTGATTTCTGCTTATCCTTAATCCATGCCAAGATGACATCCTGCTTCTTCTTCGAGAGCACGACGTCCTTGAGCACCTGAAAGTCCTCCTGCATCGTTGCGTGGTGTGCCTTGATGCGTGATTTGAGTTTTACCACAGCACAGACTTGCTGTCCCTTCTGGTTGACCATCTGGAACGGCTTGCTGATTTCTCCTATCTCGAGCGCCTCTACGGCTCGTGCTATCTCAGGGGAGAGCTGCGCCAGGTCGCTCATCGTGAAGCGCGAAGTGCGCTCAGCCCCTTCGCTCGTAGCTATCATGCGCGACATCAGTCCGTGGTTGTTGCGTGTGTCTTTGTCGTCGCTGACATGGAATGCCGCCTCCTCGAAGGTGTACTTGTTCATGCGGACGTCCTGTGTCAGGGAATCGAGTTTCGACATACAGGTATCGATGTTTGCCTGATCGAGTTCGGGGCGCATGATGATGTGTCGGCAGTTCACTTTATCTCCACGTTTGTCGATGAGTTGTATGATATGGTAGCCAAACTCAGACTCCACGACCTTCGAGACTTTCTTGGGGTCGGTGAGCGAGAAGGCTACATTTGCGAAACTGGCATCGAGTTGAGCCTTGCCCAAATAGCCAAGCTCGCCGCCCTGTCGTCTTGAGTCGTCCTGACAATAGAGTTTCGCCAACATGGCAAACGACTCACCCTTGTTGACACGATCAGCCAATTCGCGAAGGCGCGACTTGACGCGTTCGATTTCTTCGCGTGGAACTTCAGGTTGCTTCATGATCACCTCCACCTCGACTTGGGTCTGGATATAGGGCAGACTATCCTCGGGCATATCCTTGAAATAGCGTCGCACGTCGGCAGGATTCACCTTGACATTCTTCGTCAGTTTCTCCTGCATGCGCTCCGTGAGCGACTGATTCTTCATCTGCTCGAACATCTCTTCACGGATTTGCGAGAAAGGCATGTTCATGTATTCCTCGAGCTTCTCACGCGAACCTGCTCGCATGACCCACTCGTTGAGCTGTGCTTCCACGGCGCGGTTCACCTCAACGTCAGTCACCTCAATGCTATCGATGGCTGCCTGATGGATGAACAGTTTCTGTATGGCGATGCGTTCGGGAATGACACAATAGGGGTTACCCTGAATCTTGTTCCAATCAGGATCACGCCGCATGCTCTCCACATCGCTCTTGAGTATAGCCTCATCGCCCACCACCCAGATCACCTCATCCACAACGTTGGTTTGCTGTGCGGAGGCAAAAAGGCTGATGAGCGAGAAGAAAGAGTAAAGAAATAGTTTCTTCATCAATGTTTTTAATGATTATTTACTGTCTTGAGAACGTCCTTATCGACCTCAAACTTGTAGCGCTTGCGAAGGGTTGCTACGAACTCCTTTTCGCGCAAAGCCTGATAGTCGGCAACCACGTCGGCACTCACGTCCGTCCATTTCTCTGGCCCCTTGGGGAGCACCTTGCCGACAACGCCGCTGAAGGGGAAATCCTTGCGGGGTCGTGCATTACCACTCGGTGCATTGAACGCCAAAGAGTCGCAGAAGGCATTTTCGCCCTGGGCGAAGATTTTCTGTTCCATGCGCACGCACACGCTATCCTTATTGTACTTTTCGCGCACGGTCTGTATCCAAAGGTTCTCGTCGACTCCTTGCAACAGGGCTTTCACGCCTGCCACATCAGCGGCACGGCGGCAATGTATCACCATACCACGGAAATGAGGTTTTTCCCATGCATACTTTTTCTTGTTTTTCTTGAAAAACTTCTGCAATCCTAAGGTATCCTTTGATGCGGGGCCCCATACGCGGTTGGTGCACTCCTCAAAGAGCAACAAGCCGTCATGATACTCCTGCACGAGATACTTGAGTCCCTCGTCCGTTTTGCTCAACCGTTCGGTTTCGGCTTCCATCACCTGCTCTTCCGTCATGCCGGTGGTGCGCACGAGTGAGTCTACCACTTGCTGTGCCAAGCGCTCTGCCAAACCTGTTTGCTGGAGATAGTTCTGAATCTTTGGTTTCAGTTCCTCATAACTGCCGAGAGGTTTGCGTCCCTTGAGCTGAACGATGTGGTAGCCTGCTGTTGAGAGGAAGGGCTCTGACACGTCACCGCTGTCCTTGAGCGAATAGACTACTTTCTCCATTTCAGGAAGAACCTGATGCGGTCCAATCCAACTGATGACACCACCTCGTTGTCCCGTCTGGCGGTCGTCGGAGTGCACTCGTGCCAACTCCTCAAAGTTGGCAAACTGGTTGACCTTTAACTCCCCATAGATGCTGTCGATCTTTGCCTTTCCGGCAGTCTTGTCGGCATCCGAAGCATTCTGTCCTAAATGGATAAAAATATGGGCTGGGAGGTAGAGGTCGTGCCCTTCAAGACTTTCCAGCATGCGGGTGTAGTAGTCGCGCACCTCTTTCTCCTCTGCTCCTTTGGGGATGAGCATTGGGCGCACCTGCTGGTCGCGGTACTGGCGGAACTCTTTTTGGTAGCTCTGAAGTGTGTCGAGATGGTCATCGAGTGCAGCCTCGACTTTGAGTTTGTAATTGATGAATAGATCTATGTATTCCTTCAAGTCCTTCTTGTCGAGCACATCTTCGGAATTATTCTTGTTGTAGTTGTATTCAAACTCAGAACGTGTGATGTTCTTACCGTTGATTTTCATCACCACGGGGTCGCTCTGCGCTGAGAGATTGAGCGCAGAGAGCAACACCGTAGATGCAAGCATGATTTTCTTCATTGTTCAGTTTAGTTTAATCCTTACATTCAACATTTACTGAGGACGACTGTAGTTGGGAGCCTCACTCGTTATGGTAACATCATGGGGATGACTCTCCATCACACCCGCATTGGTGATGCGCACGAACTTTGCCTTGTGCAGGTCGTTGATGGTTGCGGCGCCACAATAGCCCATGCCTGAGCGCAAACCACCAATGAGCTGATATATCACTTCCTGCACGCTGCCCTTGTAGGGTACACGTCCGGCGATGCCTTCGGGCACGAGCTTCTTCACGTCCTTCACATTGCCCTGGAAGTAGCGGTCCTTCGAACCACATTCCATGGCTTCCAGTGAGCCCATGCCTCGATAGCTCTTGAACTTACGGCCATTATAGATGATGGTGTCGCCGGGACTCTCCTCGGTGCCAGCCACCAGCGAACCAATCATGACACAGTAGCCACCAGCAGCGAGCGCCTTGACAACGTCGCCTGAGTAGCGAAGTCCACCATCGGCAATGAGAGGCACACCGGTTCCTTCAAGCGCACTTGCCACATCATAGATGGCTGACAACTGAGGAACGCCCACACCTGCCACAACACGTGTGGTGCAGATTGAACCCGGGCCAATGCCTACCTTGACGCCATCGGCACCTGCCTCGGCGAGCATTCTGGCAGCATCGCCTGTTGCCACATTGCCCACCACAATGTCCACATTGGGGAACATCTTCTTGGCTTCCTTGAGCTTCTCAATAACGAACTTAGAGTGGCCGTGGGCGGTGTCAATAACGATGGCATCCACACCAGCTTCCACGAGTGCCTTCATGCGGTCGAGGGTGTCGGCGGTTACGCCCACACCAGCGGCTACGCGCAGGCGGCCCTTGGCGTCCTTGCATGCCATAGGCTTATCCTTAGCCTTGGTGATGTCCTTGTAGGTGATCAGACCGATGAGGTGGTTCTCATCGTCGACCACGGGGAGCTTCTCTATCTTGTTCTGTTGCAGAATATCGGCAGCAGCAGCGAGATCGGTCTGGACGTGTGTGGTCACGAGGTTTTCGCTTGTCATCACCTCGTCGATGAGGCGATCTGGATTCTTCTCGAAACGAAGGTCGCGGTTTGTCACGATACCCACCAGATGGCGTTCGTCGTCCACCACGGGAATACCGCCAAAGTGATACTCAGCCATCAGGTCGAGTGCGTCAGCCACTGTGCGTCCGCGCTTGATGGTGATGGGGTCGTAGATCATACCATTTTCTGCACGCTTCACGATAGCCACCTGACGTGCTTGTTCCTCAATGCTCATATTTTTGTGGATGACACCGATGCCACCCTCACGAGCTATGGCAATGGCCATTGTGGCCTCGGTCACAGTGTCCATGGCTGCTGTGACGAAGGGGATTTTCAACTCGATGTTGCGCGAGAAACGTGTAGAGAGTTCTACGGTTCGGGGCAACACCTCAGAATAAGCGGGAACGAGAAGAACGTCATCGTAGGTGAGACCATCCATGACGATTTTGTCTGCAATAAATGAAGCCATAATGAATACGTTTTTGATTTATTGCGCGCAAAGTTACAAAAAAAATGTGAAACACGCACCATTCCGAGGTGCATATTTCACACTTTTTTGCACTTTTGCAAATGCTTTACGCTATTTTTGCATGCCTGAGGGATTCTCTTCGCTTTGCTTGGCGGTTGAGAGCAGACCGCAGGCTGCAAATATGTCCTGACCACGAGAAGCACGGATGGTGCAGGTGATGCCACGACGATTCAGTTCGTCGCGCATCCATTCCATGGTAGACTCGGATGCTGGCTGAAAGGGCGAATCGGGCAATTCGTGACAACGGATAAGGTTGACGCGACACTCAAGGCGGTTGAGCAAACGACAGAGCTCGCGCACGTGGCGCGGCGAGTCGTTGTGGCCATGCATGACGGTGTATTCAAACGAGAGGCGACGCTGATGTGTCCAATCATATTGGCGCAACAACTGCATGAGGTCGGTGAGCGACCATGCCTTCTCTGCGGGCATCATCTCAGAGCGCTCGTCAGGGAAGGGATTGTGCAGTGAGACTGCCAGGTGGCATTGGCTTTCGTTGAGGAAACGTTCTACACCTTTCTTCAAGCCCACTGTGCTGACCGTGATGCGCTTAGGGCTCCATGCCCATCCATAGTCGGCACATAGCATCTGTGTGGCGCGCAAGACATTGTCGAGGTTGTCCATCGGTTCGCCTTGTCCCATGAACACCACATTGGTGATGCGCTCTCGCTCGGGCAGCGAATAGAGTTGATTCAGAATGTCGGCTGCTGTGAGCTGACCGTGGAAGCCCTGTCTGCCTGTCATGCAGAAGGCACAACGCATCTTGCAACCCACTTGGCACGACACGCACACGGTGGCACGCTCTCCGTCTGGGATAAACACGGTTTCTACAAACTGCGGTTCGCCGTCTCTTGTAGCAGAGACGGGGAACAGATACTTTGCTGTGCCGTCGACACTGCGCTGCACATCAAGCGCTTCCGAACGCCCTACGCTATAGGTTTCCTTTAGTTTCTCTCTTGCCGCCTTCGATAGGTTTGTCATCTCATCGAAGGAAGATGCTCCGCGCTGGTAGATCCATTGTGCCAGTTGCTTTGCAGCAAAGGCGGGCAGTCCCAACTCTTTGACAATGGCTTTGAGTTCGTCTATATTTTTTCCCAGTAATACTTGCATGGTTCTTGTCTACCTCTCTCTCTATATATATATCGTTTGACTCTTTTTATTCCGTCTCTGTCACTTTTCTTGTTGTATTTTCTAAGCAACAAGCAGATGCTCAGCCTTTTGTTATGCCCATCTCGGTTTACTTTTTCCGATGCTGCCATTCAAAACAAGCATCAATTATGACAAGATAGGACAAAGATAGGAATAAATTCTGAGAAATGCCTACCTTGTTCGTTTTTTTTTTATGATTGTCCAGCAAAAATGCGTCCAGCGTTACAGATTTGCATGTGCATCGTTCATCTTCGGCTGGTGTTCTTATGAGGCACACTAATGGTCTGAAAGTCTCGATGGGTTTCCGTCTATATCTCTCGCACTAAACAGCACAATAATGTTTGCTTTTTTGTTGACTGGACAGCTATGAATAATTATGCTCTTACCAGACAAAAAAACAACTGCACCTCCGAAAAGGCACAGTTGGTTGTAAGATAATTATGTTGCCAAACGGCATACTGGCAGTCATTAACGGGAGAAAGCCATCAGGAGGTTGAGCACAAAGAATACGCTAGCAACGATGCAGCAGATGCCTCCCACAACAGCGAGGAAGCGCAGCGACTTGAATCCTCTGGTCAGTTGTTGGGAGTCGTTTGTAGCAAGGGCCAACTTGAAACTATTGCTTGCCAGAAGGAGACGAGAATAGAGATAGATGGAGAAGGCGAGTACTGCCAAAGCGATGACTATGATGAGCAGAATGCCACTCTTGTCGTAGGGGAGTCCGTGATAGCCATAATAGCTCATTTGATAACTATTCATTGTACTGAGCCCGATGAGACCCACAAGAAGCAGTAAGGCATAAAGGGAACTCACAACCATACCAAAGATGGCTATGAACTTGCTCCATGTAGCGAAGGTTGCGAGATAGAGTTTTCCCTCCTCATTGACGTATAGGGTTTCGGATTGCGTTTTGGTGATTTCTTGTTCCATGATGTTTCAAACTTTCTGAATTAGCCATGTTGTATTTTTTGCTCACTGAGCAACGAGAGAAAAATGACTTGCTCTGTGTTATCCTTTCATCTTCTCTCAGCAGGGTCTCTGTTTGGGAAGTTGAAACACATCCTGAATCTCCTTCATCTGTGCGTCGGTCATGCCATCAGGCTCGCTGCCCATGTTGCGTGCGCACATATAGATGTTGGCTGCCTTGCAAAGCACATCGGTCTGATCGAAGGCATCCATGATGTCGGTGCCCAAAGCCACTGTGCCATGCTTCTCCCAAAGCACCACGTCGTGTGTCTTTATCTGCTCGAGTGTGGCATCAGCGAGTTCGAGACCGCCAGGGATGGCATAAGGCACGATACCGATGCCGAGAGGTGCAAAAGCTAAGGTCTCAGGAATCATCGACCAGAGCACGCGCGTCAACTCGCCTTCGCGCAAGAAGCGCTTGATGTGGGACATGGCCACGAGTTCGATGGGATGTGTGTGGAGCGTTGCCTTGTAGGTACTACCCGTTTCGAGCAGATAGTTATGCATGGCAAGATGAGAGGCTATCTCGCTTGTGGGCACAACGGGTTCGTCTGCGATGATCTCGTAGGAAGCGCAATCGTCGCAGATGCGGATGATGCTACCGTTTTGCATGGGCCAACGCACAAGGTCACGCATGCGCTTGCCCGTGCCCTTAGCATAGAAGTAGGTTCCCTTGAGATGGGGTAGCACCTTGCCAATCTGCTTTTTGGGTGAGATAGCAGGCATCACTGCCCACGATTCATCGGCAAACTCTGTCACGTTGACTGTGATGTTGCCACCATTGCGCTCTGCCCAACCTTTCTGCCAAAGATATCCTGTCACTTCGGCTATCTGGTCTATCACGGCACGCAAACCTGGTCGGTTGTCTAAAATTGATGCGGTTTTATTATTCATTATTTTATATGGTTTTTAGTAAGTACTTGTTCGAAGAAAGTATCCTTATTGTGCCATTTGATAATAACAACAAAGAATCTGTTCGCTCACTCGAAATTCAGCTCATGAATGTTGAGCCCTTTCCTGAACGCAGCAGAAGCGATCATAGGCATCATTCCATTCTTCAGCATCCTGCGGCGTGTAGGTAATGGTGGAGGCGCTGCATGATGAGATGCTACGCATATCCTTGAGTGTGGCGACATCACCTGCAGCACGTATCTGCACGAGCAGGTTACCCAAGGAAGTTCCTTCGCTGGGCCCGGCAATAACAGGCAGTCCCGTGGCGTTGGCAGTCATCTGCATGAGATGAACATTCAGGCTGCCGCCACCAATGACATGCAATCGTTCGATGGGATGAGACGAGAAGCTGCGCAACGACTCGATGGTCTGACGATAGCAAAGAGCCAACGAACGGAAAATGATACGGACATAATCAGCAGGTTGCTCGGGAAGGACCTGCCCCGTGCGCTCGCAGTAGTTGCGGATGGCTGCGGTCATGGAGGTTGGATGAGCGAAGCTTTCGTCGTCTGGCATGATGAGTGATTCGCAGCAACTCGTGCTCCAGAGCGCATTGAGTTCGTTGACATCAGAGGGCACATTGCGGAACTCCTTGCGGCAACTCTCAAAGAGCCACAAGCCACAGATGTTTTTGAGAAAACGCGTGGTACCGTCAAGTCCGCCCTCGTTGGTGAAGCTCTGGCGGCGACTCTCCTCCGTGATGATGGCATGAGGCGACTCGATGCCCAACAGCGACCAAGTGCCACAACTCAAATAGGCATAGTTTTCATCCTCTGTGGGCACACTTGCCACTGCGCTCGCTGTGTCGTGACCAGCCACTGCCACTACCGGCACAGCGCCCATGCCCGTTGCCTCTTGCACCTGAGGTGTAAGCACCCCAATCTGCGTGCCAGGCATCGTCAGAGGTCCAAACTGTTGGCGCGTGAGGTGAACGATGTTCAGAAGCGTCTCGTCCAGATCATGCGTCTCGGGATTAAGCAACTGACTGGTGCTTGCTATCGTGTATTCACACACACAATGACCCGTGAGCAGGTATCCCAATGCATCGGGCATGAACATGACTTTGTCTTCCGACGTCAGTGAAGCACTGCCGTCTGTGTGCATGGTGTCGAGCTGGAAAAGCGTATTGAAGGGCATGAATTGAATACCCGTCTTGCTGTAGAGTGCTTCTGCGCTCATGTGGGTACGGGTGAAGCGTTCAATGGCTCCATCTGTGTGGGGATCACGGTAGCAAAATGGCAAGCCCATCATCTGTCCCTGCTTTCCAAAGAAAGCCACATCACACCCCCATGTATCAATACCGATACTCTGCAACTGCACCTGCTCTGCAGCACATTTGCGGAGCGCTTTCAGTACTTCATTATAGAGGTGGGGGAGATTCCAAAAGATGTGACCGGACATGGGGATCTGCGGATTCTCAAAACGTGTCCACACCTGCATGTTTAGGCGCTCACCATCATAGGAAGCCAGCACGGAACGTCCGCTGGTGGCTCCCAGATCTATTGCCAAATAGTATTTCATCTTATTCTTGAGTCTTTGTGAGAATTGAGATGTCTGTTTCTGTTTCTGCTACAAATTTAGGCAAAAAAAATAAGACAAAGCTACTTTTTCTAAAAAAAAATAAATAACTTTGTGCAAATTTCATCTAAAAGCAATCATTATGCGACTCGGAATTGACTGTTTCATCCCATATGAAAACGAAGAGCAAGCTGCCAACACCATAGCCATGCTGCAAGAGGAACTATTGGTGGACTGCATACACCACCTAGACGAAGCGCCCTTCAGCACCAAAACCATACGACACATCGCGAGCACAGCAAAGGCTCCCTACACCCTGCTCTATACAAAGACATGGACACTGCAGCTGGGCTTCCATGCGCTCGACAGATGGCTCAGCATAGCCACTGACACGGATGCTCCGCTGTCCTATGCCGACCATTATCAGCTCACACCCGAGGGAAAGAGATGCGCCATGCCGCTCATTGACTACCAGTTGGGCTCAGTGCGCGATGATTTTGCCATGGGAAGTGTCTTGCTCATACGCACCGCAGACCTGAAGGAATATGCTGAACAACTGGGCAATCACAACTACCAGTGGGCTGGACTCTACGACCTGAGACTCACACTAAGCCGAAAGAAGATGCCCGTCCATATCAAGGAGTTTCTCTACACCGAGGTTGAGACGGACATGAGACGCAGCGGGGAAAAGCAATTTGACTATGTCGACCCCAAAAACCGTGCCCGACAGCAAGAGATGGAGCGTGCCTGCACACGCCATCTGCGACTCATCAATGCCTACCTCTCTGCCAACGAGGTCGACGAAATCATCTTCAACAACGGAAAGGACATCAACCGAACCGAGATGGAAGCCAGCGTCATCATTCCCGTGCGCAACCGAGTGCGAACGATAGAGGAAGCAGTGCGCAGTGCGCTCAGCCAGGAGGCGGACTTCCTCTTCAATGTCATCGTGGTGGACAACCATTCCACCGATGGCACTACGGAGACACTGCATCGACTGGCAGAAGAAGACGAGCGCGTCGTGCATCTCATACCACAACGGGACGATTTGGGAATCGGTGGCTGCTGGAACCTTGCTATCCATGATTTCCGATGCGGCCGTTTTGCCGTGCAACTCGATTCTGACGATCTCTACTCTTCGCCACAGACACTGCGCCGCATCGTAGAGAAATTCTACGAAGAAAACGCTGCTATGGTCATCGGCAGTTACCGCATGACAAACTTCCAGCTCGAAACACTCCCTCCAGGGCTCATCGACCACCGAGAATGGACCGCATCAAATGGGCGCAACAATGCCTTGCGCATCAACGGATTGGGTGCCCCACGTGCTTTCTATACGCCCATACTCAGAAAGATACAGATTCCCAACACAAGCTATGGAGAAGACTATGCGCTCGGACTGATGATTTCGCGCCACTACCGCATCTCACGCATTTACGAGGAGCTCTACCTCTGCCGCCGTTGGGAGGGAAACAGCGATGCTGCACTCTCGGTGGAAGCTGTCAACCGCAACAACCTCTATAAAGACCAACTCCGCACTACAGAAATCATGGCTCGACAACAACTCTGCGAAAGATGGCAACACCGTGTGACAGCAGAGGAAGCCAACGAATTTCATGAGGCAGAACTCAAACGCTGGCAAGAAGTGGCAGAAAGATACGAACAGCTCAATGAGGTGCAAACAAGAGAACTCACGGAAGGCGATGCCAACATGACGGTGCAGTGGAACCCCACACGCATCGTTTCCACAGGAGCTCAGATTGACGAAAAGACGATTGCCAAGCGGCCTTGTTTCCTCTGCGACCACAACCGCCCTGCCGTGCAGCGTGCCTTAGCCACAGAGAAATACTACCAACTTCTTGTCAACCCCTACCCCATACTTCCCAAGCACTTCACCATCCCCACCCGACGCCACCAACGTCAAGCCATCTTCGACCACTTTGGACTGATGTGCCGCTTTGCTTGGGACATGCCCTCTCATATTCTATTTTACAACGGACCGCTGTGTGGCGCTTCGTGTCCCGACCACTGTCATTTGCAAGCTGGATTACGTGGCATTATGCCGCTGGAGCGTGATTGGAAAAGCTATGAGGGAAGTGCCACTAAACTCTATCCGCTCACAAGCGCTCAGGAGGCGGAGATGGATGACACAGGTGCCGACAAGCGAACAGGACTTTATCTGCTCAACGGATGGGTTTGTCCCGTCTTTGTGATACGCGCCATCGACTACCACCTCGACCGTCCATTGTGCGAAAGAATCTATCGCGCACTGCCCATCATCGGCGACGAATGGGAACCGAGACTCAATGTGCTCTGCTGGCGACAGTCGGGACAGGGCGGAAGACCTGACGAACTTATCGTGTTGGTATTCCCTCGCACAAAACACCGACCCGACTGCTATTATGCCGAAGGCGAAGAACAACTCCTCATCAGTCCGGGCGCACTCGACATGGGCGGACTCATTGTCACACCTCGTGAACAAGACTTCCAGAGGCTCACACCGGAGCGGGCTGCCAACATCCTGAGAGAGGTCACGATGAGCCAAGATGAGTTAAAACCCGTCATTGAAAAAATTACAGCACAAGGTAGCTCACAGACCACAACAGAACTGACCGACCGCCAGGAAGAGAAGGTGGAAGAAAAAAAAGAGGTGCCTGACGTGAATGTGGGCATCATGACCACCGACCATCTGCACTTCACCCTCAATGGCGAATTTCGCGCCAAGGGAGCCACCGTCACCGGTCCGCAAGACGTCATCATCGAAGATGGTTGCCTCAAATGGTGCGGACAACTCTATCGAGACGTCACCATATCTCCCGCTACACCAAGCAACTCCTTTACGCTCCATGACGTGGCCATCGGAAAAGACTTCCACTGGCAACGACACGAAGACCAGACCTTCTTGGGAAAACTGCGACTCGTCGTTGACGAACAGAAAATTGTTGCCATCAACATCATCAACGCTGAGGATTATCTCACCAGCGTCATCTCAAGCGAGATGAATGCCGAGTGCCCTAAGGAGTTTCTCAAGGCGAGTGCCGTCATCAGCCGCAGTTGGCTCATTGCTCAGATGCAACGCCGGCAAAGCGGACAGCAGCACGCTTTCTTTCAGTTCACCAAAACAGATCAGGAAATCATACGCTGGCACGACCAGGAGGAGCACACCATCTTCGATGTCTGCGCCGACGATCATTGCCAGCGGTATCAAGGCATCACGAGAGCGGTAAGCCCACAAGTGCATGAGGCTGTCTGCGAGACGCGCGGACAGATTCTGACCGTCGACGGACGTGTTTGCGATGCTCGTTTCAGCAAGTGTTGTGGTGGCATCACCAACGACTTTGAGAATTGCTGGGAAGACGAGCCGAAGTCCTATCTGCACGCTACCGTCGATCCGTTCTGCAACCTGGACAATCCTGTCATCAGACGTCTCCTCATGGCACCCGGAACGGGCATACTGCATCATGTGCTTAACGACTACGACCAACAGACAACCGATTTCTATCACTGGACGGTGGAGTACACACAACAGGAACTCCACGAACTCCTTATGACACGCCTCGGCATTGATTTCGGCGACATCCTTTCGCTCGAAGCCGTAGAAACGGGAAAGAGTGGACACATCGTAAAGCTACGCATCGCAGGCACCCAACGCACACTCATCATCGGCAAGGAACTTGAAATCCGTCATGCCCTCTCTAACACGCATCTCTACTCGAGCAACTTCACCGTTGAGGTCATCAAACCCCAAGACAAGCAAACGCCTGATCGCTTCATCCTGCACGGAAAAGGATGGGGACACGGCGTAGGCATGTGCCAAATTGGAGCTGCAGTGATGGGCGCTCAGGGCCATCCCTATGCAGAAATCTTGCGCCACTACTACGACGGCATTGACATCGAAACCCTCTATCAGTAACCAACAAATATGTCGTACGCCAAGATCATCCTTACCCTTCTCATCTTCCTCTGCATGCAAGTGATGGGAGGATTCGGGGTAGTACTCATCATGGACGGAGCGGGAGCTGCGGAAGCGACAGGTCTGGATCCCGACATTGTCGCTTCCATGTCTATCCTCTCTGGACTGCTCAGCATATTTGCCGTCAAGTATGGGCTTAAGACAATCAACCTAAGACAGACGGTTTCGCTTGGCACAATGCGTAGTGAGCTTTCTAAATCCGACATAAAGGCCCCTGCTGTTCTTTTGGCTCTGTTGGGTACCACGTCTGCACTCTTCGGGGCAAACCTGCTGAACGAAATCATTCCTTTGCCCGACAACATGGAAGAGCCATTCACCGTCATGGCAGCACGTCCGTTGGGCATACTGAGCATTTGTGTGGTGGCTCCCTTCGTCGAAGAACTTATCTTCCGCGAAGGCATTGCCGGCTACATGCTACGACATGGTGCAGCGCCTCTTTCTGCCATTATCTGTTCCTCTGCGGCGTTCGGACTGATGCACCTCAATCCCGCACAGATACCCTTTGCCTTTCTCATCGGACTCGTCCTTGCTGTCCTTTACTGGCGCACACGCAGCATCTGGCTTCCACTCATCATGCACATAATAAACAACACGATGGCGGTAGTGCTCATGAACACTTGCGACGAGGAACTTTCTTCACTCCTCGGACTTAGCCTTCCCGCAACCATCACCCTCACCGTGCTTTCGATAGCAGCTTCCGTCGCCTTGCTCACTCCTTTCTGCCGTTCAGGTCGAAATGCATCTGCTGGTGCGTGACGGGGTGTACGAACGACAGTTCCTCTGCATACAGTTGCAGACGAGAAGAGAGGGACCTGAGCGACTCGTTGGAAGTAGGCAAGGTCGTATGCGCTGATGAAGAAGCTCCACCTTCGTCTGCACCTGGCAAGGTGATTGGCATGGTGCCGTACAAGCGATCTCCCATTATAGGATTGCCAAGTCCTCTGACGTGCGCCATGTGTACACGCAACTGATGTGTGCGACCAGTTTGGGGCCACAGATGGATAATGGCATGTCCACCCTTATTCTCCACCACCCTATAGTCCGTGATGCTCCGCTTGCCGTATTTCTCGTGCACCATCTGTCTGGGGCGGTCATCTATATCGGGACAGAGAGGCAAGTCGATGCGCCCTTCACTGTCGAGAGGCAATTCATGCTCCAACACAGCGCGGTAACGTTTTTTCACTTCATGGCGCACAAACTGCCCTTGCAAATGGTGATAGGCAGCCTCATCAAGAGCAAGCACCATAAGTCCACTCGTGTCCATGTCAAGGCGGTGAACGATGAGAGGTCCTGTTGCGTTAGGGTAGCGTTCTCTCATCTCATCATACACATTCGGCAGTGCATCCTTTCCCGGCACAGCCAACATACCCGAAGGCTTGTTCACCACCACAAGATGCTCATCCTCGAAGACAATAGTGAGCGGCTCAGCAATCTGTCGCAACAAAGGGTTGGGTGCCACGTTCAGTCCTTGCAGCATGTGGCGCAGCAAGGGTTTGCATTTCGAACTGCAAGCAGGATAGAACTGTCCCTCCACTCGAACGGCTCCTTTGGGTGATGCCCCCATCCAGAACTCGCCGAGATGAAGTGGCTTCCAACCACGTCGATAAGCCTCCTGCAACAATTTGGGAGCACAGCAGTCACCCGTTCCGGCAGGTGGTGTCACCTGTCCGAATATCTGTTGCATCGTAGCCTCCTCCCCTTTTGCATTAAGAAAACGGTACTGAGCAAAGAGCCATCGCTGCAACGCCACCGAGCGTCGACGCGCCTCTTCTTTTCGTTCCTTCGAGGTCTCGGTGTCACCCATCGAGCCCGCCCTAGCGTCGTGAAGCAGAGCGCTGATGGCTGTCTCCTCATGCTTGAAATAGCTATCCTGCGCCATCAAATCATACACTGGGGGCACGAACCCAGGTTGTTGGGTCCTCCCATCCAGTGTTCCGCTGAAGGCAAAGAGTTGATGCAACTCGTGTGCTGCATCTTCGGCTATAAGTACGCCAAACATCTTGCCGCTCTCCACATCCGCTTTCCACGCTGCGTGTCGGCGCAGTTCAGCCTTGAGCGCTTCGGCTGCTGCCACAACAAGAGGATGCGGCACATAACAAAAAGGAAAGGTAAAGAGAGACTCCTTGCGTCCACCATCGGGTGAGGACGTTGAAGGGTGAGATGGTGCAGTGTCAAGCTCCATAGGTCAAAGTTCAAAGGTCTTACCTTCAGAGGCAAGTAAGGTTTCAGGAAACACGTCGGTGGCTTCGCGCAGATGTGCCGTCTCGTCTTTGATGCGTCCGGAGAAATGCCCCACGAGCAATCGTTTGGCATGGCAGAGCACAGCCATCTCGGCAGCCTGGCGCGCCGTAGAGTGTCCCGTTTGCTTAGCGCGCAGCAGATAGTCTTCTCCGAATGTTGCCTCATGATAGAGCAGATCTACACCTGCCAACCACGAGGAAAGAGACGGAGTGAAAAGGGTGTCGCTGCAGTAGGCATAGCTGCGTGCCGCATCGGCAGGGCGTGTCAGCCTCGCATTGGGTATGACTTCACCGTCGGGCATCGTCCAGTCCATCCCCATCTTGATGTTGTTGGCTTGGCTCAGCGGAATGTCATAGCATGCAAACATCTCCGGGCGGATATGCGGCAAGAGCGGTTTCTCGCGGAACAGATACCCACAGCAAGGAACGCGGTGGCGAAGGGGCAAGCTCCACACCTCAATACTTCTGTCCTCGAAAACCAGTGCATGCTGCGAGGTGTCCACCTCGTGAAACAAGACCCGGTAGCCCATATCCTTGCAGAAGGTGGCAAGCACGCAGTCCAGAAAGGGGCGAAGGTCGGCGGGTGCATGCACATGCAGTTCTGCCGTGCGTCCGAGCAGTCCCATCGTGGAGATGAGTCCGGGCAGTCCGAAACAATGGTCGCCGTGACTGTGGCTGATGAAGATATGCCCAAGACGAGTCATGCCCAGTCCCACACGGCTCCACTGCATCTGGGCTCCTTCGCCGCAGTCCACCATGTAAAGTTTGCCGCGCACCTCCACCACCTGACAACTGGGCAGATGTCCGTTGGAGGGTTTGGCACTTCCGCAGCCAAGTATATGCACATTGAATGTCTCCATGATAAATGTTCACGAAGAAGGGACAACCCCAAAGGCTGTCCCTTCTTAAGTTTTATCTTTCTGCTCTCTGCTCAGCTTACCCGTCCACTCTTAAAGGGAAACGTGAGGCATGAGCCTAAGAGCCGTAGGATTCTGATTACTCGCCCTTCTCCATCTGAGCCTTCAGGGCAGCCAGAGACTCGATATCGCCGAGCGTTGTGCCTGCAGCCTGGTTCTGGATAACGGGAGCCTCGTCCTTCTTAGCACGAGGAGCGCGGGGAGCAGCAGCCTTCTCCTTGCGAGCCTCAGCGCGCTGTACATCTTCGAAGATGCGGCTGTGAGAAAGGATGATGCGTTTGCTATCCTTGTTGAACTCGATCACCTTGAATTCGAGCTTCTCGCCCTGCTGAGCCTGTGTGCCATCCTCCTTGACGAGGTGCTTGGGAGTAGCGAAGCCTTCAACACCATACTGGAGCTGAACGACAGCGCCCTTGTCCATCATGTCGATAATTGTGCCTTCGTGCACGCTACCCTGTGTGAATACAGTCTCGAATACGTCCCAAGGATTCTCTTCGAGTTGCTTGTGGCCAAGGCTGAGACGACGGTTCTGCTTGTCGATCTCCATGACGAGCACTTCAATCTGAGCACCGATCTGAGTGAACTCGCTGGGGTGCTTAACCTTCTTGGTCCAGCTGAGGTCGCTGATGTGGATGAGACCATCAACGCCTTCTTCGATCTCAACGAACACACCGAAGTTGGTGAAGTTGCGCACCTTTGCGGTGTGCTTGCTGCCAACGGGATACTTGGTCTCGATATCCTCCCAAGGATCGTTCTTGAGTTGCTTGATGCCGAGAGACATCTTGCGCTCCTCGCGGTCGAGTGTCAGGATGACAGCTTCAACCTCATCGCCCACCTTCATGAAGTCCTGAGCGCTGCGCAGGTGCTGGCTCCAAGACATCTCAGAAACGTGGATGAGGCCCTCAACACCAGGAGCGATTTCGATGAATGCACCGTAGTCTGCCATAACGACAACCTTACCCTTCACGTGGTCGCCCACCTTCAACTCGCCATCAAGAGCATCCCAGGGATGGGGTGTGAGCTGCTTGAGACCGAGAGCAATGCGCTTCTTCTCGTTGTCGAAGTCGAGAATAACGACGTTGATCTTCTGGTCGAGTTCAACCACTTCCTTAGGATCGCTCACGCGGCCCCAGCTGAGGTCGGTGATGTGGATGAGACCGTCTACGCCACCGAGGTCGATGAACACACCGTAAGAGGTGATGTTCTTGACGGTGCCTTCGAGCACCTGACCCTTCTCCAGACGAGAGATGATCTCCTTCTTCTGCTGCTCGAGTTCTGCCTCGATGAGCGCCTTGTGGCTGACAACAACATTCTTGAATTCCTGATTGATCTTGACAATCTTGAACTCCATTGTCTTGCCAACAAACATATCATAGTCGCGGATGGGCTTCACGTCGATCTGGCTACCGGGGAGGAATGCCTCGATGCCAAATACGTCAACAATCATACCGCCCTTCGTGCGGCACTTGATGTAGCCCTTGATGATTTCTTCCTTCTCCATGGCCTCGTTCACACGATCCCATGAGCGGCTTGC
Organism: Candidatus Physcousia equi; assembly: GCA_018065005.1. Taxonomy (GTDB): domain Bacteria; phylum Bacteroidota; class Bacteroidia; order Bacteroidales; family Bacteroidaceae; genus Physcousia; species Physcousia equi. The sequence continues at coordinate 24,719 of JAGHUD010000035.1, forward strand.
GCGAGCCTTCTTGTGTGAGAGCACGAGCTGACCCTTCTTGTCCTCCTGATTCTCGATGTAAACCTCAACGGTGTCGCCGATCTTCAGGTCGGGATTGTAGCGAAATTCGCTCACGGGGATGATGCCGTCGCTCTTGAAGCCGATGTTTACAACGACTTCGCGCTTGTTGATAGAAATTACGGTACCGTCTACAACCTCGTAGTCGTTTACCTTGTTGAGGGTGCCATCGTAAGCTGCCTCTTGTGCCTCGATGCTCACCTCAGTGTTTGCATTACCATTGGCATAAGCTTCCCAATCGAAGTCTGCCAAAGGTGCGACATTTTTGTAATCTGCCATTTTAATTAGTTGTTTTTGAAAAAATTAAATACAGTTAGACTTTATATTGCTTAAAATCTCGGGCGCAAAGGTACGACATTTTTCTGAGACCACCAAACAAATCGCCACTTTTCTTCCTTCTCACTTCTTCCTTAACTCCCAGAATGCCACAGCAGATGCAGCTGCCACATTCAGCGAATCGACACCGTGCTGCATGGGGATGCGCACCACATAGTCCGACTCCCCTATCACCTCATGAGCCAATCCGTCCCCTTCGGCGCCCATGATCAGTGCGAGGCGTGGCTCCTCTTTTAGTCGCGGGTCGTCAAGCGACACACTCTTCTCGGTGAGCGCCATGGCAGCGGTGGTGAAACCATATTCTCGCAACTGTGCAGGGTGCTCCACCACGGTCCACGGAACCAGAAACACGCTCCCCATCGACACACGCACGGCTCGTCGGTTAAGCGGATCGCAGGAAGTCGGTGTGAGCAGTACGGCGTCCATGCCCAGTGCAGCTGCCGATCGGAAGATGGCTCCGATGTTGGTGGAATCCACCACCCCATCCATCACCACCACACGACTGGCGCCTTCCAGCACTTCAGCCATCGGCTTCGGCATGGGGCGGCGCATCGCACAGAGCACGCCACGCGTCAGGGTGTAGCCGGTCAGTGCTGCCAACAGTTCCCTGCTGCCAGTGTAGACGGGCACCGCTTCGGGCAGGCGCTCGATGATGTCGCGTGCGTCTCCATCGATATGTTTCTGTTCGCAGAGCAGCGACACGGGCTGATACCCACTGTCCAGTGCCACGCGAATCACCTTGGGACTCTCCACAATGAAGACTCCCTTTTCCGGTTCGAGCCGGTTGCGCAGTTGTGCCTCCGTGAGTCGTCCGAAGACCTCCAGTCCGGGTTCGTCAAGCGTAGTGACCTGTATGATAGCCATTGAGGGGAAAAGAAAAAGGGTTATACGTTTCGATTCTAAATATATTAAGGCAAAAGTAGTCAAAAAAAGTTATTCTTGCAACTTTTCTTTCCACAATCTCAAGACATATTATATTTTATTCGTACCTTTGCAAGCATTTTTTTCTAAAAGGAACCAAGCATGGCAAAAATCAAATGTATCGGTGTGCTCACCAGTGGAGGTGACGCACCAGGAATGAATGCAGCCATCCGCGCCGTGACGCGAGCTGCCATCGCCAATGACTTCAGGGTCATGGGCATCTATCGAGGCTACGAAGGCCTCATCAACGACGAGATCAAGGAGTTCACCTCCGAGAACGTCAGCAACATCATCCAGCGCGGAGGCACCATCCTCAAGACAGCGCGCTCCAAAGAATTCATGACACCCGAAGGGCGCGAGATAGCTTATGCCAACATGAAGAAACGCGGCATCGACGCGCTCGTCGTCATCGGAGGCAATGGTTCACTTGCCGGTGCCCGCATCTTCGCAGAGGAGCACGACGTGCCTTGCATCGGTCTGCCAGGCACCATCGACAACGACCTCAACGGCACCGACCTCACCATTGGCTACGACACCACCATGAACACCATCATGGAGTGTGTCGACAAGATCCGCGACACTGCCACCTCCCACGAGCGTATCTTCTTCGTCGAGGTCATGGGGCGCGACGCTGGCTTCCTCGCCCAGAACAGTGCCATTGCGGCAGGTGCCGAGTGTGCCATCATCCCCGAAGACTCCACCGGTGCCGACCAGTTGGAGCACTTCATCGGTCGCGGCATCCGCAAGAGCAAGTCATCGAGCATCGTCATCGTGAGCGAGAGCCCCAAATGCGGTGCCATGTACTATGCAGAGCGTGTCAAGAAAGAATATCCCGAATACGACGTGCGCGTCTCCATCCTTGGCCACCTGCAGCGTGGCGGCCAGCCCACGGCGGGCGACCGCATCCTCGCCAGCCGTCTCGGTGTGGGTGCTGTCCAAGCCATCATCGAAGGTCAGCGCAATGTCATGGTGGGCATCCGAAACGACGAGGTGGTCTACATCCCCTTCTCCAACGCCATCAAGAGCGACAAGCCCATCAAGAAGGAACTGATCAACGTGCTCGACACACTGAGCATCTAAACCCAAACACCAATTCCAGGAAAGCCGCAATCTTGCGGCTTTTTTTGTACCCCGCCTATACCTTATATTATATTAGGGGCAAGAACCCTGACCCTTGGGGCACGGGTGAGAGTGCTACGCACAAAAAAAGCCTCCTTAATGGGGAGGCTTTTGCGGCGCGTACGGGACTCGTGCTCGGCTTTGCCGCTTTCGAAGCGAAGCGGAGAAAGAACCCTGACCCTTGGGGCACGGGTGAGAGTGCTACG
>JAGHUD010000016.1 GCA_018065005.1 Candidatus Physcousia equi
TCACGATACCCTTCGTTCTTCCTTTGACAGAATACACATTTTGTCGCTTCATCCAAAGGTGGTGTTTTGGAACCACCCCCTTATTTTGCTAGTCCGACAAAGTGCCGTTGCAGAAGTACCCATTACACAACACCTCAGTCATATCCACATCCTTCATTTTGCTTTAATACATACCTTTATTATATATATAAGCCAACTTTTCGCCTTAAATAAAGTTAGAATCGTTAAATCTGCACGATTCTACATTCTCAAAACATCCTCGATAGGACTTTTCTGCCGTATTGCATGCAACTCATCGATTATCAATATGTGCAACAAACTGGTTCTCCTTTTGAGGAAAGTCTATTTCCCTTCAGTAAGTTCTCCTTTTGAGGAAAGCCTATTTTCTTTGTCGTGTTTTTTAGGCTGGTCGAGTTTTTATCTGGTGTGGAGTTCTCTCTTTGCTGTGTTTTTCAGAAACCATAGATGTCGGAGAGGATTCGTGCGTAGCCGATGGCTGCTTCGCGTCCCGCTTCCTCACCCCGTTGAATCATGGTGTTGATGCTTGTTGCACTGAAGGAAGTGACGTCAAATTCGTGCAATGTGGGACGAATGACAAGGTCGGCTTCTTTGAGGTTGTTGAGGTAGCGCTGATCGTCGGGGCGCTCGATGAGCCACCCTGCCATGTCGCCCAATTTGAGGTCTTGGAGCAACTGCACCCACCCTGACTTGCGGGTGGTGGCTCCTGTTTGCGACAGGTCGATGGCAATGACAATATCGGCACCCATCTTGCGGGCAATGTCGACAGGAAGGTTGTTGACCATGCCTCCATCAACGAGAAGTTTGCCATCCATTTCGACGGGCTCGAAGACGAAAGGGAAGGACATGCTCGAACGGATGGCGAGCGGAAGGGAGCCTTTGCTGTGGATGACTTCAGTCATGCTGTGTACGTCGGCTGCGACGCAACGGAAGGGAATGGGCAGTTTGTCGAAATCAATGTCTTTTGACTGACCGGTTTCGCGCGCCAACAGAGCGGTGATGCTGTCGCCAGAGAGTATGCCCCCCAGATTCTTGAGTGGGTGAGAGAGTTGTTCGTAGATCGAGAAAAAGGTGTCGAGGGCATTTTCACGTTTGCGTTTCTTGTCTTTGGTCTTGAATATCTCGTGTGCCTTTTCTACGAGTTGTGGCAGTTTCAGTTCAAAGCCCATGACGTACTGCTTCTCCCTTTCTGTTGTGAAGAGCTTGAATCGATGCTTCATGTTGCGCCCGGCAAATAGATTTATCCACTCCTGCGATCGAAAGAGCTGCTCCATGTGCTCGCTGCTCACACCACAAGCATAGAGGCCGCCCACAATGCTGCCGATGCTGGTGCCCACAATGTAGTCGATGGGGATGCCTGCTTTCTCGATTGTCTTTAGGACACCAATCTCGGCTGCCCCTTTCGCACCGCCGCCACCAAAGACGAGCCCCACTTTCTTGCGTGCCAATGATGTGAGCGGAAGGAATAGCAGAATAAGGGTAATGAAGCAGAGATGCTTTTTCATGACGGTACGTTGTTTTCTGTTGCAGTGAAACCGAGTTGGGACATACGATAGACGAAGTTGCGGAAGGGTGTGTAAGGAGGAAGTTGTCCGACAAATTCCTCTACGGCATCGCGACCCGCTTCGGTGAGATAGATGAAGAGGCTCTCTGGGTGCTGCATGATGGATTGCAACTGGGAGAGTGTCTTTTGGTCGATGTCCTTCCATGTGCGGTTGGCACGTGTGACAAGGAGGTTGATCGTGCCGGCGTTGATGAGCGAGCGCGGCACTTCGTAATCGTTGAGCGCAGGGTATTCAACAATGAGCACTTCGCCTGGCTGAAGGTGGGGACAGAGGTCGTGGATGGAGCGTGCCATGATGTAGCGGCGCTCGTCGGTGTAGAAGTCTTCGTTGTAGCAGAGCCTGTGCACGGTCAGTCCAAAGGTGCTCCAAAGGTCGCAGAGTTCGTTGGCGATGAACGACTTTCCGTTTCCCTCGCTTGTGGAAATGAGATTGACAACGTTGAGTTGCGTGGTGTCCAAGCAGGACAGCAGTTGCTTGCTCAGTTGTCGCAAAGCCATGTCGCCCGTAATGCGGGCATATTTGCGATGGTGCATAATGTCTTCCTTGGGATAACAACCGATAACGGGCAGCTTGGTCAAACGCTCTGTTCGTCGGCGGTCGCGCAAAGTGTGGTCGAGTAGTCCGACGAGGAAGAGCAATAAAGCGACAGCCGCCATCGTGCCGATGAACACCAAGAGAAGCAGCAACGGCCGTTGGCTCCGGCTCGATTTGATGGGGAACGCAGGAGGGTCGATGATGCGCAGTGTGGCGGTGGAGAGTCGGAGCTCGTGTTGGCGTATGCGTGCATCATTGAGCGCCTTTATCATGTCAAGATAACTTTGTTCCATGAATCTCAGGTGGTAAGCCTTCAAGTCCTCGGTGGCTGTTTCCTGTCTGTAGTATGACTCTTCTTCGAGTTTCTTTCGCATGCCATCCATTGTCTTCATTCGTGCCAAAGACTCTTCTTGCTCGATGACGAGTCCCACCCAGCGCTCAAAAAGTTCTCGTTTTTCGTTGGTGAGTCTACCTGTTGTGGCTGCTATATTCATACAGACGTTGCGCGTGTCTTGCTCGGCTTTCTGCAACTCCGTCTGAGCGTCTTGCAAGTTCTCCTCTGTTGCACCTTCTACGCCTTCCTGCAACAGAGTGAGCTGGCAGATGCGCGACGCAAAGTGGGCGATACCTTGGAGGCAGGCATCGAAGTCGGCATGGTCACGCACCGTCCTTGCGTGCGCTCCCAAACGGTTTTCAATCCAATCGATGGCAGCACGTTGCGACATGCTATTGAGCAGCAGTTCTTTGTCGCCCAACTGCCGGTTGTCATCTGTGAAACTCACATGTGGCATTTCGTCGACGTTGCCAAGCACGCCTTGTGTGACATCATAAACCATTGGGTCGCCCTCAGCTTTGCGGAGGAGTGCATAGAGGCGGTTGACCTCCTCTTCATAGAATTTGATCACAAAGTTTGTTTCGCCCAGTCGCAACTCATCGTATTGGCAGATCAACTCTTCGTTGAGAATCTCCAACGTGTTGAAAGCTATGCCCGCATCGCTGCATGAGTAGCTGATGTGGAGCATATCGGAGTTGTCCACTTTCTTCGCCCTAAGCCTCTTGAGGATGTTTGACGTGCCGAAGAAGGGGTGGTCGGAGAGGAGTCGACAGATGTAGTTGTGCGGCTTTTGGGGTGTTGCGTAGGCGGTCAGATTCGCCACAGTTTGCTGCTCGTCGTCTCGGTCGATGAGCGACAAGACCTCTTTGGGCATTTCTGCGACGAGTTTGCGATAGTGCTCTGCAAAGATGAAGTTGTTGTCGCGCTCCTCGTCGCCATACATCAAGCAACGTGCCAACAGACGCATGGATACGTGTTGCATCGTCTTTTCCGTGTTGGCAAGAAGGATGAGGTTGGAGATGTTGCACTCAGCCTCCTTTGCCGTCTTGTCTGTTTGGGGCGTATTGGAGATGACACCTACATAAATCGTTGTGGCAACCTCGTAGCAGCGCTCTTCGCCGCGCGTCAGGAACCAAGTGGCTATGACGGCAATCATGGAAGGGATGGCAAGATACCATCTTATGCGATAGAGAAAGCGGATGACAAGTCTGAAGAACTCCATAGAAGAACGGTTGTCAGTTGATAAAAGGTGCATTAGTCCTTGCAAAGTTAGAAAGAATTCTCATATTATATATATTGGGGTGTGACGAAAATCAATTTTTTTGCTTAAAATAATGAATATCTCAGTTTTCAGAGACAATGATTCGTCAAAATTCCTTAAATTTGCAAGCAATTAGCAAATAGACTTATGACTCTCCAAGACAATCATCTCGTCATTATGGCTGGCGGCATAGGTAGTCGTTTTTGGCCAATGAGCACACCCGAGTGCCCTAAACAGTTCGTTGATGTTTTAGGTTGTGGCCGCACTTTGTTGCAGCTCACCGTAGATCGTTTCAAGGACATCTGTCCGCTAGAGCATGTGTGGGTGGTGACAAGTGTCAGTTATGCCCAATTGGTCAAAGAGCAGCTACCAGAGATTCCTGAATCGAACATTCTGCTTGAACCCTGTCGCCGCAACACAGCACCTTGCATAGCGTATGTGAGTTGGCGCATCAAGAAGCAGAGCCCTAAAGCCAATATCGTTGTTTCGCCCAGCGACCACATCGTGATGGACGTGTCCGAGTTCCAGCGTGTAGTCAAGTCGTCTTTGAAGTTTGCCTCAGAGAGTGACTCAATCGTCACGCTCGGTATGAAACCCACACGTCCCGAAACAGGATATGGCTATATCCAGGCCAACCTGTCGCTACCCAGTGCCCGAAACGCAGAGTTGTTCCCCGTTGACGCATTTCGCGAAAAACCAGATTTGAGCACTGCGCAGCAATACGTCTCAAAGCCCAATTTCTTTTGGAATTCCGGTATCTTCATTTGGAATGTGTCCACGATAGTTAACGCATTCCGTGTCTACGAACCCGAGATTGCAGCCATCTTTGAAGCGCTCATGCCCGCGTTTGGCACCGAAGGGGAGCAGGCAGCCATTGATGTCGAGTTCCCTCGTTGTCCCAACATCTCGGTCGACTATGCCATCATGGAAAAAGCAGAAGAAATCTTCGTCTTCCCAGCTTCGTTTGGATGGAGCGATCTGGGCACATGGGGCAGTTTGCGCGAGAACAGCAAGCGCGATGCAAACGGCAATGCGCTCATCGGTCAGCGCATCGACGTGTACGAAACAACGAATTGCATCGTACACACCATTAGCGAGCGCCGTGTCGTCGTGCAAGGACTGGATGGCTACATCGTGGCGGAAGAGAATGGAACACTCCTAATATGCCGACTTGCTGAGGAGCAACGCATCAAGCAGTTCTCGGAGGCTTAACAGTCAACAATGCCCTCCCACAGGTCCTGCACGTTCGTTATCTTCGTCGCGTGAGGGAAAGATCGATTCAAATTGCTCTAACCATCATTGGGAGGTGCACGAGTAGAGAAGATTTGCCATCGTTAGATTCACCATTAGCAGGTCCACCATTGTCAGTTTAGCGATTCACCATTGTAAGAGCAAGAAGAAACATAGAAGACTAGAGGAAAGCAGAAATATATATATATGGAAAAGAGAAATGTAGCGCTGATAACAGGAATTACCGGTCAAGATGGCAGTTATCTGTCCGAATTCCTTTTGGAGAAAGGATATGAAGTGCATGGCGTGATACGCCGCTCGTCGGTAGACTACCGTGAGCGCATTGCCCATCTTGAAGGCAAGCCCAATTTTCATCTCCACTATGGCGACATGGGCGATTCCATGTCCATGCTGCAAGTGGTGAGCAAAGTGCGACCCACGGAGATTTACAATTTAGCAGCACAGAGCCATGTGCAAGTAAGTTTTGACTCACCCGAATTTACGGCAGACGTAGACGCCGTGGGCGTCCTCCGTGTGCTGGAGGCAGTTCGTCTTTGTGGTTTGACGGAGACCTGCCGCATCTACCAAGCCAGCACTTCAGAGCTCTATGGTAAGGTCGAGGAGGTGCCGCAGAACGAGAACACACCCTTCCATCCCTATAGCCCCTATGCTGTGGCAAAGCTCTACGGATTTTGGATTGTCAAGGAGTATCGTGAGGCCTACAACATGTTTTGCTGCTCAGGCATTCTCTTCAACCACGAAAGCGAGCGTCGCGGAGAAACATTTGTCACCCGCAAGATTACGCTTGCAGCCGCCCGCATTGCACAAGGGAAACAAGACAAGCTCTACTTGGGCAACCTGTCCTCGCTGCGCGACTGGGGCTACGCCAAGGATTATGTCGAGTGCATGTGGCTCATTCTGCAGAACGATAAGCCAGAAGACTTCGTCATTGCCACAGGCGAGCAACACTCCGTGCGCGAGTTTGCCTACTACGCATTCAAGGCAGCAGGCATAGAGATTGAGTTCCGCGGAGAGGGAATGGACGAAAAAGGTGTCTGCACTGCAGGTCCGGCACATTTGGTGGGACAAACGCTCGTAGAGGTATCGCCTGACTTCTATCGCCCCACCGACGTTGTCAATCTTTGGGGCGATCCCACCAAGGCGAAGAAGGTGCTGGGGTGGAACCCCGCCAAGACCTCGTTCGAGCAACTTGTGTCCATCATGGTGAAGCACGACATGGAGAAGGTGGCAGCCGACCATGTGGCTTCGGTCATGCGCACCAACCTGGCAGAGTATCTTGAGAAGGGCCTTGTCAAGTGACCAACAAAGCAGGCATGTGATTAAAGAGCAAGAAGGAATGGAAAAGTACGCAAAGATCTATGTGGCAGGACACCGTGGCATGGTGGGCTCAGCCATTGTGAGAGAACTGAAGCGTCAAGGCTACCAAAACATCATCACGCGCACACACAAGGAACTCGACTTGTGCCAACAGCAAGCCGTCAACGACTTCTTTGAGAGCGAGCGACCCGAATACGTTTTTCTGGCAGCCGCCAAGGTGGGAGGTATCATTGCCAACCAGAATGCTTTGGCAGACTTTATGTATGAGAACATGATGCTCGAGATGAACGTCATCAACGCGGCATGGCGTCATGGCTGCAAGAAACTGGAGTTCTTAGGTTCCTCGTGCATCTATCCGCGCATGGCGCCTCAGCCCATGCCAGAGTCCTGTCTGCTCACCTCTGAATTGGAGAAGACCAACGAAGCCTACGCATTGGCGAAGATTAGCGGTTTGAAATACTGTGAGTTTCTCAACCGTCAGTATGGCACCGACTACATCTCCGTGATGCCCACCAATCTCTATGGTCCGAACGATAACTATCACCCCACGCATAGCCATGTGCTGCCCGCCCTCATCCGCCGCTTCCACGAGGCCAAGGAGGCTGGCGTGCAGTCGGTGACTTGTTGGGGCGACGGCAGTCCGTTGCGCGAGTTCCTTTATGTGGACGATCTCGCCAATCTTTGTGTCTTCTTGATGAACCACTATTCTGGCAACGAAACCGTGAATGCCGGTACGGGCAAGGAACTCTCCATCCGTCAACTCACTCAGCTTGTGGCGCAGACCGTAGGCTACGAAGGAGAAATCCTCTGGGACACAACCAAGCCGAATGGTACGCCACGCAAGTTGCTCGACGTGAGCAAAGCAACGTCTCTCGGATGGACCTATCGCACAGAACTGGAAGACGGCATCCGACTTGCCTACGAAGACTTCCTCAATAACCCCATGCGCGCAGAGCGATAGACAGAAATTAACCGTAAAAGGCTCCTCCCCGCACTTTCATCTCTAACAGGTGAAGGTGCGGGGAGGAGCCTTTTTTTTGCTCTGTAGAGAGCTATAAGCTTTAGCACTGAAGCAGCAGGTGTGCCATTGTAGATTTCGACCAGCGGTCTGTTATTTGTGGGGAATTCTGATACGGCAGGTTAGGGCATTATGAAAGTGCGGAGCAGCAGATATGTCAAAGCCGTTTCTGCCGTCTCTGTCGTCAGTCCACCATATTCACAGGTCCACTTCTTTGTTCAGTTTTCCATCTGTCTGATTTCCTTCTCCAATTTTTTTGTCTCTGCAATAAGTTGGGCAACACGCTGTTCCAGCGGAATGATTTGTGCAGCGAGTTGTTGTCGCGCAGCAGCATTCGATGTGGCATAGCGATCGCGTAGTTGTTGCAAGCCCTGCTCCGCCCGTTCGAGGTCGTCACAACTTTCTTTCCACCACTCAGCCTTCTTTCGTGCGTCGGCAGATCGGAAATCGGCAAACGAAGTGTAGGTTCTGGCATCGTTAATGACAAAAACAAAATCGTGCTGTTTCTGCGCCTCCGTTTTTTTCAGGGCATTCTTCGCAGCCAGCAAGCGCTGCACCCCCTCGTTGTAGCCCTTCAAGTCGGAGCGCGTGTCGCTCATGCAGTTCAGTTTGGCAAGCGACCTAAGTTGTGCTTCGCCCACCTCCTCTATGTTATAGATGCGGCGTGTCTCGTTTGGGATGAAGGTGTAGACACACACCGTGTCGGCAGGTTGGTTGCGGTCGGTTGCAAACCAACCGATGTTGTTGAACTCATCCACGACATACAAGTAGTCGTTGGCAGGCGAATTGAAAGGCATGCCAATATTCTCCGGTGTGAGAAAACGGTGCTCTTCCGCATCGTATCGCGTCATGAAGATGTCATATCCGCCGAGGCTCTCCGCGCATTTGGCAGCATAGTAGAGTGTCTGCCCGTCGTTCATCATGAAGGGGAAGTTCTGTTCCGTGTCGCCAAAGCCAAGGCCGAGCGACGTGAGCGAAACCGGCTCTGTCCAGTCCTTCCCGTTGAGATAGGAGGCATAGAGTTGCGGCAGTCCGTTGGCAAAGGGAGCGCCATAGATGAGCACATCCCCCATCTGAGAGAGAAACGTAGTGCAGCCCGTCGAGTCTGGGCGTTGGAACTGTCGGCTGAAGCTGTCCACCTTGCCACTCTCCGAGCTGAGGTAGAGAGTGGAGAGCAGATCGCGTTTGTTCACCACGATGCTGTCGATGAAGCAAATCTTCTCCGTCACTGCTATTTTGCTCTTAGCGCGCTGCACAGCCCGCAGTTTTGCCTCTGCCTCGCTCACGTCAAGATTCTTTTTACGCAGCGATGCTATTTCGGCATGTAGCGCTTGCTCGGCTTCGTTGAAGCGGTATTGCTGCATAGCCTCCGTGTAGCTGATGGCAGGCACGGCAGGTGCTGCAGTTCGTTTTTTTGACTTTTGTGCGTGCGCGCAGAGTGCGGTGCAGAGAAGGAGGGAAAGGAAAAATAGCTTCTTCATTGTGTGTGGTGGTGCTGAGGGTTGCACAGATTCGTTTCGTCTGCCGGCAAGAGCGCCTTAGCGTGCACGAACCCAACTAGTTGTTATTCATGAAAACGAAATACACGGCGAGCACCAGGCACACTAAGGCAGCCAGGTGGTTCCAGTGTAGCGATTGCCCTTGGAAGAGCAGGTTGGCGATGACACAAAAGACGACAAGCGAGATGACCTCTTGTATCACCTTGAGTTGCATCAGCGAGAACGGTCCGCCGTTGCCTTCAAAGCCGATGCGGTTGGCAGGCACCATGCAGCAATACTCCAGAAAGGCGATAGCCCATGAGAAGGCGATGACGCCGATGAGTGGCCAGTTTGAGCTGGTGCCCGATTGTTGCAGTTTGAGGTGTCCATACCAAGCAAATGTCATGAACACGTTGCTCGTGACCAGCAGGATGAGAGTTTGTAGGTAGGCAGGCATAACGTTCGTGGTTTAGTCGCTTCGTTCTGTCGGGAGCGGGGGAGCAGGTTGGCCACCGAGAGTCTCGCCAACCTGCTCCTCCCGACAGCAGCTTTATTTCAAATAGTCGTTCATGGCAGCAGCGGCACGTCTGCCGTCGCCCATGGCGAGGATGACAGTAGCACCACCGCGCACGATGTCGCCACCGGCGAAGATGGTGGGAATGTTAGTCTGCATGCCCTCGTTGACCACGATGGTGTTCTTGCGGCCCAGTTCCAGACCCTCGATGCTTGTGGGCACGATGGGGTTGGGGCTCACGCCAACCGCCACGATGGCCTGGTCGATGGCAATGGTTTCCGTAGCTCCGGGGATGGGTTGTGGCGAGCGACGTCCGCTGGCATCCGGTTCGCCGAGTTCCATTTTCTGCAGCACCACCTCAGTGACATTGCCCTTCTCGTCGGCATGATATTCGATGGGGTTGTGCAGGGTGAGGAACTCAATGCCCTCCTCCTTGGCGTGCTTCACCTCCTCGATGCGTGCAGGCATCTCCTGCTCGCTGCGACGATAGGCAATGAAGACGCGCTCAGCGCCCAGGCGCTTAGCCGTGCGGCAGCTGTCCATGGCGGTGTTGCCGCCACCCACAACCATCACGCTCTTAGCCTTCTTCACGGGCGTAGCAAACTCAGGGTTGCTGGCATCCATGAGGTTCACTCGGGTGAGGTATTCGTTAGACGACATGATGCCGTTGCTGTTTTCGCCGGGGATGCCCATGAAGTTAGGCAGACCAGCGCCGCTGCCCACGAAGATACCCTTGAAGCCCTGCTCCTCGAGTTCCTTCACACTGATGGTTTTGCCCACCACGCAGTCCTTGACAAAGCTTACGCCAATCTTTTCGAGGTTGTTGATTTCCACGTCGACAATCTTGTTGGGCAGACGGAACTCAGGGATGCCATATTTGAGCACACCGCCAATCTCGTGGAGTGCCTCGAACACAGTCACGTCGTAGCCCATCTTTGCCATGTCGCCGGCAAAGCTCAGACCGCTGGGACCAGAGCCAATAACTGCAATCTTCTTGCCGTTCTTCTCTGCCACTTCAGGCAGTGCCATCTTGCCGCTCTCGCGCTCGAAGTCGGCAGCAAAGCGCTCGAGGTTGCCAATGGCAACGGCTGGCTCGTTCATCTTGAGGTGGATACACTGACTCTCGCACTGCTTTTCCTGTGGGCAAACGCGACCGCAAACGGCAGGCAGAGCCGATGTAGACTTCAGCACGCGAGCTGCATTGAGGAACTCGCCGCGCTCGATGTTCTTGATGAATGAGGGGATGTTGATGCTCACGGGGCAGCCCTGCATACAGGTGGGGTTGGCACAGTCCAGGCAGCGCTTAGCTTCCGTCATGGCTTGCTCGACGGTCAGACCCTTGTTCACCTCCTCCACGCGTGTGGTGGCACGATAGGCGGGGTCCAGTTCGGGCATCTGACAACGTGCGATGGCTGTGCGCTCCTTAGCCTTCATGCTCTTTCTGAGCGCCTCGCGCCATTCAGCCTTGCGGTCGATGAGTTCTGCGAGGGGCGTGGTGGTGTCCTGTCCCTCTGCTGAGGGTGCCTCGCCCTCTTGTGTGCAGGGCTGACCTTCTGTGCAGCCGCAGTTGCTGCCGTCAAGGGCAGCCTGGTATGCTGCAAGCGACTCCGTCTCTTCAGCCTTGAAGGCACCGCCGCGCTGCAGCATCTCGTTGAAGTCCACCTGGTGGCCATCAAATTCGGGACCGTCGACGCAGACGAACTTCGTCTTGCCGCCCACGCTGATGCGGCAGGCGCCGCACATGCCCGTGCCGTCCACCATGATGGTGTTGAGGCTCACGTCGGTGGGTATGTCGTATTTCTTAGTCAGCAGACAGCAGAATTTCATCATGATGGCAGGACCGATGGCAAAGCACTTGTCCACCTTCTCACGCTGGATGACTTCCTCCATGCCCACGGTGACAACGCCCTGCTTGCCGTAGCTGCCGTCGTCGGTCATGATGATCACCTCGTCAGAGCTGGCGCGCACTTCCTCCTCGAGGATGATGAGCTCCTTGGAGCGACCAGCGATGACACTGATGACGCGGTTGCCAGCAGCCTTCAGCGCCTGGATGATGGGCAGCATGGGTGCTGTGCCCACACCGCCGCCTGCGCAGAGCACGGTGCCGAAGTTCTCGATGTGTGTGGCACGTCCGAGAGGTCCAACCACGTCGGCAATGCAGTCACCCTCGTTGAGGGCGCAGAGTTGTGTGGTGCTGGCGCCCACCGTTTGGATGACCAGCGTGATGGTGCCCTTCACTGGGTCGCTGCCTGCGATGGTGAGGGGTACACGTTCGCCCTTCTCGTCGACACGGATGATGACGAAATGGCCCGCCTTGCGTGCTTTAGCAATCAGGGGTGCTTCTACGTCCAAGCGGAATACCTTTTCGCTGAACTGAATCTTTTTTACTATCTTAAACATTATCTTGTAGATTAGGTTTTTCTTTTATTTGATGACCTCGCATCCCATGTAGGGCTGCAGTGCGGCGGGGATGCGTATGCCCTCTTCCGTCTGGTTGTTCTCCAGGATGGCAGCCACGATGCGAGGCAATGCCAGTGCCGAACCGTTGAGGGTGTGGCAGAGTTCTGTTTTCTTCGTTTCGCTGTTGCGGTAGCGACACTTGAGGCGGTTGGCCTGATAGGTGTCGAAGTTGCTCACCGAGCTCACTTCGAGCCAGCGTTGCTGTGCCTCGCTGTAGACCTCAAAGTCGTAGCAGATGGCAGAGGTGAAGGACTGGTCGCCACCGCAGAGGCGCAGGATGCGGTAGGGGAGTTCCAGTTTCTGGAGCAGACCTTCCACGTGTTCGAGCATCTCCTTGTGGCTTTGTGCCGAGTGCTCGGGTGTGTCGATGCGCACAATCTCGATTTTCGAGAACTCGTGCAGTCGGTTCAGTCCGCGCACGTCCTTGCCATAGCTGCCGGCTTCGCGACGGAAGCACTGCGTGTAGGCACAATTCTTGATGGGGAGCTCCTTCTCGTCGAGGATGACGTCGCGATAGATGTTGGTGACGGGCACCTCAGCCGTGGGGATGAGATAGAGGTCGTCGAGGTTGCAGTGATACATCTGTCCCTCCTTGTCGGGCAGCTGTCCCGTGCCATATCCGCTGGCAGCGTTGACCACTGTGGGCGGCATGATTTCGGTGTATCCGCTCTTGTTTGCCTCGGCGAGGAAGAAGTTGATGAGCGCACGCTGCAAGCGCGCACCCTGACCCACGTAGACGGGGAATCCGGCACCTGTGATCTTCACGCCCAGGTCGAAGTCGATGAGGTTGTATTTCTTGGCGAGTTCCCAATGGGGCAGTCTGGCTGTCTCCACTGTGGGGTTGGCATCCCAGTTGCCCACCGTGTCCTTGCCTTCGACACACTCCTTGAGGTTCGACTTCACCACCCAGTTGTCCTCTGCGCAAGCGCCCTCGGGCACCTCGTCGTAGGGGATGTTGGGGATTTGGCAAAGCTGGCGCGTGAGCTCTTGCTCTGCTTCAGCCTTCTGCTCTTCAAGCGATTTGCTCTGCTCCTTGAGCGTTGCCACCTTGGCCTTCACGGCGTCTGCCTCGTCGCGCTTGCCCTGCTTCATGAGGGCACCAATCTCGGCTGCGAGTTTCTTGGCGTCGGCAAGACTCTGGTCCAGCTCCATTTGTGCCTGGCGGCGTGTCTTGTCGGTTGCCATCACCTCTTCGATGGCCTCTCGGGCACCCTTGAAGTGCTTCTTTTCGAGACCAGCGATGACGCGCTCTGTCTCCTCTGTAATCAGTTTAAGTGTAAGCATGCTCTATCTTTATCTTTTTGTTCTTTGTCCGATGTGTGGTTTTGTATGGTATGATGCAACCATAAAAACGGCGCAAAGTTACAAAAAATCCTTGAAACTCGATGTCTTTATGCGCAAAAAATCGCCCTTATATATATAATATGTAATGTACGCGCGAGGAAATCTCTGTCATTTCATCATTTCGTGTTATCTTTGCACAGCAAACCGACACATCAAGCGAATGAAGATACTATCCCGCCTGTTGCTCTTCTTCATGTTCTCCTGCCCGCTCTTGGCTCAGGACGACGTGGAGGTGGTCAACATCGAGAACCCCGCTGTGCAAGCCTACATGGCAGACAACACCTACGAGACGACCGACGACTATGACGTGACCGTAGTGGCTGACTATGCCGACCGTGAACGCTTTGGGCGCGACCTCGACCGCCCTCGTGGCAAGTGGGTGGAGTGGTCGCCCATTGCCGACGTCGACAGCCTCACCCGTGTGCGCATTCTGCTGAGCATCTATCGCGATTTTCATGAGTCCACGGTTCATTATCCCCCCAACGCAAGCGTCACCTCCTATCAGCTTGTCAACCTCTTTCCCGACCGTCTCTACTACTATCGTGCTGAGCATCTCCAAGGCGACAGCCTCGTGGCAGTGCTCGCTCAGGGGCACTTTCGCACCGAGGGTCAGGTGCGCATGATCTGGGTCGACGGTGCCCACAACGTGCGCGACATAGGTGGGTGGCCCACACAGTTCGGGGTGCCCATACGCTATGGAGCGCTCTATCGCAGTGGCACGATGGACCGTGTCACCCCCACGGGCAGCCACGAATTTGTCACGAACCTCGGTGTGGGGGCAGAGCTCGACCTCAGGGCTGAGTCGCGCCTCACTTCTTCGCCTCTGGGCAAAGAGGTGTCCTTCACACGCATCATCACCGATAGCTACACGGGAGCCGTCTCTTCGCGCCGTCACGAGTATGTGAGCGACCTCCGATGGATCATCCGTCAGTTGCGGCGGGGGAAGGCTGTCAACTGGCATTGCGCTGTGGGCTGCGACCGCTGCGGCACGCTCACCTTTCTCATCGAGGGACTGCTCGGAGTGGGCGAAGCTGACCTCTGTCGCGACTATGAGCTCTCCACCTTTCGAGGTCACAAGCGTTGGCGTAGCCACAAGGGCTTCCGCACCATGTTGCCATGGATACGCAACTACGGAGCCACCGACGACCTCGCCGAGTGCTTCTACAGATATTGGCGCGACGGAGGTGTCTCGGAGGACGATCTCGACTTTTTCCGCAGCTACATGCTCGACTATCAGATGCCCTGATTCGTGCTTCCACAAGCTGCGCTCGAACTATAATCCGCAAAACGAAATGTTCCTGAAAAATTAAACGACGCGTTCCGCTCCGCAAAACGAAATGTTACTTTTTCGGGTTCCCTCCCCACAACGAAAAAACGCCTCAGATTTCTCTGGGGCATTTCCTTTTTCTCCATGTTGTTTCAAACGTTCAAATCAAACTTCACATTCTCGTCGCCATCAAGCAGCTGGCGTGTGCGTTCCTGGTTGTTCTCGTATATGTGTACGTTGCCAAGGTTCAGCGTTATGCTTTTCAGAGGCAAATCTATCTGCCGAGCCATGAGGTAGAGATGGTAAATATCAGCTGGCAAGCCAAGGTTCGCGTCGCTACTTCGCTGGTATGCTGACAGTACCAGTTCCCCGTCGTCTATCTGGAACTGCACGAGACTCAGGCATGGGGCTTGGTTGCTCTCTGCACCAGTCTCACCGAGGAACAGCACATAGTTCTTGCTGTTGCGCTTCTCGCGGTTTATCTTTGCAATGAGTGGGGGCAGTTTCTCAAAGTAGGTCGGGTAACTGTTCACCAGGACAGAACCGCAATAGTCCCACCAGTTGATGCCCACGTCGCGGTATCGTTCCACGTTCCGCTCACCCTGCATAAACAGTTGCAGTTCATTCGTCAGTTTCTTTCTGGCTATGCCGTGGCTCTCGAATATATCGAGCAGGTCGGCAGGGGTCAATGACAACTGCTCATTGAGCAGGTAGCGGATATTTCCTTTCTTGTTCGTCTGGGTCTTTCCTTTCTCCAGAACCTTGCCCAGTATCTGGTAGTATTTGTTCATCGTTCAAACGGTATTAGAATGTTGTTTAAGCGGCTTTCGTATATAGCATGATGTCCGTGTAGGATGCGCTGTAATTCATGTGGGCATTGAACTCACGACGCTGGCAGTTCTCAAACGGGTTGCCCAGTTCCGGATGCTTACCCATCCAGTCGCACAGTTCAACGATAGAGGACTTGTTAGAGGTAAAGTAGATGAAGCGGTGTCCGGCAAGCACCGTCAGCACATCGAGGTAGTCTGACAGTTTCCAGTACATCTTGTATGTCTTGCTGTCCGTGCTCAAATACGGAGGGTCAACCAGGAACACCACGCCTGGCACGTCCTTGTACTGCTCAAACACCTCCCTGTAGTCGCAGGAGGTAATGGTCAGCCCGTCGAGGTAGTCAGCGCATGGTTCATAGTCGGTCGTCCTTATATTATTATATAGTGTCTCCTTCTCCAGATCCGAAAACTCGGTGGCATACTTCATAGAGAACAATATCGACGAGGACAGCGTGATATAGTCAATATAGCCGTAGTCGCGTTCGTACTTGCGGATGCACGACAGCACACGCTCACGGAGTGCTCCCAGAATGGGCTTGTGGCGTGGCACGTCCACAATCTCCCTCAGTTCTGCCAGCAGCGCATTGGTGACAGGCAGGGCTTCAAGCCGCTGGCGATAGCCGTCAAAATCGTTATATACTACAGTGGAATGCGGCTTCTGGCACTTGGCTATGTGAGATAACAAGCCAGAGCCGCCGAACAAGTCCACGAATGTCGTACCGTCAGGGAACTGCTGGAGCACCTTGATGTACTCCTTGGCAAACATACGCTTCTGTCCCTGGAAAGGAAGCGGTGCCGATAGATATTGCTTTCTCATTGTCTCAAAATTTGGTACTGCAAAGGTAGCAGCCTTATTTGAGACGAAAGAAAGTTTACCACAAATCACACTGCACCAGCCGTGCAGTTAGTCTCAAACTTCTTGATGATGTTGTACACCTTGCGCTCGCTCACCTTGTACTTATCTGAGAGCAGAGTCACGATATACGTCACTTTCTCGCCTCGTCCGTGCATCTTCATATAGTCTGCATAAAGTGCCACGTAACGGCAGTCGTCGGGCTTAAAACCGACCGAAATAAGCCTGTCTATAAGTTCTTTATTAAAGTTTAATATCTCAAATAGTGTCATTTCAAATAATTTTTGTACTTTTGCAGTGCCAATCACTTATTAAACGAAAAAATCCCTAATGGAACAGCGGAAGGCATACGGCCCCCAGCTGCGTTCCATTAGGGTTCGTTGTTATAAGTGATTGGCGTTACTTTAACAGGCTGGGGGCTTTTTTTATGCCCACCCCCAAGGGCTTCCTTCAGAGTTTATTCATCCCGATAGTCTTCCGGGTTGAACGCATCTTTCTTCTGCCATCCGGCATCCAGCGTGTCCTGGATAAAACGCATGGCTTTCGTGTAAAAGTCCGCCAGTTCCTCCAGTCTTTCAAACACCCTATACTTCGGCTGCTCGTCTGTACCGAACTTGAACTTCACAGGCAGCGTCGTACCATTCGACTGTACGGCGAGGTAGTAGGCTGCATTGTAGTTGAACTGGTTCTCAGAGGACAGCCACACAGGGTCGCCCTCATACTCGAAGCCGGACAGGATGGTCTGGTCGGTCTGCTGATTGTACCAGCCAATGACAGCGGCCTTGATTTCCTCGTCAGTCGGCTTGTGGGCGAACTCCGCCTCCATGTAGTCGGCAGATCCGTCCTCATGTTCCTGCACGTCCCAGCGGACGCGCCACTTGTTTCTTGCCGGGCTGACGCATTCAATCAGTTTTACACCGGCGGTTCCTTCTGTCCTTTGCATTGTCTCTAAGTGAAAACGTACTTGGTTCTACCTTTGCCGAAGGTCTCCGTTCTAATGGTGGTCTCGAAGGGGAACCCGTCGGGCATTTCTCTAATCTGGGCGAGGATATTCTTCATCTCCTCGCTGTTGGTGAAAAACTTCTTGGGCTCGCCGTTCTGCTCAATGGCCACGATGCAGCGGTCCTCGCCCTGCTCTGTCTTGATGCCCGTCTCGAAGTCCTTGACCACGATGGGCAGGTTCACCAGCTCCCTGATGCTTACCACCGCACCAGAGAAGCGCTTCTTGCCGTCCTCCGGCTTGTAAGCGACTTTCAAGTCTTTGAATGATCTCATTGTCTTGCCTGTTAATACATAAAAAAGATGATTACAATTTGCATGTTTTGCCATACCATAGAGACTTGCTATCAGTTCTTTTCTTCGTCGTCGGCTTTTCACCTTATGCAGCTTTCGTGCATAATTTTGTTTGACCCGTTTACGAAGAAGAACCTTATCCGAACTATAGGTAACGTATCCTAAAAAGTCCACACCAAGTTCGGTAGGGAACACACGCTCATTTTTCTTGATTTCAAGTTCAATCTTTGCTGTCTGTTCATGCACGATTCCCCGACTTTCCCATAGTGCTAACTTAAAGCCACTAAAAATACGACCGTCATCGCAATAGCGATAGTAATACCGTACACCATACATATCTTTTAAATAATGATCCAAAAAAACGGATAACAACAAGTTACTAAGTCCCTGGGAACTTCTTAGCCCTTTGCTAATACCTTGCGGGATCATGTGAAGCAGACCGTCGAAGATTGTCAAAAGGTGTTCATCCTTGAAAACCCGACGCAGACAGTACATGACAAAATGTGGCATGATGTTATCGTAAAAATGTACAATGTCGAACTCATAGCAGTATTTCATCCCCTCAGGATCAGCCGCCATGTCCCTACGGATACATTTTTCAAGATCGTGCATTCCACGCCCTTTTATGCTGGCTGCAGTGGTTCGTATAAAACGTTTCCTAAAATGCTCATCCACGATATTCATTATGGCAAATACACCTATACGACGCTCCATTGTTGTAATTTGTATTATCCGCCATTTTCCTGCCTCATAGATTTCCTTTTCCCAATATTCAGTTACTTTGAATATTCCTAAAGTAATTTCATTTTTAATGTTTCTCAGAGTGTCATCCTTATGCGCAAGAAGGTCCTGTCCTTCCGTGGTCTCCTTCCGACTACCCCGAAGAACTTTATTGAAGGCCATTTCCATATTAGAATCGGCAACAATCTCTTCAATAATAAAACCTTCTCTGTGCATAAGAATTCTTTTTTGGCTCCTTGAGCCTTCAATCCGGTGGGGCCTGACTTCTTCGAGACGTTGCCGCCCTACCAAACTCGCACCCCGAAATTTATGTTTCACCTTTCCGGCTTACGCCGCTGTTGGTGAGGCTCATCCCCCTCGGCTCCACGGTAGGGACACGTCCCTGGTGTTGTACGCCGATTCTTACTATATTTGGGTTGTTTTCCAGACGCGACCCGACATTCGCGTTCGAGTTCGATGCATCGTTGTTCGCGTTCGAGTACGACACACCGCCGTTCGCATTCGCGTTGTTGTTGCCGCGATAGACCACACGGCCTACAGGGGGAATCCACCTTTTGGGGCACAAAGTTACTCAAAATTAATGAGACAACCGAAAATTTCACCAACTTCGACGGGCTTACGCCCGTATTTCTTGATGTCTTCGTACCTCAGACATCACGCTTTGACGCTTTACGCTTTGTCGCTTCGCTCTCGTTTTCGCTTTCTCGCCTACGCTACCTCGACTGCCGCCTTGTACGCGGCCACGCTCTCCGCCACTACGATTTTGCCGCGGAAGGCCAGACGCGACCCGACATTCGCGCTCGAGTGCGATGCATCGTAGCTCGCGTACGAGTACGACACACCGCCGTTCGCATCCGCGTAGCTGTTGCCGCGATAGACCACACGGCCTGTGGAACCACTGTATGAATAGTAGTCACAATAGTAGGTCGTGCTGCTGCCCGAAGCGGCTGCTGGCACCACGTCCATATATTTGCCGTGTGTCACGCCGTTGATCCAGCCGGTGGCCTCCACGCCCTTCACCCGTCGGTAGGTTCCGTCGGGCATCAGGTAGCGCCACTTGCCGACGTTGCCACTGTCGTTCGGAACGTCCACGCAGTCCATCATGTCATACTTGTGGCCGTAGATGTCCTCGTAGCCGAGGCAGTTCGTGTTGTTCAGCTGGTAGAACACCGTCTCGCCGTCCGTGTTCGTTTCCTTGTAGAAGGCTTTGCCGTTACCTTCCACGCCGCCAACGGTCGTGCCGTTCGTGTTCACCGTGTCCTGCATGCCTATCTTCGCCGTGCCGCCGGTCGTGCGTGTGTTGGAGTGCTGACCCGCGCCGCACTGCATCTGGCTGTCTCTCCGCCCATACTTGGCAAAAAACAGGTTGGCGATGTCGTTGTGCATCAGGCCGTCTATCTGCTGCATACCTCTTTGGGCAGAGTAGAAGTGGAAGTCAGTCCACGTCATGCTCGCTGCTGTCGAGCCGCCGGTGATGCAGGCTCTCAGTTTGTCACCCACCACCGAACTGCCTACTACGGCGCACAGGTAGGGCTCCACCTCCACCCAGTCGGGTTCCATGCCCTCTATCTTCGTGCTGTTGCTCAGCACCACCATGTCAAACTCCGCAGTCTTCAGAATCGAGAAGTTCAGGGCAACGGCATTTGCCGGAACGTCGGCTATCAGGTACATGCCGGCAACGAACTTCGAGCCGAGCGTGCTCACCACTACCGTGCCCACTACGAGACCGGTTGAGTCCGTGAACACGGCACCCACAAGGTTCGTGCCTGGCACACTTGGAAAGCGCACTTTCTTGTAGCCGCTCACGCCCACCCTGCAGACGGCGTAGCTGTTGTCTGCCGTGTAGCTCTGCGCCAGCGTCTCCTTGCCGCTCATGATCTTGTAGTTGTTCCGGTAGTCGCCGGCATCCTTGATCTCGTCCAGCGTCACAATGTCGCAGTCCGGCTTCTTCGGCATACGCTCGTTGGTGCTCCAGCAAGCATAGTGCTTGCCGTTCAGGTAGTCGTTCACACCCTTGAACCAGCGGTGGGGCTCATACATCATCCAGTCGCCCTCCGTGCTGTCCAGCTTTGCCGCCGAGCAGTTCTTCAGTTCCTGGGCATCGGCGTAGTAGTTCGAGTTCTCTGCATGGAGCGGATAGATGGTCGCCTCGCCGTCCCCGTTGTTCTGCGTCGTCGCCACGCCTGCATGTGTGATATTCCTTGTTGTAGGCTTCTTTGTTATCTTTGACAGACAACGGAACCTGCGCTTCAAGATTGCTTTCACATGACCGCTTGGCACGAAGTCGCTGCCATATTTATAACCAGTCTTGTTGTCAAGGTTGCTCACATTGGCATCATCGCTTACAGAATCGTCGAACTCCAGGATTGAATAGTCTGGCTGCTGGATGTTGAGCTCTGGGAAACGGCTCTGCAACTGTTCAAACTCTTCATCCTCTATGTAGGTCGTAAGTCTGACATTTCCGACAAATGCACAATAATCTACAGCGTTGCCGTCTGCGTCAATGCCTTTCAGCGTCTTGTACTTGTTGAGCATGGTACCATCGTCTTCAAGGCTTATTCCCTCAATTCGTACACGGTCAACGCTTGTACACTTGTTCAGGATCGTCTGCCATGAGATATGTGGACAGTTGGAGAATCGGAGTGTCTTGACTGTACGCCAGTTCTGCAATGTCAATCCGCTTTCTGTCAGTTCTGGCAGATACTCCAGACGCAAGGTCTGAATCTGTGAGCCAAGCTTGGCTGTCTTGACTGGGCATCCCTGGGCGAAGAGGACAGCTTGCACATTCACGCCTCTTGCATCTACGGACTGGAGGCGTGTCTGGTTGGTGAAGTCAAGTTCTGTGCTTGACAGTGTACCAGTCTTCGC
>JAGHUD010000075.1 GCA_018065005.1 Candidatus Physcousia equi
TCTTCCTGCCCGCCGCGGGCTACTACCACAACGAAGGATTCTACGAAAAAGGCGAGGTCTGCTCCTACTGGCTCAACGAACTCTCGCGCGGTGGCGACAACACCATGGCATACTGCCTCACCGCCTACTATGACTATCGCTCCTGGGCGATACGCAAGCGCAGCAGCGGACGCCCCATACGGCCCGTTGCCATCCCCCTCACCGAGGTATGCGACCTGAATGAGGATGGTAAGGTGACGGTGGCTGATCTGGCAGAATTGATACAGAAGTCTCTCCCCCCGCCCTCCCTGCGAGGGAGGGAGCCGCGTAGCCGGTGGAAGGTAGCCTCAATGCAGCTCCCTCCCTTTAGGGAGGGCGGGGGGAGAGTCTTCAGGGGGAGAGTCTTTTTTTTGTGCTCCATAGGGCGGTGCCCTGGAGAGGAGCGAAGCAGAAGTGATTGACGACTTTCGTCTTACAATTTTATGATTTCGCTGATAGGGAGGGTTGTCATGATGGCTATCTGGTCGTCTGGTATTCCTGCCTGCTTGAGTGCCTTGGCTGTGACTAACAAGGCTTTCTCCTTTTCTGCGATTAGTCCATCCTTCTCTGCGAGTTGTCCATCCTTCTCTGCGATTTGTGCATCGAGTTCCATAATCTTTTGATCGCGAAGCATGATAGTGGTGTCTCGATTCTCAATGGCGGTGAAGTATTCGTCCTCCACATTCATTTCGTGGCGCAGTTCTGCATCAGAGGCTGCAGAGAGCAGTCGATGGATGATGTGTTTCATCTCGTCATCATGAACGTATTTGTCCTCGTCGATATTGAGTACCTGCCGATTGTATTTGTCCTTGCATGACTGATCAAACACGCTTAAGACTTCATCCAATCGGTTGTTTACATGTCCTCTGAGACGCGGAATCTGCACCACAATGCTGTTGTGCACGAGACTTTCAACGAATGGGTCGGGGATTCCTTTGGTGACCTCGTTACCATAATAGTCGTATGATTTGTGGGTGACGTAGATGACAGGCTCTTCGATATCGCCCACTTTATGTCCGAGCAGATAGACGGTAACCATTGGGATGGCATATCCCTCGGGATTGTTATCCTTGATGATGTTGTCGGGCAATGCGTATTGTGCTCCCAGATATTGACGGAAGCGGAGTGTTTCTGTTTCGAGCCATGTTTTTTGCAGTTCGATGAGGATGAGTTTGCTGCTGCCATCTTCTTGCTTTATGGTTGCACCAAAGTCGATGCGGTACATCGAAATGTTATCTCTACTGCCATTCGTGTACTCATGGCGTCTGACTTCGACATCCAATACTTCTTTTTTCAGGAGAGCAGAGAGCAAGGTCTTTGCAATGCGTTCATCTTCCATGAGGTACTTGAATACAGCATCGTAGATGGGGTTGGCAATCGTTACTATCATGATTCTTGTGTTTGAATGTTTTTTGTGTGGGGTTTCTGGAATCTTCGTTGCAAAGTTACAAAAAAATACCAATCAAGTGGCATGAAAAGATAATTATTTGTGTCTTTGCGCGCTATTCGCCATGGAAGGTGTAGTGCGAAAATAAGAAAAGCGGATGCTCGAGGTGGAGCATCCGCTTTGTCTGTTTGTTGTGGGCTGCCGGAAATGGCAGCGCGCATGAGGTTGGGGATTAGTTGTTCTCGGGACGGAGGCGACGAACCACCTCAGCCGTGCGCCACATCTCGCTTTCGTGGAGGGCAGCAAGCTCCTTCTCAAGACCCTCGCGATAGTCGGGCTTTGAGTTGGCATCGATAGAGATCTGTGCCTCGTTGCCACACTTAACGCTGGCGTAGAGCTTCTCTACGACGGGCTTGATGGCATCGTGGAAGGGACCCATCCAGTCGAGAGCACCACGCTGTGCGGTGGTTGAGCAGTTGGCATACATCCAGTCCATACCATTCTTGGCGAAGAGAGGCATGAGGCTCTGGGTGAGCTCCTCGACGGTCTCGTTGAAGGCTTCAGAGGGAGTGTGGCCATTCTCACGGAGTACCTCGTACTGAGCGAGGAGCAGACCCTGGATGGCACCCATCAGTGAACCGCGCTCACCGGTGAGGTCGGAGGTTGCTTCGCGCTGGAAGGTGGTCTCGAACATGTAGCCTGAGCCGATACCGATACCGAGGGCGAGGGTGCGCTCGAGAGCACGACCGGAAGCGTCCTGATAGACAGCGTATGAGCTGTTCAGTCCGCGACCTTCGAGGAACATGGTGCGGAGGCTGGTGCCGCTACCCTTGGGAGCCACCATGATGACGTCGATGTCGTTGGAGGGGACGCAACCGGTGCGGTCATTCCATGTGATGGCGAAGCCGTGGCTGAAATAGAGTGCCTTGCCGGGGGTGAGGTACTGCTTGAGTGTGGGCCATACACTGATGACCGCAGCGTCGCTGAGCAGACACATGATGATGCTACCCTTCTCGGCAGCCTCCTCGATAGAGAAGAGGGTCTCACCGGGTACCCATCCGTCAGCAACAGCCTTTTCGAAGGTTTTGCCCTGACGCTGGCCCACGATGACGTTGAAACCATTGTCGCGGAGGTTGCAAGCCTGACCGGGACCTTGAACACCATAACCGATAACGGCGATAGTTTCATTCTTCAGCACTTCGCGTGCCTTGTCAAGGGGAAACTCCTCGCGGGTCATCACTTCTTCGATGACACCGCCAAAATTCAATTTTGCCATTGTTTTTTGTTGTTGATTAAAGGGTTTATTGTTTAGTTTGAGTTCTTTTTGCATGAGAGTGAGCCGTCACGACTCTTGCTGTCCATCTTCAGCATGGTGGATGCTCAGTCTTGCCTGGCAGACCACTTCGCCGGGATTCTCTTCCGTGGCGTTCTTGCGTACCTCGACGTCGATGGTGCCGTCTTCATTCTGCTGTTGGAAAAAGCTGAGGGTGTCGCCCATGTAGCTTTCTGCTTTGTAAGCAATCTCGAAGCGTCGTATGCCGTGCTCGAATGTTTCTCGTGGGAAGAGGTCGAGGATGTGCTCGATGTATTTGATGGAGTTGATGTGACCGTTGATGTCTACATCGCTATAGTAGGTGGGAATGGTACGCACAAACTCTGCATTGCGGAAACGGAAGCGTCCGTGCCCCTCGATGGGGCAGATGTTCTCCTCGGGAGCGACAACGTAGTTGAGGATGTCGCCATCGTAGAGCGAGAGCAAGTCGCAAGGACGTCTTGTTTCCATGTCTATCATTGCCCACACGCTACGCGCATAGCCCATAGCGGTGCCGTCTTCGCGCAGAATGGCGAAGTTTCGGTTGGTGAAGAGCTTCATAACACTTTCCACCCAGGTGGTGATGGTGCAGTGCTCATATTGGCGTGGCATATCCATCATTTCGATGCTAAGGCGTGAGAGCACCCATGTGTGACGTGTCTCGTTGAGCGCACCAATGCCCCAACCGCGGCGTTGCGAGTGGTTGCCAGCGGCGTTGAGCAGATGGTTGCCGAGCATGCCCATAAAGATGCGGCCTGTGAAGTCGACGTGGAAGGGCTCTATGTAGATAGGATGTGCATCAATCTTCTCCATCATGAGTGGTTCTGTTTGTTTGTGACAGAGGACAATTGGGGTTACTATTTCTTGAGCTCGTTTTGGTCTTCTTCGCGCTGCGTGAGGTACTGATCGAGGCGCTCGATGCACGACTTGGTGACGGCAATGCGTCCCGTACGCACGAATTGCAACACGCAACCCATGTCGTCGAGCACACGGAAGAGTTGGAGCACATCGTCGGTGATGCCCGTCTTCTCCACGATGGTGTAGGTGGGGTTCACCTCCACAAAGCGTGCGTCATAGCGTCGCACTACGCGCGAGACATCAGGATTGGTGAGCACGTTGGGCGTGGCGAGCTTGAGGAGGGAAGTTTCCAAGATGAAAATCTCATCGTCGACGAAACAATTCGCCTGCAAGACGTCAATCTTCTTTTCAATCTGCTTCACCAGCATTTCAGCCATCTCCTTCTTGCAGTAGCATGTGATGGTGTACTTATGCACACCCGGTGTGCTGCTGGCGCATACGTTGAGCGACTCGATGTTCACCTGTCGGCGTGTAAAGACCGCGGTGATTTGGTTGAGGATACCGGCATAGTTCTCGCTGTAGATGATGAGCGTGTAGAGCGTCAATCCGTCATGAGTGTTGACAATAGCGCCTTCGTGCCCAGGCGTTGAGGGGCGCACTACGGCATTGCGCGAAAACGTCTCACGCTGGAGTCCTACCGCATTGTCGCGTTCTAATGTGGCTTTGCGTTCACGCGTCAGATTCTGTTCGTATGAGTTGCGCTGGATGGCAGCAGCTGCTCTTACGGCATCATCGAATCCTTGCAGACTGTTGTTCTGCTCATCGCACTTGCCACAACTTTGGCAATCGCCTATTCGTTTATCTTCTGTCATGGTTGTTCTTATTTTACTTCGAGCATCATTTCGTCCACATTAGCGCCCGGAGGTGTCATGGGCAGCACGTTGTCCTCTTCCTTGATGGCACACTGCAGCAGATAGGGACCCTCTGTGGTGAGCATGTCGTGGATGGCCGCGTCGAGGTCCTCGCGGTGGATGACCGTGCGGCAAGGGATATTGTATGCCTTGGCGATGAGTTCGTAGTCGGGATTGATCATGGGCGTGAAGGAGTAGCGCTTGTTGAAGAACATGTACTGCCACTGACGCACATTTCCCAAGAAATTGTTGTTCAGCAAAATCATCTTCACCGGGCACTGCTGCTCCATGATGGTGCCAAGTTCTTGGATGGTCATCTGGAAACCGCCATCTCCGCAGAACATGCACACGGTGCGGTCGGGCGCTCCAAACGTGGCACCGATGGCTGCTGGAATGCCAAATCCCATGGTGCCGCATCCGCCGCTGGTGACCACGGAACGTGGTTTCGTGTACTTGAAATAGCGACAACCGAACATCTGGTTCTGACCCACATCGGTGACAAGGATGGCTTCGTTGTGGGCAGCCTCGCTGACGCGCCGCACCACTTCGCCCATGAGGAGTGGTCCTTCGGTGGGGTGCAAGGCTGGCGTGATGACCTTTTGCTCCTCTTTTTCAGCATAGGGTGCAAAGCCATCTATCCATGCCTTGTGTGTGGCCGTGTCCACCAGTTTTGTCACCTCAGCCAGTGTGTGCTTGCAGTTGCCGAGCACAGCCAACGTGGGTTTCACGTTCTTTCCGATTTCGGATGGGTCAATTTCGAAGTGTATGATTTTAGCCTGCTTGGCATAAGTCTTCAGGTTGCCTGTGACGCGGTCGTCGAAGCGCATACCCACCGCGATAAGCAGGTCGCACTGATTGGTCATCACGTTGGGGGCAAGGTTGCCGTGCATGCCCAACATACCCATGTTCAAAGGGTGGTCGCTGGGGGCTGCAGAGAGTCCAAGAAGGGTTTCTCCAAAGGGGATTTGTGCCTTCTCACATAGGGCGAGCAACTCTTCACGAGCTCCTCCCAATTCCACGCCTTGTCCTACGAGCATGAAAGGCTTCACGCTTTCGTTGATGAGGCGTGCTGCCTCTTCTATGACGCTCTTTGGAGAGATGGGGTCGGGGTTGTAGCTGCGTATGAAGTCCACCTGTTGTGGTTGATATTCAATCAGTGCTGTCTGTGCGTTCTTGGCAAAGTCGAGCACAACAGGACCGGGACGCCCACTTCGTGCAATGTAGAAAGCACGGCTGACAGCCCAAGGGATGTCTTCTGCACGGCGTATCTGGTAGGCCCATTTTGTGATGGGTTGGGTGACGCCAATGACGTCGACCTCTTGGAAGGCGTCGGTGCCCAGCATTGCTGCGCCCACCTGTCCGCAGATAACCACCACGGGTGTGGAGTCAATCATGGCGTCGGCTACGCCTGTGATGGTGTTCATGGCACCAGGACCGCTCGTCACGATGCAACATCCCACCTTGCCGCTCACGCGCGCATAGCCTTGTGCGGCATGGATGGCTGCCTGTTCGTGGCGAACGAGGATGTGGTTGAGCGTTTGCTTATGGTCGTAGAGCGCATCATAAGAGGGCATGATGGCACCACCGGGATAGCCGAAGAGAATCTTCACTCCTTCGTGCTCCAGAGAGCGCATCATGGCTTCAGCGCCTGTAATCTTTTCCATGTTTCTTTATGTCGGGGCTTTAGTTTTACATTCTCACACCACCCTTGTCAGCACTGCTCACGCTCTTGGCGTAGTGCTGCAATGCCTTGCTAACTACGCGATTGCGTTTGAGTGGCTGCTGAGGGCGTGCGGCGAGTTCTTCGTCGCTGAGTTTTACGTTGATGCTGCGGCTGGGGATGTCGATGACGATGATGTCGCCATCCTGAATCTTGCCGATGTTGCCTCCGCTGGCAGCCTCGGGTGAGATGTGGCCAATGGACAAGCCGCTGGTGCCGCCTGAGAAGCGACCATCGGTGATGAGGGCACATTCCTTGCCCATGTGCATGGACTTGATGTAGCTGGTGGGGTAGAGCATTTCCTGCATGCCAGGACCGCCCTTCGGACCCTCGTGGGTGATGACAACGCAATCTCCCTTTTTCACCTTCCCGCCCAAGATGCCTTCGCAGGCGTCTTCTTGTGAGTCGAAGACTACGGCAGGACCTTCGAAATGCCAAAGTTCGGGCGCAACGCCTGCGGTCTTCACCACGCAACCATCTTGAGCGATGTTGCCGAAGAGTACTGCCATGCCTCCATCCTTTGTGTAGGCGTGCTCGATGTCACGGATGCAACCGTTTTCGCGGTCGGTGTCGAGTTCTTCCCAATAGTTTTCTTGCGAGCCCATCACGTTGCTGAACTTACCGCCGGGTGCACATCCGTAAATGTTGCCTACTTCTGCACTCACGGGTGCATAGGGGTCGTTTGTCCACATTCCGTCCTTGAGTTGCAGACCGGTGATGGAGTATTTTTGGATGTCTTCACCCAGTGTGGCACCGTTGACACGCTTGCAGTTGAGGTCGAGCAGGTTGCCCTTGGCTAACTCGCCAAGAATGCCAAGAATGCCGCCTGCACGGTTCTCTTCCTGGATGCTGTATTTCTGCCAGTTGGGAGATAACTTACAGAGGAATGGTACCTTGCGCGAAAGGGCATCGATGTCTTGCATTTTGAAGTCCACCTCTGCCTCCTGTGCCACAGCCAGCAAGTGGAGCACGGTGTTCGTGCTGGCACCCATGGCGATGTCGAGTGTCATGGCGTTGAGGAATGCCTGGCGGGTGGCAATGCTGCGGGGCAGTACGCTTTCGTCGCCATCCTCATAATAGGCGAATGCGTTCTTGACGATGAGCTTAGCTGCATCCTTGAAGAGTTGGATGCGGCGCTTATGGGTGGCAAGTATGCTGCCGTTTCCAGGCAATGAAAGACCAATGGCTTCGGTGAGTGAGTTCATGGAGTTGGCGGTGAACATGCCGGAACATGCTCCGCAACCTGGACATGCCGTCTGCTCTACCTGTGCCAATTCTTCGTCGCTCACTGTTGGGTCCCCACCCTTAATCATGGCTGTGATGAGGTCGGCGTTCTCTCCGTTGATTTTGTGCGATTCCATGGGACCGCCACTCACAAACACAGCAGGGATGTTCAGACGCATAGCGGCCATGAGCATACCGGGCGTCACCTTGTCGCAGTTGGAGATGCATACCATGGCATCTGCTTTGTGTGCGTTGACCATATACTCAACGCTGTCTGCGATGATGTCGCGTGAGGGGAGTGAGTAGAGCATGCCGTCGTGGCCCATTGCAATGCCGTCGTCCACGGCAATGGTGTTGAACTCTGCTGCATAGCAACCGAGTTTCTCAATCTCCTGCTTCACGATCTGACCGATTTCGTGCAGATGGGTGTGACCGGGCACAAACTGTGTGAATGAATTGACGATGGCGATGATGGGCTTGCCAAACTGCTCGCGCTTCATTCCGTTGGCTACCCAAAGGGCACGGGCGCCTGCCATGCGGCGTCCTTCGGTGCAAACAGCACTCCTGAGTTGGTGTTTCATTATGTAATGTATCTTTTTACTCTTATTATCTAAATGTGCACAATTGTGCATAAATTGGCGGCAAAGTTACATTTTTTTTCTGAAAGAACCAAAATTATCACATATTAACTGTTTTTCGCCGAAAAAAATGCACTTATCTTCTCTCTCTTTGGCACTGTCGGGAGAACTTGGCATGGATGAATTTGTGTCTCGCAAGAGGATGGCTCCTCTCAGTTTTTTTTCAGATAAAATTTTGCTCAGCATTCGTGTAAGAAAAAAGCGATTTGCCCTGATTGGAGAGCAAATCGCTTTTATCTTGAGTGTAGGATGTGCGCAACACTTGCTACCATGCACCGACAGCCACTTCGGCGTGTCTCGACTTCTGGTCGACATTTCGGCGGTCGGGTATCTTATGCCAAACAATATGAAGCAAGGAGCGTCATTACTGTTTGTCGCCGTCTTCCTCGGTGGAGCTCTTCTCTCTCTGTCGGCGAACGCTCACGGTTTTTTCTTCTGCTTTGGCGGCTTCCTTGGCCTGCTGTGCAGCAATTCGGGCGTCTTCCTTTGCCTTTTTTTCTGCTTCTTTAGCAGCGTCTTTTTCTGCCTTGGCTTTCGCCTTGGCTTCTGCAGCTTTCGCTTTGGCTTCTTCTTTTTCCTTTCGAGCCTGTTCCTTTGCCGCAGCTTCCGCAGCTCGTTTCTTTTCTTTCAGTTTCTTTGCGTTGGCAGCTTCACGCTCTGCTTGCAGTCGGAGGGCTTCCTTGTCGCTCAAGCGTCGTCTCCCAGGAGTGGTCGTATGGGTCTGATTGTCTGCTGCTTTTTCCCCTCCTGCGACACCGGGTGCTGCAACGGGCATGTCCTTTGTACTTTTCTCTGTGTGGGTCGATGATTCGTCCTTTTCCTTCTTTTTCTTCTCTTTAGTTTGCCCTGCCTGTGCAGCGGTGGGCTGCTCCTTGGCTGTGGGCTGAACTTCTGGTTTTGCTCCTCGTCGTTCGCGTCGCGTGGTAGCGGTTTTTGCAGCCGGTGTGGTTTGATGTGTTGGCGCTACGTCGTCTGGTTGTAGCACCACCTTACGTTCGAAGGCTCTTGGGATGAAGACCTTGCCTCGTTGCTTGGCCGTGCGCTGTGCTTCTTTTTCTCTTTGTTTGTGCACTTGTGCCTTTTCTAGTTCACGCTCCAGTTGGCGCGTCATACGTTCCTCTTCTTTGAGACGCTGTCGTGCTGCTTTCTCTTTCTCCTTTGAGCGTTTGATGTCAGCTTTGATAGAGGCAATCACACTGTCGTTATTCACCTGAGCCGATGCGGGGATGGCTGTCAGGATGAGTGCCATAAGGACTATTGCTATTATTCTGATGTTCATCATTTGTTTCAGGGTGGTTTATTTCTCTTTTGCTTCGTCGGGCAGACTCAAATGGAACTTCGCCAGGTTGCTCTTGACGTGCTGATTTCGGATGATAGATTTCATCTTCTCTGCTACTTTTGGGTGGTCGGCGATGATGTCGTGGTCTTCGTGTAGGTCTGTTTTGAGGTCATAGAGGTGGCATTTCCCACCATTGACCACGAGCTTCCAATCTCCCATGCGCAATCCCATCATGTTTGTTTCATGAAACTCCCAATAGAGGAATTGGTGTTTCTTCTGACCTTTCTTGCCGGTGAGAGTACGGGCAAACGAGATGCCGTCATAGTAATCCTGGGTGGGGTCGGTGGCGCCTCTTTCCTGCGCTTTCTTCATGCTATAGGGACGGGCATCAAAACCCGCGTATTCGAGAAAGGTGGGCATCAGGTCGTAAAAGGCCAGTTGGTGGTCGTTGATGGTTCCGACAGGCACACCTGGACCTTTAGCGATGAAGGGTATGCGTATGCCGCCTTCATAGGTGCTTCGTTTCTTGCCTTGCAGCAATCCGTCGCGATTGAACCAGTTGGGGTCTGCTCCACCTTCTTCGTGAGGACCATTGTCGGAGGTGAAGATCACGAGCGTGTTCTCGTCAAATCCTTTCTCCTTGAGCTTGTCCATGATCTCGCCCACATATGCATCAAGGCGTGTCACCATGGCGGCAAATTGAGCGTGCTTGTCCGTGCCTCCGTAGTACCAGTTGAACAACTGCGTGTTGAACGACTTCTCTGGCATGCCTTCAAAGGCTTTGTGGTAGTGGTCTACGATGCTGTCGTTCGGTTGCCAGAGTTCTGCATGGGGCAAGGTGTAGGTGAAGATGCCCAAAAAGGGTTTGTCACTCGTTTGTCGGTCAAGCCAATGGAGTGCGTAGCGGTGGATGAGGTCGGCTGAGTATTGCGTGCGGTTTTCAAAATCAGCGTCGCCGGTGTTGACTGCCTTGTGCAGGATGTTCTGTTCCAACACTTCGGTCATCATCTGTGTGTCGCCGCGAGCTGGGTCGTATCGATTGAGGAAGTTGGGGTAGTATGTGTGGGCTTGAAATTGACAGATGGGACCATAGTAGACGTCGATGCCACGGCGATGGGGCAGTGAGGCACTGCTCGTGGTGGCTGCTTTGCTGGTGTCGGTGTTGCCCAAACTGTCGAGGGCAAAGTCGTTGGGGTGGTCGAGATTGAAATAGCCTCCCGCCCATTTTCCGAACATGCCGGTGTTGTAGCCTCTTTGCTTGAATAATTCGGGTATGATGGGGTGGGAGAGTAGGTAAGGCTCTTGCCCGATGATGTAGTAGTCGCTGTTCTCTCCAAACATATTGTTGCGCTGACAGCCGGACCAATATTCCTTGTTGCCGCGCACATGACCATGACCTGCATGCTGCCCCGTCATGAAGCAGGCACGACTGGGGGCACTGACCGGACTTCCTGCGTATGCCTGCGTGAATCGCATGCCTTCCTCTGCCATGCGGTCGAGGTTAGGTGTTTCAATGAGTTTTTGCCCGTAGCAACCTAAATCGCCATACCCCATGTCGTCACACATGATGTAGATGATATTGGGATGCTTGCTCTGGGCTGCCGTTAGGAGGGGCAGGGAGCCAAAAAGGAGGAGTGTTAGTTGTCGTGTCATGGCCATCGTGCTTTCTGTTTGGTTTTCGCCACAAAATTAAGCAAAAGATAGCATTTGTGCAAGCTGCTCACCACAAAATATTAAAAATATTACGCGCGCACACGCACGCGCGATATAATTATATAATGTATACCTATGCCGTATGAGTCGTTGCCATCCACAAAATGGTGGCTACTCGATTTGAAAAAATTTGGATGTCAGCGTATCTCGAAACAATACTTTTAGCCCAAATGAGAAACGTAAAACCTATGCAAGCATGTTAAAAATCTATAAAAAAGCATTAAATTGTGGATAAAAATGAAAAATGTTTGGTAAGAGTGATGGTTAATAGAAAAAAAGTTCGTACCTTTGCAGTCCGAAAGGGCAGATTGTGCCCTTATCGTATTATGTCTGATACAATAATATACAATATAATAACTAAAAAACAAACAAAATGCCTACAATTCAACAATTGGTAAGAAAAGGTCGTGCCGTGTTGGTAGACAAGAGCAAGAGCCCCGCTCTGGACAGCTGTCCTCAGCGTCGCGGTGTCTGCGTTCGTGTGTACACAACCACGCCTAAGAAGCCTAATTCGGCTATGCGTAAGGTAGCCCGTGTTCGTTTGACCAACACCAAGGAGGTCAACAGTTACATTCCCGGAGAAGGTCACAACCTGCAGGAGCACAGCATCGTGCTTGTTCGTGGTGGTCGTGTGAAGGACCTTCCTGGTGTACGTTATCACATCGTTCGCGGTACACTTGACACCGCAGGTGTGGCTAACCGCACCCAGCGCCGCTCTAAGTATGGAGCAAAGCGTCCCAAGGCAGGTGCTGCAAATGCTAAGAAGTAATCAAGAAAACAATTTTTAACCTGTTTTGGAAGACGACATCAACGGTTGAGTAAGTGCCCAGAGGGGCGCTGAAGACAAAAGACGAAAACAACCCAAAACGAAAACAACGTAACAATGCGTAAAGCAAAACCAAAAAAGAGAATCATCCTGCCCGATCCCGTCTTCGGTGACGTTAAGGTCAGCAAGTTCGTGAACCATCTCATGTACGATGGCAAGAAGAGCATCAGCTACGAAATCTTCTACAATGCTTTGGAGATCGTTGGCAACAAGATGCAGAGTGCAGAAAAGAGCAGCCTCGAAATCTGGAAAGAGGCTCTTGATAAAATCACTCCCCAGGTGGAGGTAAAGAGCCGTCGTATCGGTGGTGCTACCTTCCAGGTCCCCACGGAAATCCGTCCCGACCGCAAGGAGAGCGTTTCCATGAAGAACATGATCAGTTTTGCTCGTAAGCGTGGCGGAAAGACCATGGCTGACAAGCTCGCTGCCGAAATCATGGATGCATTCAACGAGCAGGGTGGTGCTTACAAGCGTAAGGAGGATATGCACCGCATGGCTGAGGCTAACCGTGCATTCGCTCACTTCCGTTTCTAAACCATTTCCAATTATCAATTATCAATTATCAATCACTAATTCTAATTCCTTAATTGGATTATGGCAAAGCAAGACTTACATCTTACAAGAAATATCGGTATCATGGCGCACATCGATGCCGGTAAGACCACTACCTCCGAGCGTATCCTTTTCTACACCGGTAAGACGCATAAGATCGGTGAGGTGCACGAGGGTGGTGCAACCATGGACTGGATGGCGCAGGAGCAGGAGCGAGGTATCACCATTACCTCTGCTGCTACTACCGCCTACTGGACCTATAACAATATCAAGTACAAGTTCAATCTTATCGATACTCCGGGTCACGTTGACTTCACCGCTGAGGTGGAGCGCTCACTCCGAGTGCTCGACGGCGCCGTTGCTACTTATTGTGCAGTAGGTGGTGTTGAGCCCCAGTCTGAGACTGTATGGCGTCAGGCTGATAAGTATAATGTTCCCCGTATTGGTTATGTAAACAAGATGGACCGATCTGGTGCTGACTTCTTCGAAGTGGTTCGCCAGATGAAGGACGTGCTCGGTGCTACACCTGCTGTCATCAGCGTGCCCATCGGCGCTGAGGAGAATTTCAAGGGTCTCGTTGACCTCATCCGTATGAAGGCTATTCTGTGGCACGATGAAACCATGGGCGCTGAGTACGATGTGGAAGAAATTCCCGCCGAACTCAAGGATGAGTGCGAAGAATGGCGAGCTAAGCTCATTGAGCAGGCTGCAGAACAAGACGAGACGCTCATGGAGAAGTTCTTTGAGGATCCCGAAAGCATCACCTCTGAAGAACTGATCGCTGCCATCCGTAAGGGTACCCTCGCTCTGGACCTCGTTCCCATGACCTGTGGTTCTTCATTCAAGAACAAGGGAGTACAGACGCTCCTCGACTATGTCTGCATGTTCCTTCCTTCTCCCCTCGACACTCCTGCTATCGTGGGTACCAATCCTGATAGCGGCGAAGAGGAAACCCGCAAGCCCAGCGAAGACGAGAAGACTTCAGCTCTTGCATTCAAGATCGCTACTGACCCCTATGTGGGTCGTCTGACCTTCTTCCGCGTTTATAGCGGTAAGGTTGAGGCAGGTAGCTACATCTTCAACCAGCGCTCTGGTAAGAAGGAGCGCGTGAGCCGTCTCTTCCAGATGCACTCTAATCACCAGAATCCCGTTGAAGTAATCGGTGCCGGTGATATCGGTGCTGGTGTTGGTTTCAAGGATATCCACACTGGTGATACACTCTGCGACGAAGCAGCTCCCATCATCCTCGAGTCAATGGACTTCCCTGATCCCGTTATCGGTATCGCAGTTGAGCCCAAGACACAGAAGGACCTCGATAAACTGAGCAATGGTCTTGCTAAGTTGGCAGAGGAAGACCCCACCTTCACCGTAAAAACTGATGAGCAGAGCGGACAAACTGTCATCAGTGGTATGGGTGAGCTTCACCTCGATATCATCATCGACCGTCTCAAGCGTGAGTTCAAGGTTGAATGTAATCAGGGTAAGCCTCAGGTGAACTACAAGGAGGCTATAACCAATACTGTTAACCTCCGCGAAGTTTACAAGAAGCAGTCTGGTGGTCGCGGTAAGTTTGCTGACATCATAGTTAATGTAGGTCCCCGCGACGAGGAATACAAGGAGACTCCTCTCCAGTTCATCAACAGCGTTACCGGTGGTAATATTCCTAAGGAATTCATTCCTTCTGTTCAGAAGGGCTTCGAAAACGCTATGAAGAATGGTGTGCTCGGTGGATACCCCATGGATAGTCTGAAGGTTGAACTCTGCGATGGTTCGTTCCACCCCGTTGACTCTGACCAGTTGTCATTCGAAATTGCTGCAATGCAGGCATACAAGAATGCTTGCGCTAAGGCTAAGCCTGTTCTGATGGAACCCATCATGAAGCTGGAGGTAGTTACGCCCGAAGAATATATGGGTGACGTGATTGGTGACCTTAACAAGCGTCGTGGTCAGGTTGAAGGTATGGACACCAACCGCAGCGGTGCACGCATCGTTAAGGCGATGGTGCCTCTTGCTGAGATGTTCGGTTATGTTACCGCACTGCGTACCATCACTTCCGGTCGCGCAACCAGCAGCATGACTTATGATCACCATGCTCCCGTTAGCAGCAACATTGCAAAGGCTGTCCTGGAAGAGGTTAAGGGACGCACCGATTTGGTATAAACTAACAAGTTGAGGGAGCGATTCGTAGCAAATGACTCTTACGAATCGCCCTCACCTCAACTGAGAGGAGGAACGTATGTGTGAACAGCATGAACCTCCCATTCAGATATAAATCAATAAACATATTTAAAAGTATTTAACTCAAATGAGTCAGAAAATCCGTATCAAGCTTAAAAGCTACGACCACACACTCGTAGACAAGTCAGCAGAGAAAATTGTGAAGACGGTTAAGGCTACAAAGGCCGTTGTAAGCGGTCCTATCCCCCTTCCTACTCACAAGCGCATCTTCACAGTTAACCGTTCAACATTCGTTAACAAGAAGAGCCGTGAACAGTTCGAACTCAGCTCTTACAAGCGTCTCATCGACATCTACAGCAGCACTGCTCAGACTGTTGACGCTCTCATGAAGCTCGAACTCCCCAGCGGTGTTGAGGTTGAAATCAAGGTGTAATAATGCGCGTGTACATTAATACATATTGCCTAAACAAACAATCAATTTTTATAACAACTAATTGAATAACTGAAATGCCAGGATTATTAGGAAAAAAAATCGGAATGACATCCGTA
The DNA here is from genome assembly GCA_018065005.1 of Candidatus Physcousia equi. GTDB lineage: Bacteria > Bacteroidota > Bacteroidia > Bacteroidales > Bacteroidaceae > Physcousia > Physcousia equi. Next base: position 15,106 of record JAGHUD010000075.1, read on the forward strand.
TTCAGTGCCGAGGGTAAAAACGTACCATGCACTGTTATCGAAGTAGGTCCTTGTGTGGTTACTCAGATCAAGAGTGTTGAGAAGGATGGCTACGCTGCCATTCAGCTCGGCTATGAGGAAGCTAAAGAAAAGAATACTTCAGCTCCCCTCATGGGACACTTCAAAAAGGCTGGTACTACCCCCAAGAGACACTTGGCCGAGTTCACAGGTTTTGAGCAGGAACTTAACCTGGGTGATACCATCACCATTGACATCTTCGCTAACGCAACCTTCGTTGACGTTATCGGTGTATCAAAGGGTAAAGGTTTTCAGGGCGTTGTAAAGCGTCATGGCTTCGGTGGTGTTGGTCAGGCTACACATGGTCAGGACGACCGTCTGCGCAAGCCCGGTTCAATCGGTGCTTGTTCTTACCCAGCAAAGGTGTTCAAGGGTATGCGCATGGGTGGCCAAATGGGTAATGCCCGCGTAACTACACACAACCTGCAAGTGTTAAAGGTAATTCCCGAGCACAACCTGCTCCTTATTAAGGGTAGCGTGCCAGGATACAATGGTTCAATCGTTAGCATATTGAAGTAAGATGGAAGTTAGTGTATTGAATTTAAAAGGAGCAGAGACTGGACGTAAAGTCACTCTCAACGATGCGATCTATGCCATCGAGCCCAACGATCACGCCATTTATCTGGACGTGAAATTGTACTTGGCTAATCAGCGTCAAGGCACAGCCAAGTCTAAGGAGAGAAGCGAAATTAGTGGTTCTACAAGAAAGCTCGGTCGCCAGAAGGGCGGCGGCGGCGCGCGCCATGGTGATATCAACTCACCCGTAATGATTGGTGGTGGTCGCGTTTTCGGTCCAAAGCCCCGCGATTACAGTTTCAAACTGAATAAAAAGGTTCGTCAACTCGCTCGTAAGAGTGCTCTTTCTTATAAAGTGAAGGAGGATGCTATCATCGTAGTTGAGAACATCGCTATGGATGCACCTAAGACTAAAGCGTTTGTTGAAATCTTAAATAATCTTAAATTGGCCGGAAAGAAGGCGCTGTTCGTATTGCCAGGTGCAGATAAAGTCGTATATTTGTCAGCTCGAAACATCGAACGCATTTCTACTATGCCCGCAAATGCACTCAACACATACAAGGTTGTTGATGCTGATGTGCTTGTGCTCACAGAGGGCGCAATCGACGTTATTGATGGCAATCTGACCAAATAATAAGGAGTTTACAATTATGGCAAATATCATTAAACCCCTGGTCACTGAGAAGATGACCGGCATTACCGAGAAGCAGAACAAGTTCGGCTTCATCGTGCGTCCTGATGCCAACAAGATTGAGATCGCCAAGGAAGTTGCAGCACTCTACAATGTCACTGTTCTGGCAGTTAACACCTGCCGCTACGCTGGCAAACGTAAGAGCCGCTACACCCGTGCTGGACTCATTCGCGGACAGAAGAATGCCTACAAAAAGGCTATCGTCACCATTAAGGAAGGCGAAACAATTGATTTCTATAGCAATATCTAATAAATAAGATGGCAGTACGTAAATTTAAGCCCACAACACCGGGCCAGAGACACAAGATTATAGGTACTTTCGAAGAGATTACTGCATCAGTACCTGAGAAGTCTCTCGTTTATGGTAAGCGCTCTACTGGCGGCCGTAACAATGAAGGAAAGATGACTATGCGATACATCGGCGGTGGTCACCGTAGAAAGTATCGTTTCATCGACTTTAAAAGAGAGAAAGATGGTGTTCCCGCTGTAGTAAAGACAATCGAGTATGATCCTAACCGTTCAGCTCGAATTGCTCTTCTCTTCTACGCGGATGGTGAAAAACGTTATATTATCGCTCCCAACGGACTTCAAGTTGGCACCACTCTTATGAGTGGCGCTGATGCAGCACCCGAAATCGGTAATGCACTCCCCCTTGCTAATATTCCCGTTGGTACCGTTATCCACAACATCGAGCTACGCCCAGGTCAGGGTGCGCTGCTCGTACGTTCGGCTGGTAACTTTGCACAGTTAACTTCTCGTGAGGGTCGTTATTGTGTGATCAAGTTGCCCTCTGGAGAGACTCGTCAGATTCTCTCAGCTTGTAAGGCTACTGTTGGTAGTGTAGGCAACAGTGATCATGGACTTGAGAGCTCTGGTAAGGCTGGTCGCTCTCGCTGGTTAGGTCGCCGTCCCCACAACCGTGGTGTTGTTATGAACCCCCACGACCATCCCATGGGTGGTGGTGAAGGACGTCAGTCTGGTGGTCACCCAAGAAGCCGCAAGGGTCTGTACGCTAAGGGTCTTAAGACTCGCAGCCCGAAGAAGCAGTCTAACAAGTATATTATCGAAAGAGCTAACAAGAAGTAATCCACGTTAATCAGAGGAAAATATGAGTCGTTCATTAAAGAAAGGTCCATACATCGAGGTTAACCTCGAGAAAAAGATTCTCGCCATGAATGAATCTGGCAAGAAGACTGTTGTAAAGACTTGGGCCCGCGCCAGCATGATCTCACCCGATTTCGTGGGTCATACTGTAGCTGTGCACAACGGTAATAAGTTCATTCCTGTCTATGTTACTGAAAACATGGTAGGTCACAAACTCGGTGAGTTCGCACCCACACGTAAGTTCGGTGGCCACGGAGGTAACAAAAAGTAAGTCGCAGGACATTGTAAAAAAATTAGAGTAATAATATAATGGGAAATAGAAAGAAAAAAGCTGCCGAGGCAAGAAAGGCAGCACTCAAGACCCAGTATTTTGCAAAACTCAAGGGTGTGCCTTCTTCACCACGAAAGATGAGATACGTCGTTGACCTCATCCGCGGTATGGAAGTAGGACGTGCACTCGCTACCCTTAAGTTCGCATCGAAGGCCGCTGCAGCCGACGTTGAAAAGCTTCTGCGCTCAGCAATCGCTAACTGGGAACAGAAGAATGATCGCAAGGCAGAGGACGGCGAACTCTTCGTAACTCGTGTGTTCGTTGACGAGGGTGTAACCCTCAAGCGTATGCGTCCCGCACCTCAGGGTCGTGGCTATCGTATCCGCAAGCGCAGTAACCATGTCACTTTGTTCGTTGACACTAAGAATGATTAATTAAGAAGAAACTATGGGACAGAAAGTTTATCCTATAAGCAACCGTCTCGGCATCGTACGCGGTTGGGATTCGAATTGGTTCGGTGGCAAGAACTTTGGTGACACGCTGCTCGAGGACAACAAAATCCGCAAATACCTTAACACTCGTTTGGCAGATGCAAGTCTTTCTCGCATCGTCATCGAGCGTACACTTAAGCTTGTCACTATTACTATTTGCACCGCACGTCCAGGTCTTATCATCGGACGCGCCGGTTCAAAAGTTGATGAGTTGAAGGAAGAACTAAAAAAGGTTACAGACAAGGAGGTTCAGATCAACATCTTTGAAGTTAAGAAGCCTGAACTCGACGCTACTATCGTTGCCAATAACATCGCTCGCCAGGTGGAAGGCAAGATTGCCTATCGTCGTGCTATTAAGATGGCTGTACAAAACACTATGCGTGCCGGAGCTGAGGGTATCAAGGTCCTCATCTGCGGACGTCTCAACGGAGCTGAAATGGCACGTCGCGAGATGTTCAAGGAAGGTCGTACTCCTTTACATACGTTCCGCGCTGATATCGACTTCTGCCAAAGTGAAGCGCTGACTAAGGTCGGCATCCTCGGCATCAAAGTCTGGATCTGTCGCGGTGAGAAGTATGGAAAGGTTGATCTCGCACCTAACTTCGCTCAGCAGAAGGATAACGGTCGCGGTGGCTTCAATAATGGTGGTCGTGGAGACCGTGGAGGTCGTAGACCCAAGAAAAACAATCGTTAAAATCACTTGAATCATGTTACAACCTAAAAGAACCAAATACAGAAGGCCGCAAAAAAATGCACGCAAAGGCAATGCACAGCGTGGCAATCAGCTGGCTTTTGGCTCATTCGGTATCAAGTCGCTTGATACGCACTGGATTACCGCACGCCAAATCGAAGCTGCTCGTGTGGCCATGACAAGATACATGCAGCGTGAAGGTCAGAGCTGGATACGTATCTTCCCAGATAAACCCATCACGAAGAAGCCTGCTGACGTCCGAATGGGTAAGGGTAAGGGTGATCCTGTTGGATATGTTTTCCCCATCACTCCTGGACGTATCATTTTCGAGATCGAAGGTGTTAGCTACGAAATAGCAAAAGAGGCACTCCGCCTCGCTGCACAAAAGCTGCCCGTCACCACTAAGTTCATTGTAAGAAGAGATTACGATAAAAACGCATAATTATGAAAGTTGCAGAAATTAAGGAGTTGACTGACGCCGACCTCAAGGAGAAGATCCAAATCGAGAAGGCACAGTATCATCAGATGAAGCTCATTCACGCTGTATCACCCCTTGAGAACAATTCTCAGATTAAGGCCGCACGTCGTAATATCGCACGTATGGAGACTCTCCTTCGCGAGCGTGAGCTTAACAAATAAATTGCCTGACAGACATGGAAGAAAGAAATTTAAGAAAGACTAGAACGGGTGTCGTTGTCAGCGAGAAGATGGACAAAACCATCGTCGTTGCTGCTCAGTTCAAGGAGAAGCACCCCATATATGGCAAGTTCGTGAGCAAAACTAAAAAGTATCACGCACACGACGAGAACAACGATTGCCACAAGGGCGACACCGTTCTTATTATGGAAACACGTCCCTTGAGCAAAACTAAGAGATGGAGAGTAGTAGAAATCGTAGAAAGAGCTAAGTAATTATGATACAGACAGAATCAAGACTTGTTGTCGCAGACAACAGCGGTGCACGCGAAGCGCTCTGCATCCGTGTACTCGGTGGCACACGCCGTCGCTACGCTTCTGTAGGTGACGTTATCGTCGTTGCCATCAAGAGCGCCATTCCCACGAGTGATGTTAAGGCTGGTTCAGTATCAAAGGCACTCATCGTCCGCACTAAGAAAGAAGTTCGCCGTCCCGATGGTTCATATATCCGTTTTGACGATAATGCGTGCGTACTTCTCAACAATTCTGGTGAGTTGCGTGGTAGTCGTATCTTCGGTCCTGTTGCTCGCGAGCTCAGAGCTGTCAACATGAAGGTCGTTTCATTGGCACCTGAGGTTCTTTAATCCTTTTAAAAGAATAAAGAAAAATGAGTAAGTTACATATTAAGAAAGGCGACACTGTTTACGTTAATGCTGGTGACAACAAGGGCCAGACTGGTACGGTGTTGAAAGTGTTCGTAAAAGAGCAGCGCGCACTCGTAGAGGGTGTCAACTTGGTTAGTAAGAGCCAAAAGCCTAGCGCACAGCATCCTCAGGGTGGCATTGTGAAGATGGAGGCTCCTATCCAGATCTCCAACCTTAATGTTGTTGATCCCAAGTCAGGAAAGCCTACTCGTATCGGTAGAAAGTTAAATGCTGACGGCAAACTCGTTCGTTACGCAAAAAAATCAGGAGAGGAGATCTAAGTAATGGCAAATACAGCAAGTCTCAAGAAAGAATATGCAGAGCGCATCGCGCCTGCCTTGAAGCAGCAGTTCAACTACACCTCAAGCATGCAGATTCCCGTGTTGAAGAAGATTGTCATCAACCAGGGTTTAGGTATGGCCACTGCTGACAAGAAAATCATAGAAGTTGCTATCAACGAAATCACCGCAATAACTGGTCAGAAGGCAGTTGCTACTTTCTCTAAGAAGGACGTCGCTAATTTCAAACTGCGCAAGAAGATGCCAATCGGCGTCATGGTAACTTTGCGTCGTGAGCGTATGTATGAATTCCTTGAGAAATTAGTACGTGTAGCGCTTCCTCGTATCCGTGACTTTAAGGGTATCGAAAGTAAGTTCGACGGTCGTGGCAACTATACCATGGGTATTCAGGAGCAGATCATCTTCCCCGAGATTAATATCGATACAATCGATCGTATTCTCGGTATGAATATCACCTTCGTCACAACCGCCAAGACAGACGAAGAAGGATATGCTCTTCTCAAGGAGTTTGGTCTTCCCTTTAAGAACGCAAAAAAATAAGTAAGATATGGCAAAAGAATCAATGAAGGCCCGTGAGGTCAAAAGAGCTAAACTGATTGCTAAATATGCCGAAAAGCGTGCCGCACTGAAGAAGATCGTTAACACAGGCGATCCTGTCGAAGCTTTTGAAGCAGCACAGAAGCTCCAAAGCATTCCCCGCAATGCCAATCCTATCCGTCTCCACAATCGTTGCAAGATTACCGGACGTCCAAAGGGTTACATGCGTATGTTTGGCCTCAGCCGTATCCAGTTCCGTGAGATGGCTTCAAGCGGTCTCATTCCTGGTGTTAAGAAGGCGAGTTGGTAAATCTCTCCACTCAGCTTTTTGTGCCTCTATATATGAATAATGTATAGAGGCAACACAAAAAATTAAAGATTGAAGAAACAATCCAGTGTTTAATATTGTCGGGAGCGTCCCGATTAATTAAATTATTTTTAAAATGACAGATCCCATAGCAGATTTCTTGACGCGAATGAGAAATGCCATCCAGGCCAAACACAGAGTGGTCGAGGCACCCGCGTCAAACTTGAAGAAGGAAATCACTAAGATCCTCTTCGAGAAGGGCTATATCCTGAACTACAAGTTCGTGGATGACGGCCCTCAGGGAACCATCAAGGTTGCCCTTAAGTATGATCAGAAGAATAAGGTTAACGCCATTTCTAAGTTGATCAGAGTATCCAAGCCTGGTATGCGTAAGTATACTGGCTACAAGGACATGCCGAGAGTAATTAACGGATTAGGTATAGCGATTATATCTACTTCCAAGGGTGTAATGACGAACAAGGAAGCTGCTGACCTCAAGATCGGCGGTGAAGTTCTTTGCTACGTATATTAATTAGGAGGAATTGAAGAATGTCTAGAATTGGAAAACTTCCCATCACAATCCCTGCTGGAGTAAACGTTACTGTCAGCGACGACAATGTCGTTACCGTCAAGGGTAAGGAAGGCGAACTGACCCAGGCTGTTCACCCCTCCATCAAAATAAACATCAACGAAGGTCAAATGACTTTTGAGATGGATGAAACAAACGACACGGTTGAACCAAAGCAGCGTCACGCTTTCCATGGTCTTTATCGTGCACTTGTTAGCAACATGGTTGTTGGTGTAAGCGAAGGCTATACAAAACAGATGGAACTTGTCGGTGTTGGTTACCGAGTAAGCAATCAAGGCAATTTGCTTGAATTTGCTCTTGGATATACTCATCCCATCCTCATTATGCTTCCCAACGAAATCAAGGTTGAGACTAAGTCAGAGCGTAATCAGAATCCTCAAATCATCCTCAAGTCTTGCGATAAGCATCTTCTTGGCCAGGTTTGTGCAAAGATTCGTTCATTCCGTATGCCTGAACCCTACAAGGGAAAAGGTATTCTCTTCGCTGGTGAGGTTATCCGTAGAAAGTCTGGTAAGTCTGCCGGTGCTAAGTAACTTTAAAACTTGAAGATCATGACAACAAAAATAGAAAGACGAATCAAGATTAAGTACAGAGTACGTAATAAGGTTTCTGGCACAGCAGAGCGTCCTCGTATGAGCGTATTCAGAAGTAATAAGCAGATTTACATTCAGATCATCAACGATATGACCGGTACTACCCTCTGTAGCGCATCATCTCTTGGAATGGAGAATATGCCTAAGAAGGAGCAAGCGCAAAAGGTTGGCGAACTCGCAGCAAAGAAGGCTCTTGAAGCCGGAATTACTACTGTAGTGTTCGATCGTAACGGATATCTGTATCATGGTAGAGTAAAGGAGGTTGCTGATGCAGCCCGTAACGGTGGACTTAAATTCTAAATTTGATTATGGCAAATATTGTAAAGGTAAATAATGATACCGAACTGAAGGATAGATTGGTAGCCATCAACCGAGTTACTAAGGTGACGAAGGGTGGACGCACCTTCACTTTCTCTGCCATCGTTGTCGTAGGTAACGAAAACGGAATCATTGGCTGGGGTTTAGGTAAGGCAGGAGAAGTTACTGCCGCTATTGCTAAGGGCGTTGAAGCTGCAAAGAAGAACCTAGTCAAGGTTCCTGTTGTGAATGGTACTGTACCCCATGAAGCAACAGCTCACTTTGGTGGAGCTGAGGTTCTCATTATGCCTGCAAGCGCTGGTACAGGTGTGGTTGCAGGTGGTGCTATGCGTGCCGTTTTAGACAGCGTCGGTGTTAAAGATGTGCTTGCTAAGTCAAAGGGTTCTTCGAATCCCCACAACTTGGTTAAGGCTACTATCAATGCTCTCGCCTCCATGCGTGATGCTCGCACTGTTGCAGCTCATCGTGGTGTATCAATTGAGAAAGTATTCAGAGGTTAATTTTTAGGAGGTATATAACAATGGCTACAATAAAAGTACAGCAGACAAGAAGCAGAATTCATGCTCCAAAAAAGCAGAAGGCCACTCTCGATACCCTGGGATTGCGCAAGCTATATCAGGTTGTTGAAGTAGAGGATACCCCCTCAAATCGCGGTCTGATCAATGCAGTACATCATCTTGTAACTGTTCTTGACTAATTTTTCGTTTACTCGAAAAATCGAAGAATTTTGATTACAGGATATAGTTAAACAAATCTGTAAACAGTTAAGTTATGAAATTAAATAATTTGAAACCCGCTTGTGGTTCAACTCACTCTCGTCGTAGAATCGGACGTGGTCCTGGTTCTGGTCTTGGTGGCACGTCTACCCGTGGTCACAAGGGTGCAAAAGCACGCTCTGGCTACAAGAAGAAGATCGGTTTCGAGGGTGGTCAGATGCCTCTGCAGCGTCGCGTACCCAAGTTCGGCTTTAAGAATGTAAATCATGTTGAGTTCCAACCTGTCAACCTGACTGCTCTTCAGAAGCTCGCTGACACTTTGAATCTCGCTACAATCGGAATCAATGAGCTCGTTGCAGCCGGTCTCGTAAGCCCCAACAAGCCTGTAAAGGTTCTCGGAAATGGCGAACTCACAGCAAAGGTTGAGGTTATTGCAAACGCATTCTCAAAGTCTGCTGAAACTGCAATCACAAACGCTGGCGGTACTGCCACAAAACTGTAATTAAGTAATGAAGAAGTTTATAACTACCATAAAGAACATCTGGGCTATTGAGGATCTGCGCATGCGCATTCTCATTACAATGCTTTTTGCTACGATTTATCGTTTTGGTTCGTACATTGTACTTCCGGGTATCGACCCAACCAAAGCTGTTGAAAATCTTGGCAAGCAAGCTGAAGGTAATGGTCTTCTCAATCTTTTGAGCATGTTCTCTGGTGGTGCATTTACCCACGCATCTATCTTTGCATTGGGTATCATGCCTTACATTTCGGCTTCTATCGTTATTCAGCTTCTTTGCGTAGCAGTGCCTTCTTTCCAAAAAATTCAAAGAGAAGGTGAAAGCGGACGCCGCAAGATCAATCAATACACTCGTGCCCTGACACTTCTTATTCTCCTTGTTCAAGGTCCCGCCTATCTTATCAATCTAAGAGCTCAGATGGGAGATGCGATGCCAACACTCAATTGGACGATGTTCCTTATTACAAGCACCATCATTTTGGCAGCTGGTAGTATGTTCATCCTTTGGCTTGGCGAACGCATTACAGATAAGGGTACCGGAAACGGTGTATCACTTATCATTATGTTAGGTATCATTGCTCGTCTTCCTGAAGCTTTCGGCCAGGAAATCGTCGGACGATTGAACAACATGACTGGTGGTGGTCTTGTAATGTTCCTTATTGAAATTATTGTTCTTTTTGCAGTTGTAATTATAGCTATTTTACTTGTTCAAGGAACACGCAAAGTACCTGTACAATATGCAAAGCGCGTTGTTGGCAATCAGCCTGTAGGTGGAGCACGTCAGTATATCCCCTTGAAGGTATTTGCTGCAAATGTTATGCCTATCATCTTTGCTCAGGCTTTGATGTTTATACCTGGTATTTTGGCTCGTGCTATTGGAGGTGATGCTTCACCTGCTGCCATCGCACTTTCAAATCCACAAGGTCTTTGGTATAACGTATTAACTGCAATTCTGATCATTGCCTTCACATATTTCTACACAGCCATCACTTTGAATCCTGTTCAGATGGCAGAAGATATGAAACGCAACAATGGTTTCATTCCTGGTATTCGACCAGGAAAGGAAACTGCTGAATACATTGATGGAATTATGTCCAGAATTACTTTCCCCGGATCGCTCATTCTTGCATTCATTGCAATCATGCCTGTTTTTGCTGGCTTGTTCAATGTAACACGTGAGTTTGCAGCATTCTTTGGCGGAACCTCACTTTTGATTCTCGTTGGAGTAGTACTTGATACTCTTCAGCAGATTGAGAGCCATCTTTTGATGCGTCATTATGATGGTCTTTTGAGTTCAGGACGTATTCATGGTCGTGCAGGTATGAATGCCTATTAAGACTATCTACTCTGATGATATTTCTCAAGACAGAAGATGAGATAGAAAAGATGCGTGCAGCAAATTTGCTGGTTGGTCGCACTCTGGCTGAGATTGCAAAAATCATTAAGCCGGGTGTAACCACCAAGCAAATGAACAAGCTTGCAAATGAGTACATAAGGGACAACCGAGGAATACCCACATTCCTTGGTTATCCAAATCCCAATGGACCAGACTTTCCTGCTTGTATTTGCACCTCAGTCAATGAGCAAGTTGTCCATGGTATTCCCAATGACATTCCCTTACATGACGGTGATATCGTTTCCGTTGATTGTGGAGTACTCTTAGATGGTTATAATGGTGATTCTTGCTACACCTTTCAGGTTGGCGAAGTCTGTGAAGAAGTAAAAAAATTGCTTCGAGTAACCAAGGAGGCACTCTATAAAGGAATAGAAATAGCCACTGCCGGAAATAGAGTGGGGGACATTGGTTGGGCTGTTCAACAGCATTGCGAATCAAATGGCTACGGAGTCGTTAGAGAGTTCGTTGGCCACGGGATTGGTAAAGAAATGCACGAAGATCCACCCATACCAAATTATGGAAGACGTGGTGGTGGAAAAATGTTGAAAAACGGGTTGTGTATTGCAATTGAACCCATGATAACAATGGGGACACATGAAATATACCTCATGCCCGACAAATGGACCGTCATCACCCGTGATAGAAAACCAGCTGCTCATTTCGAGCATACGATTGCCATTCATCATGGCAAACCCGATATCCTCTCTTCTTTTAAAGAAATTGAAATGTTAGAAGTCTGATTTAGAATTTTATCAAGATATGGCAAAGCAGTCTGCAATAGAACAAGATGGTGTCATCACTGAGGCTCTGTCCAACGCAATGTTTCATGTTGAACTTGAGAATGGACATGAGATCATGGCTCACATATCGGGCAAGATGCGTATGCACTACATTAAGATTTTACCCGGTGATAAGGTGCGTGTCGAGATGAGTCCGTACGACCTCTCTAAAGGTAGAATCGTATTCAGATATAAATAATAAGGAATAAGATATGAAAACAAGAGCTTCATTAAAGAAACGTACCCCCGACTGCAAAATCGTACGTCGCAAGGGTCGCTTGTATGTAATTAACAAAAAGAACCCCAAGTTTAAGACACGTCAGGGGTAAGATTATTGCAAAAAAAGAATAATAGTATATGGCAATTAGAATTGTTGGTGTTGATTTACCTCAGAACAAAAGAGGTGAAATCGCTTTAACCTATGTGTATGGTCTTGGCCGAAGCAGTGCAGGTAAGATCCTCGACAAGGCAGGTGTAGACCGTGACAAGAAAGTTTGTGATTGGACTGATGACGACGCTGCTAAGATCCGTGAGATTATAGGTGCCGAGTATAAGGTCGAAGGAGATCTTCGCTCGGAGATTTCTATGAACATCAAGCGACTGATGGACATTGGTTGCTATCGTGGCGTACGTCATCGTAACGGTCTTCCCGTTCGTGGCCAGAGCACGAAGAACAATGCACGCACTCGCAAGGGAAGAAAGAAGACCGTTGCTAACAAGAAAAAGGCTACTAAATAATATCATTGAAATATGGCAAAGAAAACAGTTGCAGCAAAGAAAAGAGTCGTTAAGGTTGACGCAATGGGTCAGCTGCATGTACACAGCTCTTTCAATAACATCATCGTTTGCTTGGCAAACAGTGAAGGTCAGGTTATTTCCTGGTCAAGTGCTGGTAAGATGGGTTTCCGCGGTAGCAAGAAGAATACTCCTTATGCTGCTCAGATGGCAGCGCAAGATTGCTCAAAGATCGCTTATGACTTGGGTCTCCGCAAGGTAAAGGCTTACGTCAAGGGTCCTGGCAATGGACGAGAGAGTGCTATCCGTACCGTTCACGGTGCCGGAATAGAAGTTGTTGAGATCATCGACGTTACTCCACTTCCTCACAATGGTTGCCGTCCTCCCAAGAGAAGAAGAGTGTAAAGCTCATCTTTTTTCTGTGATGGATAGTAAGACATATGTATTGTACATGTAAAATTATTGAATAGATTATGGCAAGATATACAGGACCAAAATCAAGAATTGACCGTCGTTTTGGTGAAACCATCCTCGGTTCTGAAAAAGTGCGTGCTCGCAGAAACTTCCCTCCAGGTCAGCATGGTAACAACCGTCGTCGCAAGACTTCCGAGTATGGTGTCATGCTCGCCGAGAAGCAGAAGGCAAAGTACACCTATGGTGTGCTCGAGAAGCAGTTCCGCAACATGCTCGAGAAAGCATCTCGTACCAGTGGCATCACTGGTGTTATCCTCCTTCAGAACCTGGAGAGCCGTTTGGATAACATCGTTTATCGTTTAGGTATTGCTCCAACTCGCCGTGCTGCTCGTCAGCTTGTAAATCATAAGCACATTGTTGTTGATGGCAAAGTAGTTGGCATTCCTTCTTACAGTGTTAAACCCGGTCAGATTGTCGGTGTTCGCGAGAAGGCTAAGTCTCTTGAAGTAATCGATGCCTCATTGGCGGGTTTCAATCACTCTAAATACCCTTGGATTGAATGGGACGAAAGCCAGAAGGCAGGAAAATATCTTCATCGTCCAGAGCGTGAGGATATCCCCGAGACAATTAAGGAGCAGTTGATCGTTGAGTTGTACTCTAAATAATAATTAAGGATGGCGATATTAGCATTTCAAAAACCTGATAAAGTGATAATGTTGGAGGCGGACGATCGTTTCGGAAAGTTCGAGTTCCGCCCTCTCGAAGGGGGGTTTGGCCATACCGTAGGTAATGCTTTGCGCCGAATCCTTCTTTCTTCACTGGACGGTTATGCCATCAACACTGTTAATATAGCAGGTGTTGAGCATGAGTTTTCAACCGTTCCAGGTGTAAAGGAGGATGTAACCAACATTATTCTGAACTTGAAGCAAGTGCGCTTTAAGCAGATAGTAGAAGAATCTGAGAATGAGAAAGTGAGTCTAACCGTTCAGAACAAAACAGAGCTGAAGGCAGGTGACTTTAACGAGTATCTTACTGGATTTGAAGTGTTAAACCCTGAATTAGTTATTTGCCATTTAGATGCCAAAGCTTCGATGCAGATAGAAATAAGTATTAACAAGGGTCGTGGTTACGTGCCCGCAGAGGAGAACCGCATATTCTGCTCGGATGTTAATACGATTCCCATTGATTCAATTTACACTCCTATTCGCAACGTAATGTATTCAGTAGAAGACTTTCGTGTTGAGCAGAAGACCGACTACGAAAAGCTCGTACTGGAGATTACAACCGATGGTTCCATTCATCCCAAGGATGCTTTGAAGGAGGCTGCTCGTATACTTATTTATCACTTCATGCTCTTCTCAGATGAGAAGATCACCTTCGACAATGTGGATGGTGATAGCAATGAAGAGTTTGATGAAGAAGTACTACACATGCGTCAGTTGCTTAAGACTAAGCTCACCGATATGGAGCTTAGCGTGCGCGCTCTCAACTGCTTAAAGGCAGCAAATGTAGATACGCTTGGCGACTTGGTACAGTTTAACAAGACTGACCTTCTCAAGTTCCGCAACTTTGGTAAGAAATCGCTCACTGAGCTTGATGATTTGCTCGAGAGTCTGAATCTTTCGTTTGGAACCGATATTACAAGATACAAACTTGATAAAGATTAAACAAAATGAGACATAACAAAAAATTTAACCATCTCGGTCGTACTGCTACTCATCGCGCGGCTATGCTCAGCAACATGGCTGTCAGCTTGATTATGCACAAAAGAATCACTACGACCGTCCCCAAGGCAAAAGCGTTAAAGAAGTACGTTGAGCCTCTTATCACCAAGGCTAAGCAAGACAGTACGAATGCTCGTCGCGTAGTGTTTAGCTACCTTCAGGACAAATACGCCATTCAGGAGCTCTTTGGAGCTGTAGCAGAGAAAGTTGGCGATCGTCCCGGTGGCTACACCCGCATCATCAAGACCGGTTTTCGTGCTAACGACAATGCTCCTATGTGTTTCATCGAACTCGTTGACTTCGACGAGAACATGGCTAAGACTGCTAAGAAGGCAAAGCGCACTCGTCGCTCAAAGAAGAGTGCCGACGCTCCTGTCGTTGAGGAGGCTGCCGTAGAGGCACCCGCTGCTGAATAATACTGATAATTCTAATTTGCAATAATAGGGGTCGTTCTGTCCGTGAGGGCGGGACGACCTCCTATGCTTTTAGAAAAGATCATAACGTAAGATATTTCTTTGTCGTAGTGCAATTACAAATCGGCAGCGTCAGCCGTAAATTTGTACTCGCATTTACAGTTTGGTTAACTCATTATGCATAAATTTGTACTCAATTATAATATTCGATATTATTTGACGGTAGCATATTCACCTTTAATTTATACTAAATGTGATAGAACCTACCATGAATAGGGTAGGTTAGAAAGGAACGATTATTAACCAATAAACCAAGATCCATTATGAAAAAGATTTTAACGATTCTGGCTGTTAGCGTGCTCATGCAGAGTTGCTTCTCCTCTGCGGGAGCTGGTGCAGCTGCAGGTGCTCTGACTGGGGGTAGTTTAGGGGGTGCAATCGGCGGTATGATAGGAGGATGGCGAGGGCATAGCTTAGGCACCGTTGTAGGCGTCATCGCAGGTGCAGCCACAGGCGCAGCAGCAGCAAGTGCTGCAGAATCTCGTTCAGAGCAGACCTACGAGGCAAATCAGCGCTACCGTGACTACATAAGAGACTATGACAGCCGTACACGTCGTTATCCTCAAGATGCCACAGGACGAGATAACTATGAGGCGAATAGAAACAACAAAGGGCATGATAGTCAGTCGAGCCATCTGCGTCAGCAAGATAGAGGCTATGCCATCGAAGGAGGTCAAGGTAGCCAATACAATTCATGCCCCTTGGCTCTCCGCAATCTTCGTTTTGTTGACGCAAACAAGAATCGCACCATCAATAGAGAAGAAGATAGTAAGATCATCTTCGAGTTGGCCAACACGACCAATCAGTCGATTTATGATGTTGTTCCTTATGTTTATGAAGTCAATGGCAATCCGCACATCACACTTTCGCCAAGCACGCGCATAGAGGTGGTCAAGCCTGGCGATGTTGTGCGTTACACTTGTTCTATGCGTAGCGACAATAAGCTCAAGGCAGGAGATCTTACTTTCCGCATTTCCGTTGCATACTCAGACAAGGATTTTGTAACCCTGAGCGAATTCTCCCTACCCTCAGCCAAGTGATTTTTTTACTACATAAAAAAGCCCCATAGGCATACGAATCAACTCGTATGTCCATGGGGCTTTTTTGTGTACGCAACCCAATTTGTGTGGACATCTGCCAAGACAAAGTTTACTCCATCCTCCGCAAGGTCGTACATCATATGGATTGTCGTAAGTAGGAGATATACCTTTCAGTTCGGCACTGTCACCATAGACGATGCCGTGAAGAAGGCACTCTGGGAATTACAAATATTATCAAACAAAAATACAGCGAATTTAACCCAAGTTTGACACCCTAAAATTATTTTCGACTATTTTTAGGGGTACTTACAAAGCTAACATACTGTTATTCAAAAAAGGCATCCTGAACCCCCGAATTGTAGTACACATAAGTCTCGCAGAAAAGTTGTACCTTTGCACTCGCAATGCACTTCATGTCCCAGCCAAGATACAACCCGAGGACTCAGCGAGATGAATGGTACTACCGCATCAAGGAGTCGTTCCGCGACCTGATCGGTTGCGCTCCCAGCCGTATCATGCTGAACGTAGGTTTTATCGAGGAGCCGCACCGTCCTGAGGACATCCGCGATATAGGCAAGTGTCTCACTTATATGCACGAGCATCAGGGACAGGTAGACCTGTTCGGGAATCCGCTTTCCCGCTACAACGAGTTTGTGCAGCGCAAGGCACAGAAATTCTGGCATGAAATGATAAACAATGGCAGCATAGACGCTGTGAAAGCCACTATGGAAGAGTTGCACGAGAAGGCTGAACGCCTTGTGGATGTAAACGCCATCATACACACCGATGCACGTGAGGTAGGTGCCGAATGGGTATGCCTGCAGGCCATCCGCGAACTGGAGAGAGACAAGTTACTTCGCAACGAGGGCTGGAGCGAGATACAGATAAACACCACGTTGGCACATCTCATCACACTCACCATCTACTCACCCTCGGAGCTGAAGTCCATGCGCATCATGGACGAGAACTCGGCCGTATGCGAGCTCATCAGCGGCAATCAGGAATGGCGTCCAGGATTCCAGTCCATATATAAGGCAGCCCCATCACTCTATGAGTTGAAGGACGAGCTTGAAAGCCACCTCTGTCAGAAGACGGACGACCTGTTCAACATAACGAATAGGATAGCCATCTTCGATCTTACTAACTTCTACTTCGAGGGGCGCAAGGACAACAGCAAGAAGGCTCAGTTCGGCCGCTCAAAGGAGAAACGCTCTGACTGCAAGCTGCTCGTACTTGCCCTGTGCATCAACAAGGAAGGATTCATACGCTACTCGTCCATCCTTGCCGGCAACACGGCAGACCCCAATTCGCTGCCCGACATGGTTGATACGCTCAATGCCAAAACACGCATGCCGAATGACCCGAAGGACAAGGTACTCGTATGCCTTCATGCAGGAATTGCCACGGAGGACAACCTACAGAAGATAAAGGAAAAGGGTTACAACTACCTGTGCGTCAGCCGCAGAAGACTCACTGACTATGAACTTGCCACCGATGCGAAGACCTTAACGGTGCTCGACAGCAAGAAGCAGCCAGTCAAACTCACACAGGTGGAGCATGAAGAGGACGGAGACTACTATCTTGAGATAAACTTCCCTGCAAAGGACCTCAAGGAGACATCCATGAACCGCAAATTCAAGGAGCGATTCGAAGAAGATCTGCAGAATGCGAAGGACTCACTGACGAAGAAGAACGTCACGAAGAACTACGAGAAGGTCATCGAGCGCGTGGGCGGGGCCAGGCAGAAATATCCGTCCATCTCCAAGTACTACGTCATCGACTACATCGCTGATAACATGAAGAATCCCAAGAATATGGATGACATCGAGTGGTGCATAGCCGTACCGGAGAATGTGGACAAGCAGAGCGGCATCTATTTCCTCAGGACGAATGTTTCCACGTTTGACGAGAAGACCACATGGGACTATTGTAACCTCACTCGTAAAATAGAATGTACCAACCACCAGCTGAAGACCGACCTCAACCTGCGGCCGATACATCACAAGAAGGATGACCGATTGGATGCCCACCTCTTCTTCGGTATTCTCTCATACTGGATCGTCAACACCATCCGTTACAAGCTTAAGCAGACAGGCGATACATGCTTCTGGACAGAGATTGTGCGAAGGCTATCCACGCAAAAGGCAGTCACGACAGAAGCCACGAACGCCCTTGGAGAAAAGGTCCACATGAGGCTTTGCAGCGAACCGAACAAATCCGCAGATGATATTTACGAACGACTAAGGTACAAGAAGACGCCTTTTGGAAAAAACAAAATCGAGAAAAGTTTGTAGTACACAGCACCGCAAAAGAAAATTGTAAAGTGCTGAACAGCAGAAAAAACGACTAGTCTGATATCAAACTTGGGTTAATACGGCAAAGATAGTGAAAAGTTAAGTGGCATGGACTAGAAAATTATGTTTTTGTTTGTATTTTCTATAATAAACCACCCGCAATCTTCTCGGACGGCGGGCGGTGTGGTGGGTAAACACTCTATTTATTAACCTTAATGTATTGCTTCAACTGAGGACGAAGGCAATGGAAAAAGTGAACACTCCATCTACCTTCTTGCCATCGTCCTCGGCAGGAATGAAGCGAGGCAATGTCCCGACTGCGCGTATGCACTGCGCCTTCAATGCACTTTCGGCTCGATATACGTCGTCCTTACTATTATTTGCACTGGAAGCCGGTGCCTTCCCCTTTACAATGACTGCGGATTCAAGATAGTAGCCAGTTGTGGCGACGATAGAGGTGTGTTCGATTTTTCCATCCTCGTCTATGAACAGTTGAACAAAATAGTTGCCCGTAGTGCCTGTCTCTTGAGCCTTGCGTGGGTAGGTAAGCCTTGATGAGAGGTGCTCTATTAACGCTTTCTCACCTCCCGGAAATTGAGGGCTATTGGCTGGCTTGGCAGTATCGTTCCTGTTTATCCAAATACGCATATCCAGTCCTTTGCTTATGGGGAGACCGACACCTTGATAGCCATCCTTGGTGAATAGGAGCCTGTTCTTTGGATCATTGACAGGCATCTCGAAGTGGCCGTTGGCATCGGTGATGGTAGAACCAACCACCTTGCCTTCCGCTGTGACCTGCGACACCTTTGCGCCCGAGAGCGGATTGCCGTCGGAGGGCGACTCAACAACCTGGCCACTGATGCGGTCACCAGCCTTGACCTCGTTGGTGGGTTGTTCATCCTCTTGGATAATGCCTATCGTGCTTTGTTTGCCATGCTCCTTTACGTACTTTTCCGTTTCGATGACGATAGCTTTACCCTTTGCTTCATGTTTCTTTAGGATGTCCTTTAGGACGTTCATCCAAACCTTCTCGTCCTTGATTACTGTGAGATTGTCAATTTCCTCAGCACTGAGGGAGTTCAACTGCTTCAACGTGTACTCTTCGCCATCAATAATGAGGACATCTTCGGGCTTTAGAGTCAATACAGGAAACTTATCAAGCTTTGCTTCACTGCAATCAACGGTGAAGTTGCTATCGTTCTCCATGAGGTATGCTACGTCTTTTCCTAAGCTTTGCACATCCTCTTTTGGGTGGGATTCGACCTTTACTTTGCTGGGCAGGCTGACCTTCTCGTCCAGTACATTCTGTATTTCGGGCACGACTTCGGGTGTGGCGAAGGCATAGAGGGCAAAGCCCATGGTGGGGATGACGAACAATGCCTTGAGCATCATCCATCGGTTGGATTTCTTTTGATACATCATAATGATACGTTGTTTGAGTGAACCTCGTCTGAGGGTGTTGGCAAATGGCTGCAGACGATTGCCCATGGCCTTCATGACGAGAAGTTGTTGATATTGTTTTGCATCGATGCCTTGATTGATGACAGCTTCGTCGGCCTCGTACTCGTGTATGACACGCAGGTCATGACCGAGAAGCCAGATGAAGGGATTGAACCACTGGAGTATGCGCAAAGCCTCCAGGAGCAGTAGGTCGTAGGTGTGGCGCAAGCGGATGTGTTCCTGTTCGTGGACGAGGATGCTTTGGCGATTCTGCTCGTAGTCGTCCACACTCATTACTATCCAGCGGAAAAGGCTGAAAGGTGAGCGGACTGTGTCTTTCAGAATGACGGTATTTCCCCGATTGTCGGTATGGCGCAAACCGCCACGCATGAGGCGATACAGATGAAGGGTTTGCACACAGAGCAGTATCAGCATCGCACCCACGCCTGCGAGATAGACGTAGGTGAGCAGTTGTCCCCAAGTGAGATGATCCTCCATCGTCCCTTCTCCTGAAGACACACTGACGATGGGCATCTGGCGGAGATAGACAACCGGCATCTGTACAGCCTCCTGTACCATGGTGGGATGACTCACGGTAAGGTGCACGAAAGGCACCACCAGCGAGGCAAGCATGATGAGCAACAGGCACACACGATTGAAGCGGTGGAACGTCTCGCGGCTCAGGAATGCGAAGAAGAGACTATAGAGCAGAGCCAACGTAATGGCGCTTTTCAAGATGTATTCCATCATAGCTATCACTCTTTACTTTTAATCAAAGAGACAATCTCTTGCAGTTCCTCGTCGCTTAGTTCCTCCTCCTTTGCAAAGAAGCTGATGAGCGACTTGAGCGAACCACCGAAGAAGGAGTCCTTGACATCCTTCATAAACTTTCGCGTGTATTGTGCCCGCGATATCTGCGGATAGAAATAGAAGGTCTTGTCGCCATCTGTACCCTTTCGGAAACTGACAAACTCCTTCGTGGTGAGTATCTTCATGAAGGTGGCTATGGTGCTGTAGGCAGGACGTGGCTCGGGGTACTTGGCGATGATGGCATGTGTGCTCATGGCCTTACCCTCGTCCCAAAGGATGTTCATAATCTCCATCTCTGCCTTGGTCAGTGTATGGTCGTCTTTCTTGCGTCTCATAAGTAGGATGATTTAATGTTTTCGATTTGTCAACGGCAAAGGTAAACTAAAAACTTAAATCAAGCTTCCCTGAAGAAACAGAAAAAACAAAGTCCCTGCCATATTTAACATTTATTGTTAGATATTGCAGAGGCTATTATTAGATATTAAGGAAACCTGATGCTCAATGCAGGAGAGACTTGGGATTCACAAATAAAACTTCGTCTAATCTCGTTTCTTACCTTTTGGCGAAAGATTAAAACTATTCCCAGAACAGGCCTAAAAAAACGACAAAACTCAGGAAAGAGGCAGACGAGGGCTGTCTCTAATGGCATACCCTCGTCAATTGATATCAATTTCTTTGAATTAAACGACAATCCCTAAGGTACAAGAAGACGCCTTTTGGAAAAATCAAAATCCAGGAAAGCTTGTAGTACACAGCGCAGCAAATGAAAATCGCAAAGTGCTAAACTGCAGAAAAGACGGCTAATAAGATGTCAAACTTGTGTTAGCCATTACATAACAAAGATAACTGTCACACATCAGCTTCATTCTCATCAGGATATAAAAGCCTAATGATTGAGGAAATCCTTATCCTCAATCATGTTACCCTCGGCATCTGTGATGCGCCATTGAGTGATGTTGCGTTGCTCACTTGCTATGTTGACACCACACTTAGTCACCTTGCGACCATCAGCCTCATAAGGAATAGCATATCCCTTGTCATCAATCTGAGCCAATGCATTCTCTACAGTGTCATCCACCTTCAGTTC
>JAGHUD010000048.1 GCA_018065005.1 Candidatus Physcousia equi
TCAACAAAGAAAAAGAAACCATCAATATCGGTTGGTATCTTCTTGGAGAATACGTGTCTAAGGAGAAGAAGATATACTTGTATCCTAATGCCATGTGGGAGATAATTGAAAAGAGCAATAGCGGGAGCAAGAGTAAAAGACAAGAATTTTTGCAATATCTTATCTCAACGCTTATCCACGAGGTGATGCATGTGTATTTTGACCGTCATGGACACGATTCTTTACCATACGTCCATTTCGTCGAGGAGCCATTGGCCGAGTTCGGCATGCTGGTCTATTTAGACGCCACTAACGAGTTTTGCCGGGACTGGGCTCACCAAAATGTCTCTGACAAGCGAAATTGCTATCATCACGGAGCAATCTTGTTTGACCAGTATAAAAGTTGGAACTCTGGCCTGCGCAGATATCTGGAGCAGTACAAATTCAACATTGACAAATTTGATATGCTTGATGTCTGTGTCGATGGCAATGACAAGGAAGTCATTGGTTTGCCATGTCCTGTCACAACCCCATAACACAGTAAATCATGGCAAGAATCGTTAAGCAGGGCAACTGTACATGTCCAGGGGGCGAAAAAGGTGCATTGAAATATGTGCTCACTGACGACGACACGCTCACCATCAGCGGGCAGGGTGTGCTCTATAGCAGTGGGGTTGACAGGAGAAGTTCTGCCCCCAAGACCAGCATTCTGGATAGCTCTGATGTGCATCTCTCGCAATTCAAGGACATGGACATCGAGCGCGTCGTGATCGACGAAGGAGTGACCGCCCTGCAGGAATTTAGCCTATGCGGACTGCCCATAACCGAGGTGGTGCTGCCCGGCACCGTCACCCACATCGGCCATGCTGTGTTCATGAGATGCACACGCCTCAAGACCGTGGTGCTGCCTGGCACGATGCAGAGGATTGAGGAGCATGCATTTGACGGCTGCGAGAGCCTGTCGACCGAGACACTCGCACTCATCGGCAAATATCGCGACACGCCCGCCGTGATTGGCGGTCTGTCCTTCGTGCTGCGACCGCGGCTTCGCGAGGCTGTGATGGTGCGGAGCAAATATCCCAGCCCCGCCACTTACTTCCAAGAACCATACTATGAAGGCGACATCGTGGTGCCTACCACGGTGATGCACGACGGCATTGAATATACAGTAACCGGGATCTCGCATATCGAAAAATACAAGTGCACATCCATCACGCTGCCTGCCACCATCTCGTTCATTGATGACGCATGGATTTCGGCATCAGTTGATTTTGCCCCGTCCAACGTGCGCATTGCCGATGTCGCGGCGTGGTGCCGGGTAAAACTGCTCAAAGCCGAGTGTGGCTACAACTACACCGAATTTCCCACCAGAAACCGCCACCTCTATCTTGGCGACTCCAGCGAACCTATCACCGAACTGGTTATCCCCGAGGGAGTCACCGAGATTGCCCATTCGGTATTCAATTCATGCAAGGACCTGCGCAAGGTAGTATTGCCACAGGGATTGAAGAAAATCGGATGCTGGGCATTTGAGGGGTGTTCTGGGCTTGAGATCATCAACATCCCAGATAGCGTCACCGAGATAGGCAACGGCGCATTTTACGGTTGCACCAGCCTCAAGCTCATTCAGCTGCCCGCGTCATTAACATCGATAGAACATGATGCGTTCCGCGAGTGCGAGTTGCTTAAAAAGATTGGTTTGATTGATAAGGAGGGTGCTGAAATATGCAGTACAAAATAATTGATAATTGTTAACCTAAAACTGAAAGAATATGCCAAATTGGGTTTCAAACACGATTGTGCATCAAGGCACTGAAAGAGAAATGCTTCGCTTCATCAACGCTGGCCTCAAGGACCAGGGGGGTAGAATTAACCAAATTAACCGAGGGGTAAATAACCGACTATAAATTCTCTCTCACATCGTGGCTACCAATGCCACAGACATCTAAGGATTATAACACAACCCTGCCTGTGCCGTCTCGCAACGATACTGACGAGAAAACCAAAGAACCTCTCTTCAAGAGTGATGAGGAATATGAGGACTTTGTCAAAAAATTCAATGAGGCAAAAGAACTGCAAGAACGAAAGTACGGAGTAGTGGGCTGGTATGATTGGGGACTCAAATACCTTGGAACAAAATGGAATGCCGAGATTGATGACATGCGCATTGAAAAGCATGGGGAAGAAATACGCATAACCATGTGTTGCGTGACAGCATGGAATGCCCCGAAGCGTGGATGGCTCATCTTCTCAAATACTTTACTTTTAGCTAGTTTGTCTTCCACGCTACCGAGGAGCTCGTGGTCGAAGTCGAAGTCCATCGTGTCGCCGGGCACTATCTGCCCCAGTGCCACGAGCATGTCCACGAGCAGCTCGTTGAGAGCGTCGGCGGTGTTCACCTCATAGTCATTGCCCCTGGACGATGTGTATGTCATCAAGAAGGTGTTGAGGTCTTCGATGCAGGAGCCACCGCAGAAGCAGATGCTGAACAAGGCACGGAAGATCTCGCTGTACTGAAATCCTCTGAACTGCGCCCGTTTGCCCAGCTTATGGTCGATCAGCCAGCCCAGATGTTTGTCAAACATGTCAAGGACATAAAAAATGCCGCCGAAAGGAGTGAGATTGTCAGATTTTATTTGTAACTTTGCCATATTGATGTCGTGTTGGTGGTTCGTTTGGTTTTATTTGCAGTTATTACTGTCCGCTAAAACTTTTAAATAAGCAAAATAAGAAAGGGCTGATTCCATAATTGTGGAGTCAGCCCAAATTGTTACCTTTGTTTCTACGACAAAACTTCGATAACATGAACAAAGGTACACATTTCTTCGGACAGCCGGTATACGGACAGTTAATAAAATGCTTAAACAAGGATAAAATTGTTGAAATGAGCCGCAATCATGGCGGTGAGAGGTATGTAAAGTCGTTTGATGGGTGGCATCATTTGCTTACGATGCTCTATGCCGTCATCCTACGTTTCGACTTATTGCGTGAAATAGAAGCCTCAATGTTGGCTGAAGTGCGCAAGTTGGGGCATCTAGGTCTGAAAACTATTCCGAGGCGCAGCACATTGTCTGATGCAAACGCCAGACGCACGGAAAAGTTCTTCGAGGAGGTCTATCATGACCTTTACGATGCCAACAAGGCTACACTTTCCTCGGACAGCCGCCGCAATGGCACGGAATCATGGATAAAGCACCTGAGAATCATAGATTCAACGACCATTTCTCTTTTCTCCAACCTTATCTTCAAGGGGGTCGGTCGCCATCCCAAGACTGGCAAGAAGAAAGGAGGCATCAAGGTACATACTGTTTTCTCTGCAAACGAGATCGTGCCTTGCGATGTCAAGTTCACCTCGGCTGCCACCAACGACAGCTTCATGCTTGCTCCCAGTATGTATTCAACCGGTGAGATTGTAGCAATGGACAGGG
>JAGHUD010000040.1 GCA_018065005.1 Candidatus Physcousia equi
ATCTTCATAGTTTTTCTGCTATACTAATGGCCTTGCGCAAAGCGCCGAGTTTGTTATTCACCTCCTGCAGTTCATACTCCACGTCGCTTTTTGCCACGATGCCTCCTCCGGCTTGAAACCACAGTTCGTTGTTGCGCGATACGAAGGTGCGTATGGTGATAGCCTGGTTGAGCGTGCGGTCGAAGCCGATGAAGCCTATGCAGCCTCCGTATGCCCCGCGATTGTGGGGCTCGTATTCCGATATGAGTTGCATGGCGCGCACCTTAGGTGCCCCGCTCAGCGTGCCTGCCGGGAAGGTGTCCACGAAAGCCTTGATGGGGTCAGCCCCTTCGTCGAGTTGTCCGCTGACGCGAGAGACGAGGTGGATGACGTGGCTGTAGAACTGCATATCCTTGTAGAACTCCACGTGGACGTCGTGACAGTTGCGCGAGAGGTCGTTGCGCGCCAGGTCGACGAGCATGACGTGCTCGGCATTCTCCTTGGGGTCGTTGCGCAGGTATTCTGCCTGCTGCCGGTCGAGTTCGGCATTGCCCGTGCGTTTGGTGGTGCCGGCAATGGGGTCGATGTAGGCGCGATAGCTGGGTGGTGTGTCTTGCCCACAGCCGTTGAGCAGCACCCTGCAATGCGTCTCGGGCGAAGAGCCGAAGATGCGGAAGTCGCCAAAGTCGAAGTAGAAGAGGTAGGGCGAGGGGTTGATGCTGCGCAGGGCGCGATAGAGTTTGAAGTCGTCGCCCTCGTAGCGCTGCTTGAAGCGTCGCGAGAGGACGATCTGGAAGACGTCGCCACGCAGACAGTGGCGAATGCCCCGGCGGATGTTCTCGCGGTGCTCCTCGTCGGTGAGTGTCGACCAGTAGTCGCCCACGGGGCGGAAGCCGAAAGGCTGGTAGGGCCGTGCCATGAGGTCACGTTCCAGTTGGTCGAGGTCGTCTTCCTCTGCGTCGGCAAGCAGTTCGATGAGGGTAATCTGGTTGCGGTAGTGGTCGAAGACGACGATGTCCTTGAAGAGGATGTAGAGCACGTCGGGCGCGTCGTTTTCAGCCATGGTCTCGTCTTTGACGGCAATGTGTTCGGTGTAGCGCACGGTGTTGAAGGTGGTGTAGCCGAAGAGTCCGCAGTGGGCAGCGTTGTCGCCCGTGATGTCGTAGTGGCTGAGGAAGGCATTGATGTAGTATGCCACGTCGCGCTCCTGCGTCACCTCGCCTTGCATCGTGGTGCCGTCGGCATGCTCGATGCGAGCCATGCCATGCCCGATGCTGACCGACGCGATGGGGTGCAGACCGATGAAGCTCTTTGCGTTCTCGCCTCCGTGGTAGTCGCTGCTCTCCATGAGCACGCTCTGTGGATAGGCATCTCTGACGCGCAGGTAGGCCGACACGGGCGTGATGAGGTCGCCCAGGATGGTCTTGCTGGCGGTGTGGAATGCCTGTTTGCTGTTGTCTGTTGCTGTCATGGTTGTGTCACTGATTGAAGAGGTCGGTGTGTTGGAGATAGGTGTCCATATCCTTGTCGCCTCGCCCGCTCACGGTGAGCACCACGACATCGTCCTTCTTGAACTGCATCTTGGGCAGGAGCGCCAGGGCATGACTGCTCTCAAGAGCGGGGATGATGCCTTCGAGACGTGTCAGTTCGAAGGCTGCGCGCAGTGCCTCGTCATCGTTGATGGGGAGCACCTGTGCGCGTCCAGTCTCGTAGAGGTTGCAGTGGATGGGTCCCGTGCCGGGGTAGTCCAGACCAGCGCTGATGCTGTAGGGCTCGATGATTTGTCCGTCGTCGTCCTGCATCACCTTGATGCGCGAACCGTGCAGGATGCCCGGTGTGCCGATGTTGAGCGAGGCGGCAGTCTCCATCGTGTCGATGCCATATCCCCCGGCTTCGCCCATCACGATGCGCACGCGTGGGTCGTCGATGTAGTGGTAGATGGTGCCAGCGGCATTGCTGCCACCTCCGATGCACGCCATGAGGTAGTCGGGATAGTCTCTGCCTTCCTGCTCCAGGAGTTGCTCTTTGATTTCTTTCGAGATGACGCTCTGCAGGCGTGCCACCATGTCGGGATAGGGGTGCGGCCCCACGGTGCTGCCTATTATATAAAAGGTGTCGGAGGGATGGCAACACCAGTCGCGAATGGCTTCGTTGGTGGCATCCTTGAGGGTCTTGTTGCCACTCTCCACGGGATACACCTCTGCTCCGAGCATGCGCATGCGCTCCACGTTGGGGCGCTGGCGTGCCACATCGGTGGCTCCCATGTAGACGCGGCAGGGCATGTTCATGAGGGCACACACGGTGGCTGTTGCCACGCCATGCTGCCCGGCACCGGTCTCGGCGATGATGCGTTTCTTGCCCATACGTCGTGCGAGCAGTATCTGTCCGATGGCGTTGTTGATCTTGTGGGCACCCGTATGGTTGAGGTCTTCGCGCTTGAGGTAGAGTTTGCAGCCGTAGCGTTCGCTCATGCGGTGCGCATGATAGAGTGGAGAGGGGCGACCCACATAGTCGCGCAGCAACTGGTCATACTCCTGCCGAAACGATTCGCTCTCGATGACCGAGAGATACTCCTTGCGGAGTGCCTCCACCGTGCCATAGAGAATCTCGGGCACATAGGCACCGCCGAATGCTCCATAGTAGCCATTGCTGTCCACGTTGTATGATTTCATAAGAGAGATTTTGTTTAGGGTTTTCGTTGTTGTTCGTACTGCCAAAATTGTTTCCTTTGCGGTGGCTGTCGGTTTCTGCTGCAGAAATTTTCGGTTTCTGCTACGGAAACTTTCTGTTTCTGCTGCAGAAATTTTTAGTTTCTGCTGCAGAAATTATTTTTTCTTCTGCAGCCACCTATTTTTTCACACTGAAGGGATAGACCTCCATGTCGCCACTTTCGTTCAGCGGAGCGGCTTTGAGATTGACCACCACATACTCGCCTGGGCGCAAGGCCTGGCGCAGCGTGACGCTGAAACGCTCGTCGGCTCGCAGCCGCACCTCGGCAGCGTCGAGGTCGAAGGCGATGTGCTCGCACTGCCTGAAGTCTGGATGCGGAAAGCGGCGGTATTCGCGCTTCTGCCTCAGGGGGATGATGACGAAGTCGGCAAGCGTGGCGCTGCCCGGGTCGACGACGAAGGTGGGCGTGGCGGTGTCTGCCATCTGGCGCGAGGCGTTGCCCCAGAGATAGCGCGTCGTCTTGTCCTTGAGCTTCACGTCGACAATCTGCCAGCCTGGGCGCACCTCGGTCTGCGTCGTCTGCGGTGCCATCTGCCAGGCAGAGTCTGCCACCACGATGCACACGGGCGAGGGCTTGGCTGGTCGCTGCGCGCCGAGGTGGGCGCATGCCACCACGAGGGCTGTTATGGTCAGTTTTATTCGCATTTGGGTTCAAAATTACTGCAAAATGTTGAGCTATGCAATTATTTTCAGGCAAAAGCGCACAAAAAACCGCGTATTTATGATCTTTTGTATTCCGTTTCCAAAAAAAATAGTAATTTTGCACGCATAAAGGTTTGCACAGCACCCAAAACAATCTCACACAACAAGAAAGACC
The DNA here is from genome assembly GCA_018065005.1 of Candidatus Physcousia equi. Classification (GTDB taxonomy): domain Bacteria; phylum Bacteroidota; class Bacteroidia; order Bacteroidales; family Bacteroidaceae; genus Physcousia; species Physcousia equi. Next base: position 3,527 of record JAGHUD010000040.1, read on the forward strand.
GTTCATGACAATCGCAATCGGCATCCTGATGCTCCTGGGCTACTGTCTCATAGCCACCGAGCACCTCACAAACATCAACAAGGCGGCAACGGCGATGTTCGCTGGTGTGGTCGGCTGGATTCTGTTCATGCTCACGGGCACGGAATACATCACTCAGATGCACGCAGAGGAATGGACCAACTTCCTCGCTGGCGCAAAAGCCGACTGGGCACACACGCAGCAGTTCATTGCCGGCAACGTGTTTCTCAAGCACGGCACCTACATCTGCTCGCTGGTGATGTATCTCCTCGCCACGATGGCCATCGTCGATGTGCTCAACTCCAACGAGTGCTTCCGATTCCTCAAAGACTGGCTGATGCACCGCAACAGCAAGCGCGTGCTGTGGATGGCAGTGGGCATCTCCTTCTTCCTGTCGTTCCACTTGGACAACCTCACCGTGACGATGCTCATGCTGCTGCTCATCAAGAAAATCGTGGAGGACGACCAGCAACGCATCTACATCGGCGCTGCCGTGCTCATTGCTGCCAACTGCGGAGGATGCTGCACGGTGATTGGCGACATACCCTCGCTCATGGTGTGGTATAAAGGTGCCGTCACACCTGCCAACTTCAGCGCGGCACTCATCCTCCCGGCACTCATAGCCACAACGATACCCACCTATCTCATCTCACGCCAACTGCCCCACACGCTTGCCCTCGTGCGCCCCACCTTCATGTTCCGTGGCGACGACTTCGTCTTGCCGCTCTGGAAGCGCATCGTGCTACTCGTGCTCGGTCTGGGCGGACTGTGGTTCGTGCCCACCTTCACCCGCATCACACTGCTCCCACCCTTCCTCGGAGCACTCTGCGTGCTCTGCCTGATGTGGGTGCTCAATGAGTGGTTCAACCGCAAGCGTCTGCGCTCGGAGCAGCCCACCATCCTCGCAGGCAGCGACCACCGTCTGCTCTACGAGACGCTGCAGGTCATCATGTTCGTCATCGGCATGTGCCTCGCCGTGGGCGTGCTCATCGAATGCGGCGCCATGGACTGGCTGCGCAACGTGGTGGACACACTCTTCCCCAACCTCTACGTCATGGGCGCCATGACGGGCTTCATCAGTGCTGCGCTCGACAACGTGGCACTCGTGCTCACTGGCATCAATGTCTACGACATCGTGCCCGACACGGCTGCCAGCTCTGACTACCTCACACTCTTCACCCAAAATGGGCCCTACTGGCACATCATCGTCTTCTGCGGTGCTGTGGGCGGTTGTCTCCTACCCATCGGCAACACGGCAGGCTATGCCTTCCTCAAGATGGAGGAGAAGGCCACTGGCACATGGTATCTGCGCCACATCGCCGGCAAGGTGCTCCTGGGGTGGATGTGCGGTCTGGGCTGCTACTACCTCATCGACTATTTCATCCGCTGACCAATGAACCACAACGACATACTCCAACGGCTACACATCGAGGCACTCAACAAAATGCAAGAGGACTGCATCGAGGCATGCCGCACCCACAAGCGCATCGTGCTGCTCAGCCCCACGGGCAGCGGCAAGACGCTGGCTTATCTGCTGCCACTGGTGGGCATCATCGACACACAAAGCGAACGGGTGCAGGCCATCGTCATCGTGCCCTCGCGCGAACTGGCGAGACAGACCTGTCAGGTGCTACAGCAGATGCAGTGCGGAGTGCGCGCAATGGCGGTCTATGGCGGCAGACCTGCCATGGAGGAGCACCGACAGATGAACAGCACAAAACCACAGCTCATCATCGGCACACCGGGGCGACTCAACGACCATCTCGCCAAGCTCAACTTCACGTCAGAAGAGGTGGCTACGCTCGTCATCGACGAGTTCGACAAGTGTCTCGAACTGGGATTCCAAGAGGAGATGCAGCAAGTGGTCAGACAACTGCCGGCTGCCGAGCGACGCATCCTGCTCTCTGCCACCGACAGTCCTGACATCCCCACCTTCGTGGGCATCACAGACGCCGTGAAGCGTCTCGACTTTCTGGCATGCACGCCACCCACCAGCGAGCGCATCTCACGCTCTGTGGTTCATTCGCCAGAGAAGGACAAACTCGACACACTCGCCGACACGCTCTGCGCCTTGGGCGAGGGACAAAGCATCGTCTTCGTGGGATTCCGCGAAAGCGTGGAGCGCGTGGCAAACTACCTACGCAAACAGCACTTCTGCGTCTCCGCATTTCACGGCGGCATGGAGCAGGACCTGCGCGAACGCGCACTCTTCCGCTTCACGGGCGGTGCGTGCAACGTGCTCGTCGCCACCGACCTCGCTGCACGCGGGCTCGACATACCCGAGGTGGACAACATCATACACTACCACCTGCCCATCGACCAACAGACGTTCGTCCACCGCAACGGACGCACCGCCAGATGGGATGCCAACGGGCGATCCATCGTCATACTCGGTCCGCAAGAGCATCTGCCTGAGTTCATGCCCGCGCCCAACCATGTGATGGACGACAGCGTGACCTATGAGGCCACAAAACGACGACTCAACGGAGGACTGAGCGATGCACCACAACCCGTATGGGAGTCCTTCTACATCGGAAGGGGCAAGAAGGACAAACTCTCGCGTGGCGACATCGCCGGATTCATGATGAAAACCGGAGGACTGGCTAAGGACGAAGTGGGACGCATCGAGGTGCGCGACCACTGTGCCTACGTCTCCGTGGCACGACTTGCCGTGCGCGAGCTCCAACAGCGCATCCGCGGCTGCAAAATCAAGGGCATGAAAACAATCATCGAACCCACAAGGGGATGAGAAGATCAGGCTGCCGCTTTCCTTGTCCGTTCTCGCCATCATTGCAAGACACCATAGAGGTCTACGTACGGTCAGCATCTGCGATGTTGTAATTATTATGACGTTCAGTGACTCAGCATCCGCGTTATTGTAATTATTGGTTAAAAGAAATAAGGCTCAAAAGAAACGAATAATGAGAACATACGACTCCGTTAGGCTAACCTTCGCTTGAGAAGAGAACATTAGGGGAAGAGGCGGGTAATGTATCCCGCACGCTTCCCCCTTTTTTTGCCCCCATGCCATACCAACTTCTTTGCTCAGTTGTTTTTCGTCAAGAATTGTGCGTTTTCCTGTTGGGTCGTGCAAACTTGCTGGCCTTTTGCTTGCAAGACTCAAAAGAAATGCGTAATTTTGCGCAGAAATAAGCAATGAAAAACATATACAACCATAAACGAACAACCAAGATGAAAAAGTACAATTTCAACGCGGGACCATCAAAACTGCCCGCAGAGGTAATGAAGGCTGTGTCTGACGCTTGCATCGAGTTCGAAGGAAGTGGACTCTCACTCATGGAAATGAGCCACCGCGCCAAGAACTTCCAGCCTGTTCTGGACGAGGCTATCGCCCTCTTCAAAGAGCTGCTCAACATCCCCGAAGGCTACAGCGTGCTCTTCCTGGGCGGTGGTGCCAGCCTGGAGTTCTGCATGGTGCCCTACAACTTCCTTGAGAAGAAGGCTGCCTATCTCAATACGGGCGTCTGGGCCAAAAAAGCTATGGCGGAGGCTAAAAACTTCGGTGAGACCATCGAGGTGGCTACCAGCGCCGACAAGACTTTCAGCTACATCCCCAAGGGTTGGACCATCCCCGCTGATGCCGACTATTTCCATATCACCACCAACAACACCATCTACGGCACCGAAATCAAGAAGGACATCGATTCACCCGTGCCCCTCATCGCCGACATGAGTTCGGACATCTTCTCACGCCCCATCGACGTGAGCAAGTATGCCATGATCTATGGCGGCGCACAAAAGAACCTCTCCATGGCGGGTGTCACCTTCGTCATCGTGAAGGACGAACTGCTCGGCAAGGTGAGCCGCACCATACCCACAATGCTCGACTACCGCACACACATCAAGGGAGGCTCGATGTTCAACACCCCCCCCACCGTACCTATCTACTGCGCACTCCAGACCCTCAAGTGGATCAAGGCAAACGGTGGTGTGGCTGAGATGGAGCGCCGAGCCATCGAAAAGGCAGACGCCCTCTACGGAGAAATCGACCGCAACAAACTCTTCCGCGCCACAGTGAGCGACCCCGAAGACCGCAGCCGCATGAACATCTGCTTCGTCATGAACGAAGAATACAAAGAACTCGAAGCCGAGTTCATGGCGTTCGCAACGGAGAAAGGCATGGTGGGCATCAAGGGACACCGTTCTGTGGGTGGATTCCGTGCCTCTACCTACAACGCTGTCACCATCGAAGACGTCAACGCACTCATCGCTTGCATGCAGGAATTTGAGAAGATGCACTAAACAGAAGAGGAGAAAGATACGTCATGAAAGTACTTATAGCAACAGAAAAGCCCTTCGCAGCTACCGCCGTGAAGGGCATCAAGGAAGTGATTGAGGAGGCAGGCTACGAAGTGGCTCTGCTCGAAAAATACACCGACAAGGCTCAGCTCCTCGACGCAGTCAAGGATGCCAACGCCATCATCATCCGATCGGACAAGGTGGACGCCGAGGTGCTCGACGCTGCCAAGGAACTCAAAATCGTGGTGCGCGCTGGCGCTGGCTATGACAACGTGGACCTCGACGCTGCCACAGCACACGGTGTCGTGGTGATGAACACACCCGGACAAAATGCCAACGCGGTGGCAGAACTCGTGCTCGGACTGCTCGTCTTCACCGTTCGCAACTTCTACAACGGAAAGGCTGGAAGCGAACTCATGGGCAAGAAACTCGGCATTCTCGCCTTCGGCAACGTGGGACGCAACGTGGCACGCATCGCCAAGGGATTCGGCATGGAGGTGAGCGCCTACGACGCATACTGCCCCGCAGAAGCCATCGAAGCCGCTGGCGTGCACGCTGCTGCCAGCCAGGAGGAGCTCTTTGCCAACTGCGACATCGTGTCGCTCCACATCCCTGCTACGCCCGAAACAAAGCAGAGCATCAACAAGGCGCTCGTGGGCACCATGAAGAAGGGAGCCATACTCATCAACACCGCACGCAAGGAGGTCATCAACGAGCCTGAACTCATCGAACTGATGCGGGAAAGAACCGACCTAAAGTACATCACCGACATCATGCCCGACCAGGATGCCGACTTCAAGCAGCTCGAGGGCAGATACTTCTCTACACCCAAGAAGATGGGAGCACAGACGGCGGAGGCTAACACCAATGCCGGACTCGCTGCCGCCCGACAGATCGTGGGTTACCTGAAAGAGGGCATCACCAAGTTCCAAGTGAATAAGTAAGCAAGCTATGGCTACCATCAAACCTTTCCGCGGCATACGCCCGCCCAAACAACTTGTCGAACAAGTGGAGAGCCGACCCTATGACGTGCTCGACAGCGAAGAAGCAAGAGCGGAGGCGGGCGACAACGAGATGTCGCTCTACCACATCATCAAGCCGGAGATTGACTTCCCCATGGGCACCAGCGAATACGACCCGAAGGTCTACGAACGCGCTGCTGAGAACTTCCAGAAATTTCAAGACAAGGGGTGGCTCGTGCAGGACAGCGAGGAGATGTACTACATCTACGCGCAAACGATGAACGGCAAAACGCAATATGGGCTCGTGGTGGGTGCCTACGTTCCTGACTACATGAACGGCACCATCAAAAAGCATGAACTCACACGACGCGACAAGGAGGAGGACCGAATGAAGCATGTGCGCGTGAACAACGCCAACCTCGAACCGGTCTTCTTCGCCTATCCCGACAATGAGGTCATCGACCAGCTCGTTGCACGATATGCCGCTACCGAACCGGAATACGATTTCATCGCTCCCGTGGATGGATTCGGTCACAAGCTGTGGCTCGTAAACGATGAACAGGACATCAAAACCATCACCGACACCTTCGCGCGCATTCCTTATCTATATATTGCCGACGGACACCATCGATCGGCAGCAGCGGCGCTCGTGGGGGCGGAGAAGGCTAAGCAGAACGCCAACCATAAGGGCGACGAGGAGTATAACTACTTCATGGCTGTCTGCTTCCCTGCTTCGCAGCTCACCATCCTTGACTACAACCGTGTGGTGCGCGACCTGAATGGACTCTCGGCTGACGAACTGCTCAAAAGCCTCGCCGAAGACTTCGACATCGAGCAGAGCGATACGGAACGACCCTACCCTGCCGCCATCCACCAGTTTGCACTCTACGTGGACAAGACGTGGTATCGCCTCACCATGAAACCGGGACGCTGCAACGAGAATGACCCCATCGACGCGCTCGACGTGAGCATCAGTTCGCGCCTCATCCTCGACAAGGTGCTGGGCATCACGGATCTGAGAGGAGACAAGCGAATCGACTTCGTCGGGGGCTTGCGCGGCTACGAGGAACTGGAGCGACGGGTCGACTCGGGCGAGATGAAACTGGCTCTGGCTCTGCACCCCGTCACGATGCAGCAAATCATGGCCATCGCCGACAGTGGCTGCATCATGCCGCCCAAAGCTACGTGGTTTGAACCAAAACTGCGCAGCGGCCTCATCGTTCACAAGCTCGACTAAACGTCTCTACATGACCGACACTTATCTATCCATTGCCGCGCCTGCCGAAGCGGAATACTCAGAGAAGCGCAGCAAATTCCTGGCCTTCGCCTTCCCCGTCAAAACGACGGAGGAGGTGAAGGTTTTGGTGGACAGATACGAAAAGGAGTACTACGACGCACGGCACGTCTGCTATGCTTATATGCTCGGTGCCGAGCGCAAACTCTTTCGGGCAGTGGACAACGGAGAACCGAGCGGCACGGCGGGCAGACCCATCCTCGGACAAATAAACAGCGCTGGACTGACGGACGTGCTCATCATCGTGGTGCGCTACTTCGGTGGCATCAAACTGGGGACAAGCGGACTGACGCAAGCCTACAAGACGGCGGCTGCGGCTGCCATCGAACACGCTAAGGTGGAGGAATACACGGTGGACGCCCTCGTCAACGTGTCATTCGAATACACACTCATGAACAGCATCATGCGCATCGTCAAGGAGGAGGAACCGCAGGTGCTCGGACAGTCTTTCGACAACAACTGCATCCTCCACCTCAAGATGAGAAAGGGCCTTGTGCCTAAAATCCTTGAACGATTCGCCACTGTGCGCGGAGCAACGACTGAAGTGCTCGACGAAAACTATTAACACGAAAACTACCCATATGAAGCATCTTCTCATGATGTTATGCTTGGGCATGCTCACACTTGCTTGCACCAAAAAGGAGAACGAGGTAAAGGTCTTCTCCGAAACGGCACGACTGCGCACAGGCGACAACACCAAACACACGGAACTGAAGGGGGTCGTGAACCGACACCTGCGACAGGAGGCCAACGACTCACTCGCCACAGATTCCGCGGCAATACCAATCGCCTGCTATGAGTGGGACCACGAATATCAGGCTAAGACGAAGATTGAGGAGGAGAACGGCGACGAATACGAACTGCGCGTCTACATCACACTGCTCGAACCAAGGGGCAATGAATATGAAGGTGGACTCGTGCTCTACATCGACGAGGAGAACTTTGTGGAAGCTACCATTAGAGGACATGCCGAAGGCAACCACATCTCTATCTTCTATGTGGAAAGCGAGCAAAACACTACTGACGACATCTTCAAGGATGGCGACAAACTCGTGGACTTCGCCCTGGAGAATGGCGAATACACGGCGTCGTGGCACACACCGATGCATCCGTTCGTCAACAATTTCACCACCATTGCTATCTACTGAAAAATGCTGCTCATCCTCATCGCACTTGCCATCACATGGGTCCTCATTGCTGTGAGCGTCGGACTTGCATGGATACTGTGCCGCATCATACGGCGAAAGAAGAGGATTCGTTATCGACGCTTCGGACTGACAACCATCGCACTGGGCGCTTTGGCTACAGTGCTCATTCTCTACGGCTTCTTTTGGGGAAGATGGGACCACGAGGTGAGAGAATGGGACTATGACGATCCGCGCCTCCCTGCTGCTTTTGATGGCTATCGCATCGTTCACATCTCCGACCTCCATCTTGAGGGTTACCATGACCGCCCAGAGCAGCTCGACAGCATCGTTGCAGTCATCAACAGTCTACAACCTGACTTGATTTGTTTCACGGGAGACCTCGTGTCCTTTAACCACAAAGGACTGCTTCCGCACATAACTTCCCTGCAACGGCTACAAGCCAAAGATGGGGGCGTGTCGGTCCTGGGCAACCATGACTATGGCATCTACGACCGCTCGCTCGACTCGATGCAACGCGAAGATGACCGCGCTCAACTCATCCGTCTCCAACGCGGTGCACTGCACTGGAAACTCTTGCTCAATGAACACATCATGCTGCACCGCAACGGTGACAGCTTGCGCATAGCTGGTGTGGAGAACCAAGCATGTGGACTGCACCAGAAGGTGAGAAGGGGAAAACTCGACCACGCTCTCCGTCAACCTTTAGGGTGCGTAGAGGCTACACACGATGCAAAGGGGGATGCTACCTTCACCATCCTTCTCTCTCACGACCCTTCGCATTGGGATGCCGAGGTGGTGGGCGCCACCAACATCCCGCTCACCCTCAGCGGCCACACCCACGCCATGCAAATTACCTTCTGTGGTCTCGCTCCCAGCCGCCTGCTCTTCCGCCGCAGCGATGGTGCCTATCGCGAGGGACAACAACAACTCTACGTCAACATCGGATTGGGGGCTCTGATGCCTTTCCGCATAGGTGCCACACCCGAAATCACGCTCATCACACTGCACAAGAAACCATAGGGCACTGGCATGGGCTGACGTGCCCCTTCAGGCGCTGATGGACAGGGAGCAAGGAGGTAACTCGTATTCCGTACCTAATACTTAACATTTAATTTTAATGTATAAAGGGAAATAGGACAAAAAACACAAAAAAAACTTCTTCGCACTCTTTTTTTTGTTTTGAAAGTTTTGAATTATAATTTATTATCGTAACTTTGCACCGCTTTTGAAGGAAATGTCCCAACAAGCACTCAAAAAACAGCAACTAAATTACGCAATTATAATCACTTAACGATTTTAAGACAATGACTAAAGCAGAATTGGCAAACGCCGTTTCAAAGGACTGCGGTCTCACTCAGGTTGAGGCACTCGCAGCACTCGAGAGCACAATGAAGGTAATCAAAGAGACCCTCCTCAAGAAGGAGAATATCTACCTCCGTGGTTTCGGCACCTTCGACCTCAAGCATCGTGCTGAGAAGACTGCTCGCAATATCTCGAAGAACACTACCATCATCGTGCCTGCTCACGACTTGCCTCACTTCAAGCCTTGCAAGGAGTTTGCAGACGCTATGGCTCAGGCATAAGTCATAGCCGATAACAAACAAAAAAAACCGAGATTCCTGTTCTATCTGGGATCTCGGTTTTTTTTACTCTTTTTGCAAGTGAAAACCAGAAGGTGCTGAACTGCAAAAAACGAGTCAAGCAGAAACCGTCGATTTCCGCAGAAGGAACTGTCGATTTCCGCAGAAGGAACTGTCGGTTTCCGTAGCAGAGCGTCTGGCATCACCTTTTCGCCATGTGATACTGGTCTACTGCCATCTTATCGGCTTCCATCTGTTCCACCAATGCTTCGCGAGATGAAAAACGCTGCTCGTGGCGCAGAAAGGAGAAGAACTCAAGCGCAAGCTTGCGACCGTACAGGTCACCGCTGAAGCCAAGCAGATGAACCTCGATGGACACCTCGCGCGAGTCATCTATTGTGGGACGCTCGCCTATGTTGAGCATTCCTTTGTAGCAACGACCATCGTCGAGCGTGACGCGCACAGCATAAACGCCTTTCATCGGCAGCAGCTTCTTGCTGGAGAGCTGCAGATTGGCTGTGGGGAATCCTATCTCGCGACCCACTTGACGTCCGCCGACAACAATGCCTTCCAAACGATAGCGGCGACCCAACAACAGGGATGCTTCTTCTACCTTGCCCTGGCACAAGAGTTGGCGTATGGCGCTGCTCGAAACACGCGGCATGGGTCGATCCTCTTCTGCACCATATTCCGGCATGGGCAATGCTTGCACTACTTCTATGCCTGTCTCCTTGCCCCAACGCACGTAGTCTTCCCAAGTTCCACCACCATGTCCAAAGTGGTGATCGTAGCCCATCACCAATAGCTGAACTCCAAGTTTGTCGCGCAAGATTTCTTCCATGAATGCCCGAGCTGTCAACTTGGACAGGGCGGGCGTGAAGTGCAACATCTCAACCGAATCGGCAGACGTATGCCTCAGCAACTCTTCTTTCTCCTCGGCAGAAGAGAGCAACTCTGGAACATAATCAGAACACAGCACAGCTCTTGGATGCTCTGCAAAGGTGACGATCTGACTGCGCAAAAAACCACGCTGGCGTTTCCACTCGGAAAGCTGGTCGATGAGGTAGCAATGACCACGGTGGACTCCGTCAAAAAAACCTATCGTCGCTACAGAAGGACACAACAGCCCCAACCACTCGTCTGGCCAACGTGGACACAACGTATGGACACCCAAACGGGCAAATGCCTCACAGTTTTCTAGCGAGTCATCAATAAAAAGAGTTTCTTCAGGACGGAACCCACTTTCCTCCAACACACGCGCAAAGATTTCATGACACGGCTTTGCCAAATGCATCTCGTGCGAAAGGAAGATGTGCTCAAACAGTTCATTTGGATCAAAACCTTGACGACGAAAATGCTCCTCAAAGGAATAATCAACGTGCAACTGGTTCGTATTGCTCAGCATGGCCAAATGAAAGCGAGACTTCAGAGCTTGCAAAGCATGCAAACGCCGCAACGGAATCCCCCCAAGCATACTGCTCCATGCCTGCTTCACTCCATCAACAGTAAGCGACAACGCATGTCCTGTCAACTGATACTGGGGCGCCGTTTCAACAAGGGCAGCACACCACGCTTGCGGTTCGATGTGCCCCAACTCGAGATCCCTGAAGATGCCTTTCTGCACCGACAACCCCAAGAAATGAGCTATGTCAATTCCCTGCGCAGCAAAGCCTCGTATCACAGCATCGCGATCCAGATCAACAAGCACATTGCCAAAGTCGAATATCACATTACGAATCTTCCCACACCATACCTGACGGGAATCATTCGACGGCTCTACTACCCACTTTCGCACAGCTCCGCGCTGCCCGACAGAGTCTACCGAATCTCCTGCAGGGCCTTGACCAAACATACCATTCAGCTCCTTAGAACCTTCAGAGTCTCCACGCAATCCCCGATCAAACATATCGTACGGCTCCTTAGAACCTTCAGACTCTCCACGTTCTCTTGTCATTTCTGCCCTCATTTATCCAACACATTATTTTTGCAAAGTTACTCATTCAGTTCATTTTTCGTCGCGTCTGATCTCTCAATTCCCCAAAATTTACTTAAAAAACAAAAAAAACTTGCGCATTTTCTTTTAGATTCCAATATTTCTCATTACCTTTGCAACCGAAATGCGAAAAAAATCCTCATATTTTTCCATTTCACTTCTTCATATTGGACTTGTAGCTCAGTTGGTTAGAACAACAGACTCATAATCTGGAGGTCCTAGGTTCAAGCCCTAGCTGGTCCACCCTAAAAATCAAGCACTTACGAGCAATCGCAAGTGCTTTTTTCTTTCTCTGCGTAATCTAAGGTTTGATTGTCTATGCAATAGCTGCTATATTGCTGATGTCACAAAATAATGATTAAAAACAAGTTAAATAGCGGCAAATATTTCGTGATGAACAGCAGTCCAGGGCTATAAGCCCTTTATTTGAGTCTGTATTTCCCCAAAATTATTGGTATGTACGATTTGCAAAACCGTATTATTGGGACAAAAAGCAGTACAATGATTATTGTGAAAAAGAGATCTGCGATGGAGGGGTCAACGAAAAAGCGTCTGATAAAGGATATGAAGTGTACGTGAAGTCCCAGAATAAGAATTGTGCCTACTGATATATCAGTAACTATGCTCCAGCGAAAACCTTCTAACAGTTTACTTAGGAAAAAGACAAATGCGGAACCAGCAAGACCTCCAACAAGAAACAGAATCATGTTATCTCCATATCCACAAAGATAGAGAGATACATACTCGTGATTATGCCCGCATATAAAAATCAAGAATAATGTAATGATAATCCAGCAGAAAGTATATTTGTTTGCTTGGTAACAAGACAACTTATCCTTCCACTTTTGCATGAAATAACCAATGATAAAGAAAGGATATGATACAAAACTATTGGTTATTGACCAAGGAATCTTGAATGGATGCATACCCATAATCTCTATATCATAATTGTTAATCACATAGGCAAACGATAGAAACAGCAAGAACCATACAACATGGAAATAATCCGATCGGGTGTATTGGAATATAATCTTGAGTATCATAAGTGTATATACAAACCAGAGCGTCTCTATTGTCCATTGTAGTCCTATGAGCACTTTGCCGTAAAACAATAAAGGATTTTCAGGTTCGGCATAACCGCTTGAGAAACAATACCACTTGAAGGCTGCCCACAAATAGTTTACTGTACACATCATGACCATTGGAAGCATGAGATTGTACCACAGCTTTTTCCAGAATGTGCAAGTGTCCGGCTCTTTTTTGCAAAGAAATCCTGAAATGAGAAAAAACAGTGGAACGTTGAATACACAAGCATAGATGTCATAGAGAGAGAAGAAATGCACATAGACAATCAGACCTATTCCGATTGTTTTCATCCAATCCAGCCAATAAAGCCTTTGAAAAGTTTCTTTGGTATTCACGTCAGTAGAACAATTATTTGATGAGAATGAGTTCATTAAGTGATGATTTCCTATATACCTTCCCTATCGTCGAGTACCGCCGACGGTATAGGTCTCGGCGTTCTTTTGTATGAGGACCTCGTTGTCTTTCACGAACTTGTGTGTCCCGGTTGTGGCATTGGCAGGAATCGCGCTGATGCCGGTTGGGGTAGGTTTATATATGTCGCGACGCAGAAC
>JAGHUD010000043.1 GCA_018065005.1 Candidatus Physcousia equi
TTCTTTGTGCCTAGTGCTGAGTGCCGAGTGCAGAGTGCTTAGTTCATAGTGCAGAGTGCAGAGCGCAGAGTGCAGAGTTCATAGTTCATAGTGCAGAGTGCAGAGTGCAGAGTGCATACTTACAATATAAAAAGAGATGAAAGATAGTATAGTTGCTGATAAAAGCAAAGTATTTGCTCTACATATAATACAGCTTTATCGCCACCTCACAACACGAGAATGTGATAGGGAATTTGTACTCTCAAAACAACTCCTACGCTCAGGGACGAGCATTGGTGCAAATATCAAAGAAGGTTTAAGAGCTCAGACTCGACCCGATTTTATACTGAAGATGAACATCGCACTTAAAGAGGCCAGTGAAAGTGAGTATTGGCTAGAACTCCTCGAAGAGTCTAATTATATCGGTAAGGACACGTCAGATGCTTTGTTAGAAGAATGTCGTGAACTCATAAAAATGCTTGTTTCCATTGTGAAAACCACAAAGGAAAATCTATGAACTATGAACTATGAACTATGAACTATGAACTATGAACTATGAACTGACCAACTGTCTTTGCGTCGACGGTGCTTGCTCTGGCAATCCCGGACCGATGGAGTATCGTGGCGTGCATCTGCCCAGCCGTAAGGAGATCTTCCGCGTGGGGCCGATGACGGGGACGAACAACATTGGTGAGTTTCTCGCCATCGTGCATGGCATGGCACTGATGAAGCAGAAGGGCATCTCCATGCCCATCTACAGCGACAGCGTGAGCGGCATGGCATGGGTGCGCAACAAGAAGGCAAGGACTACCCTGGCACGCCACCCCGAAACAGCACAGGTGCTCGACCTCGTGGCACGTGCCGAGAAGTGGTTGCGCGAAAATGACTTCCGCGTGCCCATACTCAAATGGAACACTGAGCAGTGGGGAGAGATTCCAGCCGATTTCGGCAGAAAGTGACCCCCCATAGCTCGCAAATAAAGTTTGGCTCCGTCATCGTAGCCACACCTATCAGGCTTGTCAAGTTCGTCATTTCCCTTGCCTATGGGAAAACGAGCTGGCAAGTCTGAACAAAACTTCTCTGACCTCCACCAACATGCTCCCCCCAACGCGGGGGCAGACTGTAGCGCAGAGATGGGTCGAAAGCAACACTACTCTTAACCCCCTTAACCTATGAGAAAACTTGTCAAAACCCCTGCACGATTGGGGCTTTTATTGATTTGTCTTTGTCCACAAGCAACGCTGGCAATCGACAAGGACCAAGACGGATATTATCTGTTGCGCTCAACAGCCGACTACAACGAGTTTTGTGAGATGGTGAATGGAGGCAGTCCATTTGTCAACGCACGTGTCACCACCGACAGCATCGTCGTGAAAAACAGTATCGGTGTGGGCGATGAGGAGTTTCACTTTCGCGGATTGTTTGACGGGCAGAACCATGTTCTGACACTCGACAATCCAACCAGGGGCTTGTTCCGACAGACACAACCCGGCTGCGTGATACGCAACGTCATCCTGAAGGGAACAGTCACAAGCGACAAAGCCGACACCGGTTCACTCATCGACATTGCCGAAGGGACCATCATCGAGAACTGCACCAGCCAGACAACAATCAATGCCCAACAAGCCACCCACGCTGGAGGTCTGGTGGGGCGTAGCCGTGGCGACGTGGTGCTCAACCATTGTCACTTCGACGGACAAATCAGAGGAGGTGCAACCACCCAGGTGGCTGGTTTGGTGGGATGGAACGAGCACACGCTGCACCTCCGCCACTGCAGCGTGACGGGTGCAAACAAGATTGCCAACAATCTGGACAACAACAGCAACTTTGTGGACGACATCAACCTCAACGGATCGCCAGCTGGCATCAGCATCCCGGCATCGCTTGCCGACAATGCTCCGGCGGGAGCCACCAAGGTGACGCTGGAAGGTGTGAACTACAGCATAGAGAACGGCTATGCCTATGTGACTGGCGTCAATGCCAAACTCAAGTCGGTGAGCATACCCAACCAGATAACGGTGGGCAACCGCACCTATCCCACTTATAAGATAAGAAAAAAAGCACTGAGCAATGCCACGCTACAGTACGCCTCCATCCCTGCCTCCGTGGTCAGCATCGAGGACGATGCCTTCCATGATGCCACGCAGCTGAGCGAACTGCATCTGGCTGATGGTGCCTCCAAGTTGTGGATAGGTCGCAGCATCTACACTTTTTTGGACGAGGAGATGTTCTACAAGTCGCCACTCACCCGCGTCTACATCGGGCGCAACTTAGCATGGAACGGAAGCGGCATCAACGACGAGCCATTTGAGGACCGCAACAACATCAGCAGCATCACCTTCGGACCACGTGTGACCGCCGTGGGCAATGTGGACGACCCCGGATGCTTCAACAGCGAACTCTTCAACGATTGCCGCAATATCAAGCGATACGCCTTTTTGGGCGATGAACAGAGTCTCGGCACGAGCGTTCGCTTCCACTGCTGCGAAGGTATGAGCGCTGCCTCCAAGGCCTACATCAACCGAGACCTGGAAGCCAGCAAGTACACCGAATTTACGGTGCTGGCCAACGGATGGGGCATCAGCGACCAACTGTCCAGCGTGGCCTATGGTCCGTTTGCCACCTACGTCACGACCAAGATGTACAGCGGTGTGGGAGCCACCACCAACAATAAGTTGCAAGAGCTCGATCTGAGCCACGCAATGCGACTCACCACCATACAGAGTCGCGCCTTTGCCGATTGCGACCAACTGACAGCCGTCGATTTCTCTCGCACCAAACTGCAAAGCATCGACACAGAGGCCTTCTATGACTGCGACAAACTCGCAAGCATCAACTTTGGGGAAACGGTGGGCACGATTGGTGCCAGAGCATTCGACGACACGGGCATCACAAACATACAATTACCCGCTTCACTCACCCAACTGGGCAGCCAGGCCTTTCACGACTGCGACGAGGCTGTGAGCCTGGTCGTGGCACCAGGCGAAAACAGCCTGACCATGGGCATGGAGAGTGGTGACAGCCAACAGTTTGGGGATTGCGCCAACCTCGCCACCCTCTATCTGGGCCGCAACATGCAGTGGAACAATCCTCAAGCCGCCAACTCACCATTTGCTGGCAGCAACTTGAAACAGATCGTCATCGATGACGCCGTCACCCACCTGCCCGACTATGCTTTCGTCAACCAGAAGAGCCTCTTTTCCATCAGTGTTGGGGCCAACATATCCTCCATCCCGACCAATTGTTTCGAAGGGACAGAGGAGGTTGCCTCACTCATTCTTTCCGACACCAACCGCCCCATCACCTTGGGGGCTTCGGTGGCGCCCTTCAAGGTGCAATCGCTCTATGTAGGTCGTCCTGTTGCCGACTATGTCAACATGCCCCGTGGACTGACGGATGGTGCTCCTTCGTTGAAGCATGCACAATTCGGCCAAGAGGTGCATACACTAACCACTGGAGCCCTCAAGGACTACCCCAAACTCCACACTGCCATCCTGCCCGCCAACGTCACGCTCGAGCCTTGTGCCATCGAAAATTGTGGGGTGGAGCATCTCTATGTGCAAGGAAACGCCGAACTGCGCAGCGAAGCCATCAAGAACTGCAACCGCATCAGCGAACTGACCGTGGTGGGAAAACTCACCATGGAAGAGCGTGCACTGGCATCGGCACCTGAGGCACCTGCCATCAAAAATATCAACGTATTCTTCAGTGAGGACCCCCAAGACGAGTCCCACCCACTCTCTTTCCCACAAAAATGTTTGGACGAAAGCGTGCTGAACAATCTCTACGATACACCCTATCAGAAGGTAGACTTCAGCCATTTGCCTTGGAGCGCCTTTGCCCACCGCAACACCTTCTTGGCGCACGACTACTCGCCTACCTCAGAAGTGATGGAAAACGGCAACTACGACCATGCCTACCTGCGCAGCGAGCACAAAAGCGGAGAGATGTTCGGACTGCTCATGCCCTTCGACGTGAGTAGCTACTACTTCGGTGCAGACGCCACTGCCTATGCGCTGACCGACGGGTGCCAGCTCACCACACAAGAGGACACTGTCACCCTCTGCGCCACCACACCCGAAGCACTCGACGCGATGCTCCACTTCAAGACCAACGTCCCCTATCTCATCTGCTCGCCCCACAGCGAGACGATGGTGCAGGCTGCCATCGATCAGTTTCGGCGCAAAGACGTCGAAGTGAACTACACCCCCACCGATGCCTCCACCGCTCTGCCCTACTTCTGCAGCAACAAAGACGAACTGCTGACACCTGAAATGGGCCAGCTCTATGTGTTCGAAGCGGGCTGTCTCAAGAAGGTGAATGGGGCATACACCTTGCCTGCCTTCTCCTTGGCACTGCGCGCCGATGGCAGCAAACGACTGCACATTGCCGACAAGCACACCGGCGAACGCCTTGTGCCAGACGAAACCGTCGTCGTGCCGCACGAAGGACTAAAGGGCTGTTGCACCTTCTACAGCAACGAGAGCAGTTTCTTGGTGGAAGGCGCACAGGTCTACACCGTCTCTTTGGCACAGACCGAAGACGGACAGGACGCGCTGCAACTCGTGGAAGTGGAAGACCGCACAGTGAGTCAAGGACAAGCTGTGCTGCTCATCACAGACCAGACAGTCCCCCTTCACCTGCAGATGGTGACACACCCCAGCACCCACACATCGGCCTATGAGAACAATCTGCTCGTGGGCGTAAACCATGACACACCGGTGGAGGAACTGGACCATGCGCTCGTGCTGAGTCTCAGCGGAGGAGCGGTGGGGTTCTTCCCCCCACAGACGGCCCTTGGCGAAGCCCAACCAGCGTCACTGCCAGCCAACCATGCCTTCCTCAGCACGCAGATGCTCAGTCCTGACACGCTGCCCCTCATCATTGTGGAGGGACAAGCCACCCGTGTTGCTACACCACATCGGGGTGAAGGCGCACAGCCCAGCTTCGACCTCTACGGTCGCCGCATCAGTCAGCCTCAGCCACGCCAACTCATCATTCAAAATCAGCGCAAACACATCAAACGATAACCTCATGAAAAAGATACACCTTATCGCCCTCCTGTGCTGCCTCTGGAGCAGTATCGCCCATGCCAACAACGAAGCACGCATGGACAGTCTGACACAGGCGCTGCTGCAACACTTCGGCAGCCAGTTGCCACAGGGCATCACCGTGGACGAAGACCACAAACTACACATCCAACTCCGCGACTTCCTCGCCAACCCTACGGCGAAGCACTATTTCGAGCAGATGGGACAACTCATCATAGAAGAAAAGGCTGCTCATAACCCACATGAGGTCTGCATCGAAGGACTCCATCTGGACAGCATCCACCTCTCCCCCCAAGCCACCCACCGCATGATGCGCAAGGCTGTGGGCATCCCACAGACCACCTTCTGCCTCTCCGTGCCCTACACCTACATGAGCGTGGACGGCAAGAACAACCCTGTGCGTCTGTCCTCGATCATGTATCATCCACGACCCTTCCAACTCAGTGTGTCGGCAGAGGTTGGTGTCTTCAACCTCTTTGTGCCAGCACTGCTCGTCTCTGCCATCATCGATGGGGTGAAGGGACTGTGGAACACGGCTGTGGGCTACACCTTCGACTATGCCATCCTCGACTGCCACCCCACCGTCACCTCTTCAGCTGAAGCACCCTCTGGCGTCTCGCCGCTCGATGGCGACATCAAGATGTTCTGCTCTGACTATGCCATCGTGGTCTGCCCCGACTACTGCGGCTACGGACTCTCTGCCTACAAGCAACACCCCTATCTCGTGCAAGGAGTGACCGCACGCAACGTGGTGGATTGCTATCTTGCTGCCCTCGACCTCATCCAGAGCAATCGCGACCAGGGAGCGACGGGCAGTTGGGAACTCAGCAAGGACTTCTATACCGACATCCTGGGCTACTCGCAAGGAGGCAGCGTGGCACTTGCCACCCTACGCTATCTTGAGAGCGGACAGGTGAGCCAAACCGACCTCGACCGCATCCGACTGAGAAACACCTATTGCGGCGACGGACCCTATTCGCCACCAGCCACCATCGCCCAATATGTCGAATGGGCCAATGGGACCGACGAACGATACCGCAAACTGGCATACCCCTGCGTGCTGCCCCTCATCGTGCAAGCTGCCAAGGATGCCTACGACAACGATTGCATGCGCACCGTCAGCGTCGAGGACTATTTTACACCCCAATTTCTCGCTACCGGTATCCTCGAAAAGCTCAACAGCAAGTCCATCACCACCGACCAACTCAATGCCCTCACCTTTGCGCAGGGACTGCATACCCTCGACCAAGTGCTGAGCGAGAAAATCGTGAGCATGACAAACACAGCCGAAGGCAAACCACAACTCGAGCTCAACACCGAGAGCAACGAATACAAATGCCTCATGCGCGCCCTCCAACTCAACGACCTCACACAGGGATGGACACCTCGACACAACCTGCTCTTCATGCACTTCAGCGACGACCTCGTAGTGCCTACCAGCAACATGGAAGCCGTGAAAAAGCAGCTCAAGCCAAGCCCCAACTGCAAGATGATCTTCACCGACCCCTACGAGGTGAAGGAGCGCATGAGCACATTTTGGTCCACAGCGAGCGAATACATCAAAAACACCCTGACCAATCCCACACACGCCACCATAGGCACCTTCTTCTACATGGCTGCCGCCTCAGGTGCCTTGCAAGAGATGATCAAATGAGGGAGATTGGATGAATAGCCCATTTCGAGAGGAGCCACAATCCCGACAAGGAGCAAACGGACGATTTTGCGCGCCAAAAATTTGGTGGTCTCACAGATTTCGTGTAATTTTGCGAACGTAATATGCAACAAGAACAACTAAACACACATAAAGACATGGCAAAGAAAGCACTGCTGATGATCCTCGACGGATGGGGCATCGGCAACAAGACTAAGGGTGATGTCATCTACTCCACACCCACTCCCTACATGGACTATCTGCAGCAGACCTACCCCAACAGCCGACTGCAAGCAAGCGGAGAGAACGTGGGCCTGCCCGACGGCCAGATGGGCAACTCAGAGGTGGGACACCTCAACATCGGCGCCGGACGCATCGTCTATCAGGACCTCGTGAAGATTAACCGCGCATGCAAGGATGGCAGCATCCTGCAGAACAAAGAAATCGTCAGCGCCTACGAATATGCCAAGCAGAACGGCAAGAGCGTACACCTCATGGGGCTGACCTCTAACGGCGGCGTACACTCATCGCTCGACCACCTCTTCACACTCATCGACATCTCTAAGACCTACGGCATCAAGCAGACCTTCGTGCACTGCTTCATGGACGGAAGAGACACCGACCCCAAGTCGGGCAAGGGATTCATACAGCAGGTGACAGACAAGTGCGCCGAAGTGCCCGGAGCTGCCATTGCCAGCATCGTGGGTCGATTCTATGCCATGGACCGCGATAAGCGCTGGGAACGCGTCAAGGTGGGCTACGACCTGCTCGTCAACGCCGAGGGCAAACAAGCCACCGACATGGTGGAGGCCATGCAAGAGAGCTACGACGACGGAGTGACCGACGAATTTGTGAAGCCCATCAACAACAGCAGCGTGGACGGCACCATCAAGGAGGGCGATGTGGTCATCTTCTTCAACTACCGCAACGACCGCGCCAAGGAGCTCACCATCGTGCTCACCCAGCAGGACATGGAGGACCAGGGCATGAAGACCATCCCCGGGCTGCAATACTACTGCATGACACCCTACGACGCTTCGTTCAAGGGTGTGCACATCCTCTTCCCCAAGGAAAACGTCGAGAACACACTTGGCGAATACATCGCCAGCAAGGGACTCAAGCAGCTCCACACCGCCGAGACCGAGAAGTATGCCCACGTAACCTTCTTCTTCAACGGTGGTCGCGAGACACCCTACGAAGGCGAGGAGCGCATCCTCGTGGCAAGTCCCAAGGTTGCCACCTACGACCTCAAGCCTGAGATGTCGGCTTTCGAGGTGAAGGACAAGCTCTGCGCTGCCATCGAGGAGGATAAGTACAACTTCATCGTGGTGAACTTCGCCAACGGCGACATGGTGGGCCACACCGGCATCTACGAGGCCATCGAAAAGGCAGTCACGGCTGTCGACCAATGCGTGAAGGAGGTGGTGGAAACCGCCAAGAAGACCGACTACGAGGTGATCATCATCGCCGACCATGGCAATGCCGACAACGCCATCAACCAGGATGGCAGCGTCAACACCGCCCACTCGCTCAACCCAGTTCCCTTCATCTACGTGACGGAGAACAAGGAGGCTAAGGTGGAAGATGGTGTGCTCGCCGACGTGGCTCCCTCTATCCTCCACATCATGGGACTGGAGCAGCCTGCCGACATGACGGGCAAGTGCCTCATCAAGTGAGCACACACGACCCATATCGACAACAGCCTGAGGGGGAAGGAACGGAAACGACCGGAAGACACGGGCTAATCGTCTGCCCCTCTCTGGCAACAACGTGTTCATCATGACAAAAGTGAAAATAGAGGAGAGTTGGGCTGCCCGGCTCTCCTCTGAATTTGAAAAGCCCTACTTCGATGCACTGACGGAGTTCGTGCGGCAGGAGTATGCATCGGGCATCTGCTACCCTCCGGGTAAGCTCATCTTCAATGCCTTCAACCAAACACCGTTTGACAAGGTCAAGGTGGTCATCCTCGGGCAGGACCCCTACCACGGACCCGGGCAGGCCCACGGTCTCTGCTTCTCGGTGCCTGAAGGCGTGGCTGCTCCTCCGTCGCTCGTCAACATCATGAAGGAGGTGGGGCACACGGGATCAACCGACCTCACACGCTGGGCTCACCAAGGCGTCTTCCTCCTCAACACCTGTCTGAGCGTGCGCCAGCACCAGGCCTTCAGCCATTCGGGCAAAGGCTGGGAGACCTTCACCGACGCTGTCATCCGCTTGCTCTCCGACGAGCGCGACCACCTCGTCTTTCTCCTTTGGGGCGGTCCGGCGGGCAAGAAGGCAAGTCTCATCGACGAAGAACGCCACCTCGTGCTGCGCTCTGCCCATCCCTCTCCCCTGTCAGCCTATCGGGGCTTCTTTGGCAACCATCATTTTGAAATCTGCAATCAATATCTCGCTCAGCATGGACAAGAACCCATCCAATGGTAAGATTCCCTCAATGTTTGTCGTCGACGACATCCTCGTCTCCTCGGATATCATCACGGAGCACTTCTGCTGCGACATAGCTGCATGCCAAGGCAGATGCTGCGAGGAGGGCAACGCTGGCGCCCCCATCACGCTGGACGAACTCGACGAGATTGAAGGATGCCTCGACAGCATCTGGCCACAACTCTCAGCACGCGCACAAGCCATCATCGACCGACAGGGTGTGGCATACACCGACCAAGAGGGCGACCTCGTGACAAGCGTCGTGGAGGTGACAACAACCTCGGGCAGCAATGGCAACTGCGTCTTTAGAGGTCACAAGGGCTGTCTGCTGCCACGCCGCCCCATCTCGTGCTTTCTCTACCCTATCCGCGAGAAGAGGTATGGAGATGTCGTGGCACTCAACTACGACAGATGGAGCATCTGCCAGCCTGCCATCGAGAAGGGGAAACGCGACGGAACGCCCGTATTCCGCTTCCTCCGAGAACCGCTCATCCGACGTTTCGGCGAGGCATGGTACGAGGAGCTCTGCAAGGTGGCAGAAGCCATCTGCGCCGAGGCATAGGCTGTCACCTCCCCCCCGCACGTTTCTACCTCCAATCACGTGGTCTTGCTGCTGACGCCAAACGTTTCTGCTGCAGAAATCGAAACAGATCCAAAAGGGAACCTGTCACCCAAAAAAGAAAGCCCCCAAGACCATTCGGGAGAAACGAATAGTCTTGGGGGCTTCTTTGTGTCTTTAGGGCAGCATCAGATGAGATCTGCACCTGCCTTGAACTTTACAACCTTCTTCTCGGGTATGTTGATGACTTCGTTCGTGCGGGGATTCTTGCCCTGACGTGCAGCACGAATATCGGTCGAGAATGTGCCGAAACCAATGAGAGCCACCTTTTCGTTGGCCTTGAGGGCTGCAGAGATAGCATCCATACCTGCCTCAAGGGCTTTCTTTGCTTCAGCCTTGCTGAGACCAGCACCTTCGGCAATCTTGTTAATCAAATCTGTCTTGTTCATAAGAGTTGTTTTTTTGTATTGTGAAACGTTTTCTTATCGTGCTACAAAATTATGCAAACTTGTCTGCACAACAAAGAAAAAGGGCAAAAAAAAACCTATTTCGTCTGAAAAAAGAACGAAAAGAGTTTTTTTTACCTCTTTATCGCAAAAAATCAGTAATTTTGCACACAAAAGAAAGAGAAAAACAACAATGAGAAATACGCTCACACCCGCAGTAAAGAACCTGCTTATCATCAACGTCTTGGTCTTTGCCGCCAGTTTTGTGCTCGGACAGAGAGGTTTCGACCTGGAAGCAAACCTGGGTCTGCACTTCATCCTCTCCGACGAATTTCAGCCTTGGCAATTCGTCACCTACATGTTTTTGCACGGCAGCCTGGAACACATCTTCTTCAACATGTTTGCCCTCTGGATGTTCGGCTGCCTCATCGAGCGCACACAAGGCACCAAGCGTTTTCTCATCTACTATTTTGTGTGCGGCATAGGCGCCGGCATCTGTCAGGAGATAGCACAGACCATCCACTACACCATGCTCAACACCATGAGCGTGCCAGACGGCATGGGAGGCATGGTGGACTGTGTCATGCTCGACGGATTCCCGCAACCCGTGCTCCTCTCCTCCTATCTCGCCACATGGAACTGCGTGGGTGCCTCGGGTGCCATCTACGGCATCCTGCTTGCCTTTGCCATGTACTACCCCAACGAGCGCATGTTCATCATCCCCTTCCCCTTCCCCATCAAAGCTAAGTATATGGTGCTGGGGTACACGGTGATAGAACTGATGTCGGTGGTGACGCGAGCCAACGATGGCGTGGCACACATCGCACATCTTGGCGGCATGATTTTCGGAGCCCTGCTCATCATCTACTGGCGCCGAGGCGACAACCGCCGACGTGGCGACGCGGTCTACGTCACCTTCACTCGTTAGCATGAAAAAAGCACGACGATTCTTGACCATTGCCCTCCTCGTGTTCAACGCAATGGCCATCCTCCTCTTGTGGGTATGCTGCGCCTCAACTTGGCTCTCACCAGAAAGATTCCCCAAACTGGCGCTCCTGGGACTGCTCTTTCCCGCCTTCGTCCTCGCCAACCTGTTCTGCACCATCCCGTGGCTGTTCGTTAGATGGAGATGGGCTTGGATTCCGTTGGCTGGCACGCTGCCCTGCATGAGCTTCCTGATGGACTATTTCCCCATCAGCTTCGGAGGCGAGCCTCCCGCTGGCAGCCTCAAGGTGATCACGTGGAACGCTGCTGGATATGGCTATCAGTCTGCCAACCGCGACTCTGCGCTGACGGTGTTTCGCAACTACATCGAAAACTGCGACGCCGACATCATCTGCTTTCAGGAGGCACAAACGAGGTGCATCCACACAGAGGACTTCTATGCCACCATGGAGCGCAAGGGATACTACTGCCATGAGGAGATGGGAAAGGCTGTCTTCTCGCGCCTGCCCATCATCGCACATGAGAACATCACCTACCGCTCGCACGCATTGGAGGGGCAGTCGGTGGTGAATGGAAGCATTGCCTACCGAATCCTCTTTCAGGGTGACACCCTTCTGCTCATCAACAACCACCTCGAAAGCAACCACCTCAATCCAGAGGAGAAAGACGAATACGTGCGCGGACTGGATGAACATAACATCAACGAACTGAAGAGCAGCGGAAAAACCGTGCTCTCAAAAGTGAGCCAACGAACAGCCATTCGCGCGCAACAGGCAGACTCGCTCGCCAACTACATACAACACCATGACCACATGCCCATCATCATGTGCGGCGACTTCAACGACACCCCCATCTCCTACGTCTACCAACGCATCAACAAACTCCTCGATAATGCCTACCGAAAGAGCGGAAACGGAATGGGCATAAGCTACAACAAAAAGGGCTTCTGGGTGCGCATCGATCATGTCTTCATGAGCCACCACTGGAAAAGTTTCAAGACACACATCGACACAACACACGACATCTCAGACCACTATCCACTCGTCACCTGGCTCCACTACGAACGAGAAAACTAATCTCACGTTTCGCCGTTTTTTTGTGCAATTGTCGTCCGTTTTGCGGCAATTTTGCAGTCATTTCAGCTATTTTACCTTATTTATTAGCAAAAAATTGCAATAATTCCAAAAAAGTGCGTAAATTTGCAACCCAAATGTGCGTCACTCATGCGCGTGTGCACATGAATTTTAAGGACTAAGAAAATCATAAAAAATCAATAATCACAAAACAATTTAAAAAAAATGCAAAACAAAGGATTTGTAAAGCTGATCGCTGTCTGCCTGACTGTCATCTGCTGCTTCTACCTGATGTTTACCGTCAAGAGCAGAAGCTTCAAGGGCCAGGTGGAAGAGATTGCAGCCACTCAGGGCCAGAAGGCTGCTGAGCAGTATCAGGACTCCGTGCTGCAGAAGGACACCTTCCTGCTGTGGTCTATGAAAGACGTGCGCGAACTCGGTCTGGGATTCGGTCTCGACCTCGAGGGCGGTATGAACGTTATTCTTGAAGTGGGTGTGCCCGATGTGCTCAAAGCACTCTCTGACCACAAGGAAGGCACCAACGACAACTTCCGCAAGGCCATCGAAGAGGCTACACAGGAAGCTGCAAAGAACGGTGGAGATGTCGTAGACATGTTCATCAAAAACTACACCCAGCTCGCTGGACAGGGTCAGCTTGCTGCTGTGTTCTCAACACAACAACTCCGCGACAAGGTGAACCCCAAGAGCACCGACGCCGAAGTGGAGAAGGTGCTGCGCGAAGAGGTGACCTCAAGCATCGAGAACGCTTACAACATCCTCACCAACCGTATTGACCAGTTCGGCGTGGCTCAGCCCAACATCCAGCGTCTCGAAGGTCAGGAAGGTCGCATCATGGTGGAACTCCCCGGTGTGAAGGAACCCGAACGTGTGCGTAAGCTGCTCCAGGGTAGCGCCAACCTCGAATTCTGGGAGTGCTCACTCACTGAGGAGGCTATGCCCGTGCTCAACCAGATCAACCGCGTGCTGGCTGACGAAAACGCCATCGCGCAGACCGAGGAGAACGTTGCCACCGACTCTGCCACCGTGGCTGTTGCAGAAACAGACTCTACCGCCAACGACAGCGTAAGCCTCGCTGACGCTCTGGGCACCAAGACCGCTGAGGGCACCGAGGCTGCCAAGGCCGCTCCTGCTGCCGACAACAAGCAGAACACACTCTTCTCGCTGCTCTCACCCGGACGTCTGCCCGGCAGCAGCGCATGCGTGGTGGGCGTGGCTCCTAAGTACAACATCGACCGCATCAACGATATGCTCGCCACCGAACGTGTGCAGAACATCCTCCGCGACAACAACATGAAGCTCCTCTGGGGCGTGAAGGTGGCTGACGGCACCGACCTCTTCGAGCTCTATGCCATCAAAATCAGCGAGCAGAACGGTCGCGCTCCCTTGGAAGGAGACGTCGTGAGCAGCGCCAATGAAAGCTACGACCGCCACAAGCGTCCCTGCGTGAGCATGACCATGAACGCCGACGGCGCTCGCCGCTGGGCTACACTCACCAAGAACAACGTGAACCGCCCCGTGGCCATCGTGCTCGACGACCGCGTCTACACCGCTCCCAACGTCACCCAGGAGATCACCGGCGGACAGTCTGAAATCACAGGTAACTTCACTCCCGAAGAAACACGCGACCTCGTGAACGTGCTCAAGTCAGGACGTATGCCCGCTCCCGCACACATCGTAAGCGAGGAAATCGTAGGTCCCTCACTCGGTGCCGAATCCATCAACCAGGGTATGTGGAGCTGCATCATCGCATTCGTCATCCTGATGCTCTACATGGTGCTCATGTACGGCTTCGTGCCCGGCATGGTTGCCAACTGCGCACTCGTCCTCAACCTCTTCTTCACCGTCGGCGTGATGGCAAGCTTCCAGGCTGCCCTTACCATGAGCGGTATCGCCGGTATGGTGCTCTCACTCGGTATGGCAGTGGATGCCAACGTGCTCATCTACGAGCGCACAAAAGAAGAACTGAAATCGGGCAAGCGCACACGCGAAGCACTCGCGTCTGGCTATAGCAATGCCTTCAGCGCCATCTTCGACTCTAACCTCACCTCTATCATCACCGGTATCATCCTGGCACTCGTAGCCACTGGCTCTGTGCGCGGCTTCGCCATCACCTTGATCATCGGTATCTGCATCAGCTTCTTCACCGCTGTGTTCCTCACACGCATCATCTACGAAGGACGCATGAAGAAGGACAAGTGGCTCAACCTCACCTTCACCACTCCACTCTCAAGCAAGTTCTTCCAGAACACCGCCTTCAAGTTCATGAACGCATGGAAGAAGAGCTACACCATCTTCGGCGTGCTCGCCATCATCAGCATCGGCTTCATGGTGGCTCGCGGCTTCAGCAAGAGCATTGACTTCACCGGAGGTCGCAACTACGTCGTTCAGTTCGAAAAGGACGTGAACCTCGACGAGGCTCGCGCCACACTCACCGCTGCATTCCCCGAAAGCAATACCAGCGTCATCGCACTCGGTACGGACGGCAACAAGATTCGCATCAGCACCAACTACCGCATCAACGAGGAAGGCATGGAAGTGGACAACGAAATCGAAGAGAAACTGTTTGAGACCCTCCAGGGCGCTAACATGCTGGCTGCAGATGCCGACTTCGAAGTGTTCCGCAACGGAGGCAACATCATCAGCAGCCAGAAGGTGGGTCCCTCTGTGGCTGACAGCACAACGAACAAGGCTATCCTGAGTATCATTCTCTCATTCGTGGCTATCTTCATCTACATCCTTATCCGTTTCCGCAACGTAGCATTCTCAGTAGGTGCTATCAGCGCACTGGTCCTCGACATCATCCTCATCCTCGGTATGTATGCCATCTGCTGGGGCTGGATGCCCTTCTCACTCGAGATCGACCAGGTGTTCATCGGTGCCGTGCTGACCGCTATCGGTTACTCCATCAACGACAAGGTGGTTGTCTTCGACCGTATCCGCGAGTTCCTCGGTCTGCACCCCAATCACGATAAGAAGGAACTCTTCAACACCTCACTGAACACGACCCTGACACGTACCATCAACACCTCTGTCAGCACCTTCATCGTGCTGGCCGTAATCTTCTGCCTTGGCGGCGACAGCATCCGCTCCTTCGCCTTCGCTATGATTCTCGGTGTCATCTTCGGTACACTCTCCTCTATCTTCATCGCTGCTCCCACCGCTTACCTCACCATGGGTAAGAAGGAGGCAAAGAAGAAGTAATTCAGTTCATAGTTCACAATTCATAGTTCATAGTTTAGAGTTCATAATGCATAGTTCATAGTTAGTCGCGCAAGAGTCTCGTACATTATTTATAATACACACGCACACGCGCAAGACTAACTATGAACTCCGAACCAACAACTATGAAGAATCGGCGAAACCAAGGCCGTAGGGCTCGGCGAAGCCAACTATGAATGTCAAATGGTTCGGCATCGCCAACTATGAACTATGAATTATGAACTATGAACTCAAAAAAAGCCCCTGCAGTTAAATGGATAGAACGAAGGTTTCCTAAACCTTTGATCCGGGTTCGATTCCCGGCGGGGGTACTAAAGAATATTACGATACAACATATTATAAAAATACATATTGAACAATGGGGATTGATGTATGACAAGCATCAGTCCCCATTGTTCTTTTGTGGAACAGAGTGATGCTGTACGATTATCGGCAAAAAATTGTTTTTTCAAGCATTTAATTTGGTTGTTTGATGGAATAATTATAATTTTGCAATGTCCATTATTCTTGAACAACAGAAAGGAAATTCGCAAATAAAAAAAATCTATATATGAAAAGAACATTACTATCTCTGATGCTCCTTGTGGCATCGCTTGCATCATTTGCCTATGACTTTGAGGTGGATGGTATTTATTACAATGTGTTGTCTAAGGATGACTTGACGTGTGAGGTAACATCTCGTGATAACAATTACAAAAGTTATTCAGGTAAAGTCACCATCCCTTCTCAGGTTTCTTATGCAGGGAAAGTCATTAATGTGACGAGTATTGGAAAAGCTGCTTTCTTTAACTGCAGTGGCCTGACCTCTGTGACCATCCCCAACTCCGTGACGAGTATAGGAGAAAGTGCTTTCGTTGGTTGCAGAGGCCTGACCTCTGTGACCATCCCCAACTCCGTGACGAGTATTGGAGAATATGCTTTCTCTAGTTGTTCCAATGTAAAAGAACTAATTTATGCAGAAGGCTGTGAGACGGCCCTGCAAACCTACTTGACTTCAATCACCTCTGTGACCATTCCGAACTCCGTGACAAGTATTGGACCCGATGCTTTCTATGGTTGCAGCGGCCTGACCTCTGTGACCATCCCGAACTCCGTGACAAGTATAGGAGAAAGAGCTTTCTTTAATTGCAGCAGCCTGACCTCGGTGACCATCCCCAACTCCGTGACAAGTATAGGAAAATATGCTTTCTGGAAATGTAGCGGCCTAACCACAGTGACCATCGGCAACTCAGTTACAAGTATTGGAGAAGAGGCTTTCCGTGGTTGCAGTGGCCTGACCTCTGTGACCATCCCGAACTCCGTGACGAGGATGTGGGACTATGCTTTCGCTGGTTGCAACGGCCTGACTGAAATACAGAGCCTTGCTACGAATCCACCCTCATGTGGTTCTGCTGCATTTGAGAATGTTGGCAAATTCGAGTGTATTGTAAAAGTTCCTGAAGAATCCATAGAAGCATATAAAGCAGCTAATGAGTGGAAAGACTTCTGGAACATCGTTGCCCTTGGTAATGAAGGTGGTGGTGATAATCCAGGTGGAGAGCCTGAGAAGTGTGCAACACCCACCATTGCTTTGCAGGATGGTAAGATTGTAGTAACAACGACCACAAAGGACGCAAAATGCAGTACCAGCGTTACTTCTACTGATATTCAGTCAACTGAGGCAACTGAGATTGAACTTAGTGGTGTCTATACCATCACGGCATACGCATCGAAGGCTGGTATGTGGAACTCCGAAACTGCAACAGCCACTCTCGTTTGGGCTAACCCCACCATAGGAGGCACAGGTGTGATGAGTATGAAGATGAAGAAGGCTCTGCTGCTCCGTTCCAATGGCTACACTATCACTGTCGATGGTTTGGAGGAAGGTGAGATGCTGGAACTCTACAACGTCAATGGTATGATGCTTGATAAGGTTACCTGTTCTGGCACATCAGCAACCCTTGGCAATGGTTTGCAGAAGCACCAGATTTACATCATCAAGGCTGGTGACCGTAGCAT
>JAGHUD010000061.1 GCA_018065005.1 Candidatus Physcousia equi
ATTATATATATATATAGTATGTCTACTCCCATTCGCATAGCCCTGACGCCGGGCGATATCAACGGCGTCGGATACGAAGTTATACTCAAGGCTTTCCTCGACCCCGTCATCCTTGACTTCTGCACACCTATCATCTATGGTAATCCCAAAACGCTTGCATACCACCGAAAGGCACTCGAAATAGAAGTGCCATACGTAGTCATCAACGATGCGGCTGACGCGCAGAATGGCAAACTAAACCTGCTTGCCGTGAGCGATGAAGAGGTGCCCGTAAACCTGGGCGAGGCTACGCCAGAGGCTGGAAGGGCGGCTTTCGACAGCCTCGAAGCAGCTGTGGCTGATTGGAAAGAGGGACAGTACGATGTGCTCGTGACGGCTCCCATCAACAAGCACAGCATACAGGGAGGAGATTTTCACTTCCCCGGTCACACGGAATATCTTCAAGAAAGACTTGGAGACGGAAGCGAGTCGCTCATGATATTGCTTAACGAACGCATACGCGTAGCACTTGTCACGACGCACCTGCCCATTGCCAAGATAGCAGATAGCATCACCACAGAACTCATCCAGAAACGCATCCACCAACTGGAGAAGTCGCTCAAGCGCGACTTCCTGGTCACTCGCCCACGTATTGCTGTCCTCTCGCTCAACCCACATGCCGGCGACAATGGCTTGCTGGGTAATGAGGAAAAAGACATCATCGAACCTGCCATCGAACAAGCCAACGAAGAGGGCATCAATGCCTATGGTCCGTTTTCTGCCGATGGATTCTTCGGAACGGCTGCCTATGAGCACTACGATGCCGTGCTTGCCATGTATCACGACCAGGGGTTGGCTCCTTTCAAGACCATTGCCATGGACGATGGCGTGAACTTCACGGCAGGACTCCCCATCGTGAGGACTTCACCCGACCACGGCACCGCCTACGACATTGCAGGACGAAATGAGGCAGATGCCAACTCTCTGCGACAAGCCATTTATCTTGCAATAGACGTCTTCCGCAACCGTGCTTTCTATGACGAAGAAAACGAGAACCCGCTGCCCAAGCTCTTCCACGAAAGACGCGAAGACGAACGACGCGACCGTCGTCAACCCCAGTCATATCAGCCACGACAGTTCCAGTCGGGCGAAAGAATGAACAACAACAGACCTCCATTCCCCAACAACAACGACAACGCGGCAAACGAAGAAGGCGCTCAGGATAACGAATAAGTTTTAATAGATATGTCGTCCAAAACACGCAACATATTTCTACTCATTGGCATCACAGCAGTCGTCGTCATGCTCTGCACTTTCGACGTGCCTTACGCTGAATTGTGGCAGAAGATCAAGAGCGCAGGATATTGGTTTTGGGCTGTCATCCTCCTCTGGCTACCCATCTACATGCTCAACGCTTGGTCATGGTATGTGCTCATCAACGATGGCAAGGAAGGACACAAACTCTCCTATTGGCGCGTGTTCAAGTACACCATCACGGGCTACGCCCTCAACTATGTCACGCCAGTGGGTGTGTTGGGTGGTGAGCCCTACCGCATCATGGAACTTACACCTTACGTTGGCGCCACCAAAGCCTCGTCAAGTGTGATACTCTATGCCATGATGCACATCTTTAGCCACTTTTGGTTCTGGGCGTTTAGTATGGCGCTCTTCCTTTTGCTCTACGCCTCTTCCGTGACTTGGCCCATTGCAGCCGTGCTCACACTGATGACGGCGTTCTGCTTTCTCGGCATCTACTTCTTCATGCTTGGCTACCGCAATGGTCTTGCCATGAAAGCACTGCGTTTCTTCGCACGCTGGCCGCTCATAGGAAAGCGCATCGAGCATTTCCGCCAAAAGAATATGGAATCGATCGAAAGAGTGGATCAGCAAATAGCCGAACTGCATGCACAACGTAAGTCGACCTTCTACCTGTCACTCTTCCTGGAGTTCCTGGCACGCGTTGTTGGCTGCCTCGAAGTTATGTTCATTCTGTTCATGCTGCCAGAAAACGAAAGCATATCCTTCTTCGATTGCATACTGATGCAGGCTTTCATGTCACTTTTTGCCAATCTCATGTTTTTTATACCTATGGAAATGGGAACGCGCGAAGGTGGATTTGCACTCATCACCCATACACTCCACCTCAACAAGGCTAATGGCGTGCTCACAGGACTTGTCACACGCATTCGCGAAATTGTTTGGATCGCCATCGGATTACTGCTTATGAAGGTCGGAAACGCTAATAACACGCAAGAAAAAGGGCAAAAAACATGAAAAATGAAGAAAAATGAAGGAAAATTAAAAAAAAGTCTCCAAAAAATTTGCAGGTTCAGAAAAAAGCCGTACCTTTGCAAGCGAAAACAAAAAGAGATGCGCTCTTAGACAAGTTGTAACTCAAGAAACGGTAAAAAAAGAAAGATCAAGAGATGCGGCAATAGCTCAGTTGGTAGAGCACGACCTTGCCAAGGTCGGGGTCGCGAGTTCGAGTCTCGTTTGCCGCTCTAATAATGCCCAGGTGGCGGAATTGGTAGACGCGCACGTTTCAGGTGCGTGTGCCGCGAGGCGTGCAGGTTCGAGTCCTGTTCTGGGCACCACAGACATAAACTGTTTCTTACACAAAAATGGCGAGGTGGCGGAATTGGTAGACGCGCTACTTTGAGGTGGTAGTGTCAATTGCGACGTGTGGGTTCGAGTCCCATCTTCGTCACGAGTTACAACAACTAAAGAGACAGTTAGAGACCGAACAGCGAAAGTTGTTTGGTCTCTTTCCTTGTTAGCGTTTATTGTGTAGAGAGACTGATACCATCAAAGTTACCAACTCAGAGGAAAAAGAGTGGTCCTGCGGAAATTCACATCGCAGATGGCGCAACTCAACCAAATAGAGGACTGCGGAATCGCCGAGCCACTTTACTGCGAGAGAACTGCGGAATCACCGAGCCACAACACTGCGGTAATACTGCCAATGAGAAAGTACGGAGACGACGTATCCTGTTGTCTCTGTTGCGCGCATATAGCCATAACGCACCACAGGATCTCGATAGTAAGCAGGATCGCTTAAGAGAAGCATGTGGCGAGCCACATCTTCCCAACAATACTTATCACCTCCCATTTTTTCAGCAAGCGCCATGGCATCTCTCACATGACCGATACCCCCATTATAGGAGGCAAGAATAAACTTGATGCGTTCGTCAGGATTGCGCACATCAGCAAGACGTGTGTTTAACCTCTGAATCACGCGCACCGCGCCAGAGATGTTTGCTTCTGGCTGGAAAACTACCGATGGAGAAATGCCCAAGTCGGCAGAAGTGCCTGGCATGAGCTGCATGAGTCCCTGTGCGCCTGCCCAAGATACCGCATTAGGATCAAAGCCGGACTCCTGGTATGCCTGAGCTGCCAGCAGGCGCCAATCCCAACCACATAGGCGTGCATAGCGGCGAAAGAGTTCATCGTAGGGCGAAACAATGCCATGGGCTGCATCGCGCATCTTGGGTTGGCGAACATGCCGCGCGGGCTGACTCTGACTACGCAGATAGGAGTTCTTCCGCCACTCCATTTTTTCGAGCAACTGGGGATGGTACCATTCGTTGATGGCTTGGCAAAGCCGGGGTGAATTGTCGCGCACGATCCATCCTAAGCACTTCGTACTGTCTTGAACGCCACAAAGCTTATACCCTTTCCTTTCACTCATAGGAAGCACAATGACATCGGCTTGCCCCTCTTCTAACTTCTGGATGAGTTCCAACGTATCATGCGCTGTCTCCATCTGGATGCGCAGCCCTTGTGTCCGCGCAAAATCTGCCGCCAGTTCATACTGAAGGCCAAAATCCTGACCACGCCATTGAAAGTAGGTGTCCGGTCCACTCAGCGTGACAGCAATTATTTCGCCATTCTGTTGAAGGTCGTCCAAATCGTAGCTATGAACATCTGCAGAAGCGTCCTCTTCGTGGAACATAGCTGACACGCCGGGCTTCTCTCTGTCTCCACATGACGCAGTGGTGAGAAAAAGTGCTACGCCAGCAAAAAAGCCTCTGCACGCAGCATGTGCTCGAAGAGGAATGAAGGGATGCTTTGAACGAATCCACGCTCTCAACTGAGACGATTTGTGCATAAATTATGATTACTATTGACTTGTTCGAACGCAGATTTGATAAGTGGTGTACACAAACAAATAAGGTGGCAAAAATGCCTAACTCGCGCAAAGATACGAAAAAATAACAGAAAGGTGCGTCTAAGTCGACTTTTTTTTGTAATTTTGCAAGCGAAATATAGTCATAATAATTATTTAAGGTAAAAGAAACAATGCTTAGAATAGCAGTCCAGAGCAAGGGTAGACTCTTTGAGGACACCATGGCGCTCCTTTCCGAAGCTGGCATCAAGGTCAGTTCATCCAAGCGCACGCTCCTCGTGCAGAGTAGCAATTTCCCCATCGAAGTACTCTATTTGAGAGATGATGATATTCCACAAAGTGTTGCCACTGGCGTTGCCGACCTCGGCATCGTGGGCGAAAACGAATACGAAGAACGAGGCTACAAGGCCGACATCGTGCGCCGTCTCGGCTTCAGCCGTTGTCGCCTATCGCTCGCCATTCCCAAGGCAGAGAACTACGAGGGATTGGAATGGTTCCAGGGCAAGAAGATTGCGACCAGCTACCCTAACATACTGCAGCGCTTTATGCAAGAGAAGGGCATCGAAACGGATATTCACGTGATTACTGGCAGCGTAGAAATCAGCCCGGGCATCGGTCTCTCAGATGCTATCTTCGACATCGTTTCATCTGGTTCGACGCTTGTGAGCAACAACCTGCGTGAAGTAGAAGTGATAATGAAAAGCGAAGCACTGCTGATCGGTGACCCCAACATGAGTGCAGAGAAGAAGGCTGTGCTCGAGGAATTACTGTTCCGCATCGAAGCGGTAAAAGCTGCGGAGGACAAGAAGTATGTGCTCATGAACGTGCCCACAGAAAACCTCCAGAACGTAATCGATGTGTTGCCCGGTGCGAAGAGTCCTACCGTCATGCCTTTAGCTACTCCAGGTTGGAATAGCGTGCATACCGTCATAGACGAGAAGAGCTTTTGGGGCATCATTGCCAAGCTGAAAGAATTGGGTGCACAAGGCATTCTCGTGATTCCCATCGAGAAGATGATTCTCTAATTCCGCCCCAGCAATGAACATCTACAGATACCCACAAGAAAGCGAATGGGCAGATCTGCTGCGCCGCCCCGCCAAGGAAGCATCACAGCTGAACAGCACGGTGCAAGCTGTGCTCAACGATGTGCGCGACCGAGGTGACGAGGCAGTTCTCGACTACGAACAAAGATTTGACCACGTGCACCTCACCTCCCTGCGAGTGAGTCAAGAGGAAATTGACGAAGCAGAAAACCACATCAGCGAAGAACTGAAGGAGTCGATTCGTCACGCCCACAAAAATATTGAGCGTTTCCATGCCGAGCAGAAGTTTGAAGGCAAGGCGATAGAAGTGGAAACTGGAGTGACCTGTTGGCAGAAGAGCATCGCCATCGAGAAGGTTGGTCTTTACATCCCAGGCGGCACAGCACCTTTGTTCAGCACTGTGCTGATGCTCGCCACGCCAGCAAAGATTGCAGGTTGCAGCGATATCGTGCTCTGCACCCCCCCCGCTAAAGATGGCAGCATCAATCCCGC
This sequence comes from Candidatus Physcousia equi, assembly GCA_018065005.1. Taxonomy (GTDB): domain Bacteria; phylum Bacteroidota; class Bacteroidia; order Bacteroidales; family Bacteroidaceae; genus Physcousia; species Physcousia equi. The sequence continues at coordinate 5,641 of JAGHUD010000061.1, forward strand.
CATTCTTTTTGCTGCAAAGGTGGCTGGCGTGCATCTCATCTTCAAGGCTGGCGGCGTGCAGGCCATTGGTGCTATGGCCTACGGCACGGAAAGTGTGCCCAAGGTCTACAAGATATTCGGCCCTGGCAATCAGTATGTGATGTGTGCCAAGCAGCACGTCTCGCTCCATGATGTTGCCATAGACATGCCTGCTGGTCCCAGCGAAGTTGCGGTTCTGGCTGATGCAGAAAGCAATGCTGCATACGTGGTAAGCGACTTACTCTCGCAGGCAGAACATGGTGTGGATAGTCAGGTGTTGCTCTTCACCACCTGCGAGCAGTTAATCTCAATCGTGGAGAAGGAATTAGAGGAGCAACTTTCACGATTGCCTCGGCGCGACATGGCAGAACAAGCGCTCAACCACAGCAAAATCATTCTCTTGCACGATGACGAGGAGATGATGCGCATCTGCAACGCATACGCCCCAGAGCACCTCATCATCCACAACAGCAACTACATGGAACTGGCAGATCGTGTCGTCAATGCGGGCAGCGTCTTCCTGGGTCCCCTAACGCCAGAAAGCGCGGGCGATTATGCCAGCGGCACCAACCACACATTGCCCACCAGCGGTTATGCTATGGCATACAATGGTGTGAATCTTGACAGCTATATGCGCAAAGTCACGTTCCAACACATCACAAAGGAAGGCTTACGCCACATCGGCCCCACTGTGGTATGCATGGCAGAGCACGAACAGCTCGAAGCCCACGCCAATGCCATGCGCCTGAGAATGACTTCATATTGATTTTTAGCTACTCTACAATTTAACAGAATGTAGTCATGAACTTTGACCTGACAAAACTCATACGCAACAACATACAAGAGTTAGAGCCATACAGCTGCGCCCGTGACGAATTCAAGGGACGAAAAGCAAATGTATTTCTCGATGCCAATGAGAGTCCCTATAACCAAGGTTTTAATCGTTACCCGGATCCGCTCCAGGAGGAACTGAAGACAAGACTCTCTACCGTTAAGCATGTTCCTGTGGAGAAGATTTTCCTCGGCAACGGGAGCGACGAGGCCATCGATCTCGTTTACCGTATCTTCTGCCAACCCGGCACGGACAATGTTGTTGCTATAGAACCTACATACGGCATGTATCGCGTATGCGCAGAGATTAACGACATTGAATATCGTCCCGTCTTGCTCGACGAAGACTATAACATAGATGCTTCTAAATTGCTCGCTGCTACAGACCAGCACACGAAAGTCATTTGGGTGTGCTCGCCCAACAATCCAACGGGCAACGCTCTGCAGCGAACAGAAATCGAGCGTCTTCTCAACGAGTTTCATGGCATTGTTGTGGTGGACGAGGCATACAGCGACTTCAGCCAAGAACGTCCGTTCCGCTACGACTTGGCACAGTGGCCTAACCTCATTGTTCTGAACACTTTCAGCAAAGCATGGGGATGTGCTGCACTGCGTCTTGGCATGGCATTTGCTTCGACCGACATCATAGCTTTGTTCAACAAGGTTAAGTATCCCTACAATGTGAACCAACTGACACAGCAGAAGGCGAGCGAAATGTTGCAAGATTTGGCACGCATCAACCAATGGGTTTCGCTCATCACGCAAGAGCGAGAACACATGCTTCTTGCTTTTAACGAACTGCCCATCTGCCAGAAAGTTTACCACACTGATGCTAACTTCTTCCTCGCTAAGGTGAATGATGCTACAAGCATCTACAATTATCTTATCGACCACGCCATCGTTGTGCGCAACCGCAACAGAGTCACACTCTGCCAGAACTGTTTGCGCATCACCATTGGAACCCCTCAAGAGAACAGTGCCTTGCTGGCTGCGCTCCGCCAATACAAGAACTGATTCTCCCAGACGACAATAGAAGGGGCAAATCTCAACAACAGCAAAGAAAGAGGTGGATAACTACTAAGACAGCCAAAACTATAGTGGATAACTACTAAGACAACCAAAACTATAAATGAAAAGAGCACTCTTCATAGACCGAGATGGAACCATTCTTCGCGAACCTGCCGATGAACAGATTGACGCATTCGAAAAGTTTGAGTTCGTGCCGGGCGCCATTGGTGCTTTGAGTTTTCTTCGCAAGCACACCGACTACGAATTTGTCATGGTGAGCAACCAAGATGGACTCGGCACAGACGCTTACCCAGAAGAAGACTTCTGGCCGACGCATAATCTGATGCTGAACACGTTAAAAGGTGAAGGCGTTGAGTTTGACGAGATACTCATTGACCGAAGTTTTCCACAAGACAACCTACCCACACGAAAGCCAGGAACTGCCATGCTGACTCGCTACATGCAAGGCGAATACGACTTAGCGCATAGTTTCGTCATCGGTGACCGCGAAACAGATGCTCAGCTGGCTCGCAACCTTGGCGCTGTGCCACTCATCCTGAACGAATCTACCGATTGGGAAAAGGTCAAGAGCATCACGTATGGTGGGGTGCGAACAGGAGAGGTGCGACGCACCACCAAAGAGACCGACATACACGTTTGGCTCAACCTTGACGGAACGGGCATAAGCAATATTTCCACTGGCTTGGGTTTCTTTGATCACATGCTGGAACAAATAGCCAAACATGGACAAATTGACCTCAACATCGACTGTAAGGGAGACTTGCACGTCGACGAGCACCACACCATTGAGGACACGGCGCTCGCTTTGGGCGAATGCTTGCTCCAGGCCATTGGCGACAAACGGGGCATTGAACGCTACGGCTATTGCTTGCCCATGGATGATTGCCTCTGCCAGGTTTCTCTTGACTTTGGTGGTCGGCCTTGGCTTGTTTGGGATGCAGTATTCAAGCGCGAACGAGTTGGCGAGATGCCCACTGAGATGTTTCTGCATTTCTTCAAATCACTCTCTGACGCTTCGCGTATCAACCTCAACATCAAGGCTGAGGGAGAAAACGAACACCATAAGATTGAAGGTATCTTCAAGGCTTTGGCACGCAGTCTGCGCATGGCCATTCGCCGTGACGTTGAGCACTTCACTCTGCCCACCTCGAAGGGAACACTCTGATGCAACAATATCCCTCCATACTTCTCACCCGTGCAGTCGATGAATTCAGCAAACTGCCAGGCATTGGTCCGAAGACAGCATTACGACTTGTCCTCCACATGCTCAGGCAAGAGCCGCAATCGGCAGACAATCTTGCCACGGCGCTCACAGAATTGTGCCACGGCGTGAAATACTGTTCCGTATGCCATAATATCAGCGACAACGAGAGGTGCGATATCTGTTCCAACCCAAAGCGAGACAACACCACCGTGTGCGTTGTAGAGAACATCCGTGACGTGATGGCCATAGAAAACACGCAGCAGTATCGAGGTCTTTACCATGTGCTGGGCGGTGTCATCTCACCCATGGATGGTGTCGGTCCGAGTGATCTCGAAATAGCATCACTGCAGCAACGTGTTGAGCAGGACAACATAAAAGAAGTCATCCTGGCACTCTCACCAACCATGGAAGGAGATGCCACCAATTTCTATATCTTCAGGCGTCTCGCCCCACTAAAAGTGAGTGTCAGCGTCATAGCTCGCGGCATAGCACAAAACGACGAGCTACAATACGCCGATGAAGTGACCCTCGGGCGCAGTATCATCAATCGCACGCCCTTCAAGAATTAGCCGCTCTGTCAAGCAAAAAAAGCGTTTACCCCTCTCTATCAACAAGAAAAAACTTTTACTCATCTGCCAAGCAAGCAAAAACATTTGCACCTCTGCAACAAGCAAAAGTATTTGCACCTCTGCAACAAGCAAGAGTTTCATTATATACTTTTCCCACCGACCTACTCGAATATGGAAAGAAAACTACAGATAGCCTATTCCCTCGTGCTGCTCATCACGCTTGGCGTGTATATCTGTTTCGAGTTTACTGCACCTCTGGCAGAAGCTCCCCTGTCAGGCATTGCAGGCTTTGAAGACATAAAATATGCCAGCGAAGTGATTACCGACCTCATCGCCATTAGCTTCGTCTACCTTGCTTTACGCTTGATGGCCATGCCGAAGGTAAGACGCAGCATCGAAGCCAATCCCTCGTCCTATGTTCGCTGGGCTTGGATGCGTTGGGCGATGCTCTCCACAGTTATCTTGCTCGGCATAGGCGTTCATTATTTATTCCTTTCCCCCTCCACCATCGGTTGCCCCATCATCGGCTGCTTGTCACTCCTCTTCGTCTGGCCCACCAAAGGGCGCCGCGAACGTGAATGTGCAAAACAGGAGGGGAACGAGGAACAATAGACTGATGCCAAACGGCAAACAATGCGATTCACAAAACGGTTTACACAGTTTACTACAATAGATAAATGCGGCTGAGCATCGTCATAGTCAGTTATAAGGTAAAGAACTTTCTTCACCAATGCTTGCTTTCGGTACAGGAGAGTATCGAAGGCATGGATGCCGATGTATGGGTCATCGACAACGACTCAAAAGACGACACCATCGATGCCCTCAAGCCTATCTTCCCAAGCGTTCATTTTGTGCGCAACGAAAGCAACGAAGGTTTTTCCAAGGCCAACAACCGCATCATACGTCAGACTCAGTCGAAATATGTGCTGCTGCTCAACCCCGACACCATCGTGTCGGGTGAAGCGATACGCAGCTGTGTGCAATGGATGGAGGAGCACCCTAACAGCGGAGCCGTAGGTCCCTCACTTCATAATGCAGACGGCCGTTTTGCACGTGAGTCGCAACGCGGCATCCCCACCCCACTCGTTTCGTTCTGCAAGATGAGTGGACTCATAAAGCTCTTTCCGCACCACCGCGCCATCGGTCGCTACTATATGTGTGCTCCCAACAAACAGAAACCCGCAAAGGTTGAAATTCTAAGTGGATCCTACATGATGCTTCGCCGTGCCGCTCTCGACCAGGTAGGACTACTCGACGAGGACTATTTCATGTATGGCGAAGACATTGACCTCTCCTACAGACTTGTATGCAGTGGTTGGAAGAACTATTACCTACCCGTGCCCATCATCCACTATCGCGGAGAGAGTGCCCACGAAAGCACCCTGCGCTATGTCAACGTCTTTCACAAAGCAATGATTATTTTCTATGAGAAGCACTTCAGCAAGAAGTATTTCCTCTCTGGATTGCTCATTCGCCTTGCCGTTTATCTGAAAGCAGCACTCACGTTCATCGTACACATATTCCGCAGGCTTCGTGCCCACATCCTTCCCAACCAGCCATGTGAAGTGTATTGTTTCTGCGACGAAGCCAACAAGAGCGCCATCGCTGAGGCTGTGGCCCAGATAGGGCGAAAGATTCACTTTATCGGGCGTGAGGATTTGACAAAACCCGCTCGTCGCGATGCACTTTTGCTGCTTGACCACACAGCGATGAACTACGACAAGATGGTGCGTTGCATCACAGAGCAAACAGGAAAACATCGCTACCTTATCGCCACCTACCACCCATCTATCGGACTGCTCCTTCCATGAAACTACGCGCACTCGAACCAGAAGATGTAGACCTCCTGCTCGCCATTGAAAACGACGAAACGTTATGGCAAGTCGGAAGCACGAATGCACCATTCAGTCGCTACGCACTGACCAACTACATTCTCACCAACCAGAACGACATACACCTCGACTTGCAGTTGCGCCTCGTCGTGGAGGAGCAAGGCGAAACCATTGGGTTCGTCGACCTATCTGGTTTTTCGCCGCAACACAGACGTGCAGAAATCGGCATTGCCCTGCTGCCGCATCATCGACACAAGGGATTTGGCAAGAGAGCGCTGACACTGCTGCTCGACTACACCCATCGCCACCTACCAATCTCTACACTCTTTGCCGTCGTCAGCGACGACAACGAGGACGCCATACGCCTCTTTGAGTCGGCAGGCTTCACCCTCACTGCCACGCTTCCGTGTTGGCTTCGCACACCGCAAGGCACCCCAAAAAATGCAAAACTATTCATCATCCACTTATGATAACAAACAACAGCGAGGCGCTTGTCGTCTTCTCAGGCGGTCAAGACTCCACAACTTGCCTCTATTGGGCAAAGCGACACTTTGAGAAGGTGCGCGCCATCACCTTTCGCTATGGGCAAAAGCATGCGCTCGAAATTGAGCTTGCCAGGCAACTGGCAGAGGAAGCAGAAATAGAATGGGAGATGATGGACGTCTCCTTTATCAGCCAGCTCTCCACTGGTTGTTCGCTCACCGACGCATCCCTCGCCATCGAAGAGAAGAAGGCTGAAGACACCCCCTTCCCCAGCACATTTGTGCCCGGCCGCAACTTGTTCTTCCTCTCCATAGCGGCCGTCAAAGCACGCGAGTTAGGCATCCGCCACATCGTAACAGGTGTTGGTCAAGCCGACTTTAGCGGCTACCCTGATTGTCGCGACAACTTCGTGAAGAGTCTCAACGTAACGCTTAACCTCGCCATGGAAGAGCAGTTCGTGCTCCACACCCCCCTCATGTGGCTCGACAAGTGCCAAACGTGGGCCATGGCAGACGAACTCGGTGTGTTGGACACCATACGGCAGCGCACCCTTACCTGCTACAACGGCATTCCTGGCGATGGATGTGGACATTGTCCTGCTTGTCAGCTCCGCAACGAGGGACTGAAGAAATACCTGGCGTCTCGCTCCCTGTGAGCGTGCAAACCCATGCTCCTTCCCAATCGCCTCTCACCATCGGCCTTCTTTTCTTCCCCCCCATTGCCGCTAAACCAAGCAGAGAACAAATCCCCCTCATTTATGCAGATCGCTCAAGCAGAGTATAACCCTTAACACTATCATTCCAACCACATGAAACGAGAAGAAGAAGGACTCCTTGCTCTTGGCAAGAAGACCGAATACCGACAAGACTATGCTCCGGAAGTGCTCGAAGCATTCGAGAACAAGCATCCCGAAAACGACTATTGGGTACGCTTCAACTGTCCTGAATTTACGAGTCTTTGCCCCATCACCGGCCAGCCCGACTTTGCAGAAATCCGCATCGGATACATACCAGACAAGAAGATGGTCGAATCCAAAAGTCTCAAACTCTATCTATTCAGTTTTCGCAACCATGGTGACTTTCACGAAGACTGCGTCAACAAAATCATGAAAGACCTCATCCGTCTCATGGATCCCAAGTACATCGAAGTGACGGGGTTCTTTACCCCGCGAGGCGGAATCAGCATCTTTCCCTATGCCAACTACGGGCGTCCCGGAACACGTTTCGAAAAGATGGCTGAAGAACGCCTCCTTCGCCACGAATAAAAACTAAACAAAAAAGCCCTCCTCTCCTTTTTGATTGAACAACAGTATAACCATCCGCGATAGCATATTGTAACTTGCCTGTAAAGGTATTAACTTTGCATCCAAAAAGAATATGGACAAAGTTGATCTTTACAGGCAGGTTTATTTTAGGTTCATCCGACAAATGCGTAGTTACGATGTAGAAAAATGAATAAAAAGTGAGATAGCTAAGATTTTATTGCTATCTTTGGTTACCCCTAACTAAAGAAT
>JAGHUD010000078.1 GCA_018065005.1 Candidatus Physcousia equi
GGCGGGCGGCAGGCGGCATGGCAGGGAAGGGGCATGGCAGCCTACCTCCCTATCCATGATTCGGGATTGAGCTTGCTGGTCTCCTTGCGGAGCTGGAAGTGGAGGATGCACTTGCCTTCGCTGTTGGCTGCTATGGTGCCGAGGATGTCGCGGGCGTGCACCTTCTGACCGCGACTGACGATGACGGAGGAGAGGTTGCAGTAGACGCTGATGTAGCTACCATGGCGCACCAGCACTCCTTTGGTGCCGTAGAACTGGAAGACGGCGGTCACTTCACCATCGAAGACGGAACGTGCCTTGGCACCGGGCTGTCCGATGTAGTTGACGCCCTTGTTGTCGAGCTGCACGTTGTTCATGCCAGGCACGTTGTAGAGTCCGAAGCGCTCGCCCAACATATAGCTGCCGGTGAGGGGCACGGGCAGGCGACCACGGTTCTGTTCCAAACTGCCATTGAGGGCTTTGTCTTCGGCGGTGAGCCACACATCGCTGGCACGGGTGCTGCCTGCCGTGGTCTTGCTTCTGCCGTCGGTTCGGCTGCTCTTGCTGCCTTTGTTGCTCTTGGCTGTTTCAGCCTTGCGGCGTTTCGCTTCTTCGCGTCGGCGTGCCTCTTCGGCTCGTTTGCGTGCAGCTTCCACTTCGGCGGCAACGACCTGGTCGATCTTCTTGTTCAGTTCAGACAGTTGTGAGCGTTGTTTGCTCACTTGCGACTGCAGTCCTTTCTGCTTGCTGTCGAGCGTGGCAAGTTGTCGTTGCTGCTCGATCTGCTGCACGCCGAGCTCGTGCCTCTGCACCATGACTTGCTGCATGAGGCTGTTCATCTCGCTCTTTGCCTTGAGGAGGTCGTTCTGGCGGTTGAGCAACTGCGACTGTTTGCTGAGGAGTTCTTCGCCCATGATGCGCAGCACGGAGGCAAAGAAGTTGGTGTTGCGTGCACGGCGACTCATCTGCATGAGTGTGCGTCCGGAGAGGATGAAGAGCGTGTGGGAGGGCACATGGCGGTAGGCGCGTGCCATGCGCAGGGCGCAGGCGTACTTCTCCTTCTTCATCTGCAGCTGTGCGTCGACGGTGTTCACTTCGCCTTGCAGGTCGATCATCTGTGAGTCCAGACTCATCATGCGTTCTTCGGCTTCGCGTATGCCGTTGAGCTTGGTCTCGAGTTCTTCGGTGATGCGGCGTGTGGCGCGCTGTCGTGTGGTGATGTCGAGGCGTGTGCGGTCGAGTTGCTGTTGCGAGCGTTTGAGCTCCTCCTGCAGTTTGTCGCGCTGTCGTTGCAGCTCCTTCACCTTCTTGCTGTTCTGTGCCGACAGGGAGAGGGCGCAGAGCAAGGAGAAAAATACAATGAGATATCGCATGCTTGTTCTTATAATGTGCTGTGATTCGTTGGTGCCGCTCGTTGGTGCTGTTAGTTGGTGGTGGTGCTCGTTGGTGGCGTCGTTCGTTGGTGCCGCTGCTTGTTGGTGGTGGCGTTCGCGCAGCCACTTTCTACAGCGAACCGAGTTGTTTGAGAATCTGTTCGGGTGTAACCTTCTTATATTTGTCCGTGTTGATCTTGGTGCGTGTGTCGTTCCATCGCTCGTTGCTGCGCAGGTTGCGCAGTTGCCAGTTCATGCTCACCTCAAAACCATGGAAGACGAGAGAGAGGTCCATCTTGTCGGGGAAGGATGACTTGTCAAGCCGTTCCCACGAACGGTAGTTCCAGTCGAGGGTGCCCTCTCCGTCGTTGCCCTTGATGGTCGTCTGCTGGAGCAGTCCCGTTGTGGTATTGGCAAGGAAGCGGAGCACGAAGGAGCGTGCAGTGTGTGTGAGGAAGGCGCCTGTGCCGCCTTGGCTCATGGTGAAGCCGGCGGCAGAGGGGGCGGCGTTGCCCGTTCCCGGCAGGAAGAGCTCGTTCCAGAAAAGCGACTGGAAGGTGTAGAAGTTGATGCCGCCTTCGCGGAAGAACGCTATGTCGTCGTAGGCAACCTGCACGTACTGCTTGCCGATACGGTTGACGAGGAGTATGTAGTCTGGTGTGAGTTCGAGGCGACCAGCCTCGACGAGCCCCAACACCTGGAGCGACATCTGGATGCAGTCGTTGCGTTTCATCTTGAGGCTACCGCCCACGGTGATGTTGTGACCGGCGGCGTTGAGCGTCAGGTCCATGCTGGCGCTCAGTTGCGTTGCTTGGCATCGCTGCGCATTGATGTGGGCTACTATATCGCTGCCTGCGTAGCCACGCACAGGGTCGCTGGGGGGGCGGTGGCAGGAGGTGATGAGGAGGATGAGGAGGGTGGCGAGGAAAAGAGACTGTTTCATCTTTTGTTTTGGCTTATTTCTTCAGATACTTCTTCTTCTTCTTTATCTTCTTGCGGAGGAGTGCGTTCTTTTCTGTTGTCTTCTCAAGGGCAAGTTGCCAGAGGCGGAGGGCGGTGTCTGTGTCGCCTATGTTGGCATAGATGTCGCCGGCATGCTCAAGGACGGTGGTGCTGTAGTCGGTGTCGGAGCGCAGAACGGAGTCGGGGAGGGTGGGGTCGATGACGCGGTCCATATAGATGCGCGCAGTGGTGTAGTCGCCCTGCACGAAGAGCACCCAAGCATAGGTGTCGAGATAGGTCTTGTTGGTCGGTTCGGCGCGTATGGTCCGGTAGCTCATCTGCTCAGCCTTAGCGAGCTCATCTTCTTCGAGCGAGAGATAATAGGCATAGTTGTTGAGGCAACTGACGTTGTCGGGTGCATAGACAAGGCAAGAATCGTAGGCAGCGTATGCTCCTTTCTTATCACCCAGCTCGAATTTGATGTCGCCCAACACCGAATAAGTGTCGCCTAAGAGTTTGCTGTTGTCCAACAGCATGGCAGAAGGCTCGTTGGGTGTAACCTGACGTATGGCGGTAGAGAGCGAGTTGACCGCCTCCTGATACTTCTTCTGCTGGTAGAGGGTGGCACCGAGGAAGTAGTGGAAGATGAGTTCGCTGGGATGATAGACGATGGCCTTCTGGCAGAGGTCCTGAATGCGCGTGTAGTCGAGTTTGTCTACGTAGATCTGCAGCACGTCGCGCAAGGCAGTGAGGTTGGAAGGGTCAATGTAGAGGATGCGCTCCATGATGGGCAGGAGGTCGTCGACGGTGGCGTGTCGGATGTAGCTGAGGTAGGCCATCCAGAGCTGCAGCACCTCGACGGGCGGCTTGTCGGGCGACAGCAAGCGCTCGAAGACGGCTTCGGCATTGGGGCGTTGCGTGGAGTCCGCCAGTGCGTCGCGCACCATCGATCCGATGGCATTGACGCGCAGCGAGAGTTCCGCTTCGTCGGTGAGCGCCACCGAATCGCGCATGTGGCGGAAGGTGGCGGTGTCGCCCAATGCAAGGGGGTATTGCAGGCGCGACGCCTGAAGGAGTGTGCTGTGCGGGTCGATACGCTCTGCTTGGTCATAGGCAGCCAAAGCGCTGTCCGGCATGCCTAATGCCAGGTATTGGTCGCCCAGGAGGAGGTGGGAGGTGGCGTCGTAAGGGAACTCTGCGCAAACCTTCTTTATCTCATTGACAGCCTTTGCCGTGTCGCCTTGTTCAAGGTAGAGCGCATACTTCTGGGTGGCGATGCGCTGTGTGTTGCCCTGCAGCGTGGCGATGCGGTCGAGCACATGAATGGCTTCTGCGGTGCGTCTCTCGCTCTTGTAGAGTCCGAAGAGTTCGCTGAGCACGTCCGTTCGTTTCGTCTGAATCTTGGTGATGCGTTCGAGCAGTTCGATGCCTTCCTCCACCTGTCGGTTGTTGATTTTTGCTGTGGCGAGCGACTCTAAAAACCAAGGGTTCTGCGGGTCGTTGTCCACGGCGCGTTGCAGTGTAGCCGCCGCAGCGCTGTCTTGCTGGAGTGCCTGCAAGGCGAGCGAGTACTCATAGTTGGCGGCAGCATTCTCGGGGTCGATGCGCAAGCAGTGGCGCAGCAATTCTATCCAACTGGTGTAGTTGCCCTGCAACTTCTGCTGCTGGGCAGCCAGGTAATAGTAGGTGAGGCGGCGCTGTCGAGCGTCGTCTTCCCCAGCAGCCTTGGCAGGGACGACCACTGCAAGGAGGAGGGGGATGAGTAGGGCAATGACTCGTCTCATGCCTTTCCGCTATGACCGAATCCGCCTTCTCCGCGTTCTGTCTCGTCGAGAGAGTCCGTTGGCTCCCACATCGCTTGCTCATGTCGGGCAACGACCATCTGCGCGATGCGCTCTCCGTCGTTGATGACGAAAGGCTGGTCGCCGAGGTTGATGAGGATGACACCGATGAGACCACGATAGTCGGCATCAATAGTGCCCGGCGTGTTGAGCACCGTGATGCCATGCTTCAGTGCCAAACCACTGCGTGGACGCACCTGCGCCTCCATGCCCTGTGGCAGGGCGATGCGCAGCCCCGTGGGGATGAGGGCACGCTGCATGGGCTTGAGCTCGATGGGCTCGTTGAGGTTGGCACGAAGGTCAACGCCAGCCGAAAGCGGGGTGGCATAGGTGGGAAGTGGGTGGTGTGATTCGTTGATGATTCTTACTTTCATGATGTGCATATTAAACGTGCAAAAATACCCAAATTAGTTCGCTTTCGTGACTTTCTGTCTCCATTTTTTCACTGTTCTGTGTATTTTTTGGCAGAAAATGTTTCGCAAACCACCAAAATACGTTATATTTGCATCGTGAAAAGGTCTACACCTATATTATCTTGTGTTGTCGCCATAGCGATGACGCTGCTGTCACTACCTGTCGAGGCAGTGCAGCCAAGACCTGTTGCAGCTGTGCGCAAAGAGTCGGACAACAAGCAAAAGCCACATCAGACGTCGCAGCCAAGCTTGTTCTCGCTCATCCCGATCACCGATCGCCACCATGTGGAGCAGCAACGCAAGCTTGCCTCGTCCACCTTCCCCGTGACAGTATGGGTGAAGGGGCGCTCTCTCTGTGTCAAGAGCGACTACAACCAGCTGTTGCCTATCTACACACGCGGCGGCACCTTCTATCTTGCCATGCGGCTGAACAAAGGCGTCAACTGGCTCAATGGCTTGCCTCGTGGTCAATATCTCATCAATCACCAATCGATAGTCATTCCATGAGTGAGCGGAAGTCAGAGAAGAAGATTAAAGAAATCGATCTTGACGAAATCATCGCCAAGCGTGGAGCCAAGGTGCCCAAGTTTGTGGTGAACTGGCTCAAAAAGTTCATACATCAGGACTTCATCAACGAATACCTCCGAAAAGGCTACGTCGGCGTGCCCTTCTGCACGAACGCCATTGACTATATCGGGGTGACGGTGGACGTGAAAGGTCTCGAGAACTTGCCGCACGACGGGCGTAGCTATACCTTCGTGAGCAATCACCCCCTCGGCGCCATTGACGGTGTCACGCTCGGCAGTGTGCTTGGCAAGGCGTATGATGGCAAGATAAAATATCTGGTCAACGACCTGCTGATGAACCTTGAAGGACTGGCACCACTCTGTGTGCCCATCAACAAGTTGGGCAAGCAGGCACGCTCGTTTCCCGCCATCGTGGAGTCAGCATTCAGCGGCGACGACCACGTCATCATGTTTCCCGCAGGACTTTGCTCGCGCAAGCAGAAAGGCGTCATCAGGGACCTCCCCTGGGGCAAGACCTGCGTCACAAAGAGCGTGCAGTATGGGCGAGACATCGTCCCCATACGTTTCGACGGTGAGAACAGCAAACGCTTCTATCGCATTGCCTCCTGGTGCAAAAGACTGCATTTGAAGTTCAACTTTGCCATGCTCACACTGCCCGACGAGATGTTCAGGAGCAGAGGCAGGCATTACACGGTTCACATAGGCAGACCCATTCCCGTCTCCACCTTCGACAAGAGCCGTTCGCCCAAAGAGTGGGCGCAGTGGTTGCAAGACAAGGTGTATGAACTGAAGGGGTAGGGACTTAGGCGTACAGAAAAGCAGCAAACCAAGCATGAGGTCCCCGACAAAAGAAAATAACAGTAAATGGAAACAATCATTGATCCCGTTCCCGTCGAACTTCTCAAGCAAGAACTGACGGAGGACAAACGACTACGATTCACCAATAAAAGCCAAAACGAAATCTATATCGTGACATGGCAAGACTCACCCAATGTGGTGAGAGAGATTGGGCGACTGCGCGAAATAGCCTTCCGCGATGCAGGAGGTGGCACGGGCAAGCCGCTCGACCTGGATGAATATGACACGATGGAGCATCCCTACAAACAACTCCTCGTGTGGGATGCAGAAGCAGAAAAGATACTTGGAGGCTACCGCTATATCCTCGGACCGGAGGTGCAGCTCGACGAGCACGGACAACCTAAACTGGCAACGGGGCATCTGTTCCATTTCTCAGAGCGTTTTATGCGTGAGTATATGCCCTACACGATAGAGCTCGGCCGCTCGTTCGTCACACTCGAGTATCAGAGTTCGAGAAGCGGGGCAAAGGGGCTTTTCGCCTTGGATAACCTTTGGGACGGATTGGGCGCCCTCACAGTCATACTGCCCAACGTGCGCTATTTCTTTGGCAAGTTCACGATGTATCCCAGCTACAACCGTCGTTGCCGCGACATGATTCTCTATTTCCTGAAGAAGCATTTCCCCGACAAGGACAAACTCATCGAGCCCTTGATCCCCCTTGAGATCGAAGCCGACCCGAAAGAGTTAGAGGCACTCTTCACCGAGACAGACTTCAAGGCCGACTATCGCATCCTGAACCGCGAGGTGAGGGCTTGCGGATTGAACATTCCGCCCTTGGTGAATGCCTACATGGGACTCTCGCCCACAATGCGCCTCTTCGGCACAGCCATCAATGACGGTTTCGGCGATGTTGAGGAAACGGGCATCCTCATTGCCGTGGACGAGATTCTTGACGAAAAGCGCGTGCGCCATATTGACAAGTTTGCGCGCGAGCATCCCGAATGTGTCAATCCCACCAGCGGCGCAGCCAAACTCTTATATCCTATAGAGTAAGAAAAACAGAATCGAGCCGTCTGATAGAGTAAGAAAAACAGAATCGAGCTAAAGAGCATCCGACAAAGACAAAGAGAAAAGACAAAGAGTGAACTGGGAACGACTACTTTCTTCGCAACGACTCGGAATGGAAAACCTACCTCCGAGACCAGACGACCGCACCGAGTTTCAGCGCGACTACGACCGTTTGATCTTTTCGGCGCCCTTTCGCCGTATGCAGAACAAGACGCAGGTGTTCCCCCTTCCCGGCAGCATCTTTGTGCACAACCGACTCACGCACAGCCTTGAGGTGAGCAGCGTGGGGCGCAGCCTGGGCAACGATGTGAGTCGCATGCTTCTGTTCAAGCACCCCTGGCTCTACAACACCCACCTCTCTGAGCTCGGCAGCATCGTCTCTGCTGCATGTCTGGCGCACGACATGGGCAATCCTCCTTTTGGACACAGTGGCGAGAAAGCCATTGCCACATTCTTCTCAGAGGGACGAGGACAATGGCTGAAAGACTACCGTTGCGAGGAAACCGGTGACAGCATCACAGCCCAACAATGGGAAGACCTCATACATTTTGAAGGCAACGCCAACGCCTTCCGCCTGCTCACCCACCACTTCAAAGGCAGGCGCAAGGGAGGCTTCATGATGACCTACAGCACCTTGGCAAGCATCGTCAAGTATCCCTTCACCAGCGACCTGGCAGGCAGCAAGGCCAAGTTCGGCTTCTTTCGCGAAGACATGCAGAACTTCCAACTCATAGCCGACCAGCTGGGCATCGCCAAGAAGGCAGCGCCTGACGGCACCATTCATTATTGCCGTTATCCGTTGGTCTACCTTGTGGAGGCAGCCGACGACATCTGCTACGAGATTATGGACATCGAGGATGCCTACAAACTGAAGATACTGACAGAGGAAGAAACAAAAACCGCCCTCCTTGCCTTCTTCGAAGGAGAAAAGCGGCAGCAGATCGTCGACCGCATGAATGCCGTTGGCGACCTCAACGAGCAAATCGTGTTTCTGCGCAGTGTCGCCATCAACTGTCTGGAGGGCGAGTGCGTGCGCGTCTTTGTGGAGAATGAAGAAAGCATTCTTGCCGGCACATTCGAAGGCACACTCATCGGGCACATCTCAGAAGTCCCACGTCGAGCCTATCAGGAGTGCGTGCGCCTCTCGTTCAAGAAGATCTATCGTTCCAAGAATGTCATTGACATCGAGGTTGCAGGTTTCAAGGTCATCACCGAACTGCTCGACCTCATGACGCAAGCCGTCACCCACAGCGACAAGGCCTACTCGCAGTTGCTCATCAATCGTGTCTCCACCCAGTATGACATCTTAGCGCCCACTCTCTATGGGCGCATCATGGCAGTCATTGACTACGTCTCGGGCATGACCGACGTCTTTGCGCTCGATCTCTATCACAAGATCAACGGCATGATGCTGCCCAACGTCTAACCCACAAGAGCCGCTTGTCTCTCATGAGATACTTCATCATATTCAGTTACGACGGAACAAACTACCATGGTTGGCAAAAACAACCGAATGGGGTGAGCGTGCAGGAGGTGCTCGAAAAAGCACTCTCCACACTCTTGCGTCGACCCACCGAAGTGGTGGGGGCAGGGCGAACCGATGCCGGAGTGCATGCCAGCATGATGGTGGCACACTTCGATCATTCCGCGCCAGCCGCCGAAGGCGAGGCTGCTGCCGGCACAGACGCCTCGGCTCTGGACTGTGCCCAGCTCACCTACAAACTCAACAAACTCCTGCCGCATGACGTGGCAGTGAAAAGCGTGTCCCCCGTAGCCGACGACATGCACGCTCGCTTCTCAGCACGTGCGCGTACCTATTATTATTATATACGCACGCGTAAGGACCCCTATCTGCGCCACTACTCCTGGTTTGTGCCTTTCACGCTCGATTTTGCCTTGATGAACGAGGCTGCCAAGCATCTGCTTGACTATACCGACTTCACTTCCTTCTCCAAGGTCAACACCGACACCAAAACCAACCTCTGCACCATAACCAAAGCGTTGTGGACCCATCAGGGTGGGGCGCTCTCGCCCGGCATGGAAGGCAGTGATGTGTGGCGCTTCGAAATCACCGCCAATCGTTTCCTTCGCAACATGGTGCGCGCCATCGTAGGCACGCTGGTCGAGGTGGGGCGCGGGCGCATGAGCGTGGCAGAGTTCTGTCGGGTCATCGAACAAAAGAATCGTTGCTCAGCAGGCGAGAGCGTTCCGGGCAATGCCCTCTTTCTGGTCAAAGTAGATTATTAAGTAAGCGACAAAAACCTTTTTCCACCGTCATCCATAGCGATGCACAATTCCGCAAACCTACTTAGAACCCCCTTCTCCCTCCCTCTCTCATGACTTGGCTACTCTATGCTTTTCTCTCGGCAGCACTGCTCGGTCTTTATGACGTCTGCAAGAAACACGCGCTGCGCAACAACGCCGTGATTCCCGTCTTGTTGCTCAACACCGTCTTCTGCAGTCTCATCTTTCTGCCCATGGTGCTGCTCTCTGCTCAGGGAGCCATAGGGGAGGGCAGCCTCTTCTACATACCTCAAGCCGACTGGCACGTCCAGCGCTATGTACTGCTCAAGTCGTGCATAGTGCTCAGTTCGTGGATCTGCGCCTACTGCGGCATCAAGCACCTGCCACTCACACTGGCAGGTCCCATCAACGCGACGCGCCCCGTCATGGTGCTAGTGGGTGCCTTGTTCATCTTTGGCGAAAGGCTGAACGCCATGCAGTGGATGGGCGTTGCGCTCGCCGTGTTGAGTTTCTACATGCTCAGTCGCAGCGGCAAGAAGGAAGGCATCGACTTCAAGCACAACCGATGGGTCGTGCTCATCGTTCTGGGCAGTATGCTCGGTGCCTGCAGTGCACTCTACGACAAGTTTCTGATGGCATCGCCCGACCACGGAGGTCTGGGTCTTAACCGCATGGTGGTGCAGAGCTACTTCAACTTCTATCAGGCAGCCATGATGCTCGTGATGCTCATGCTTCTCTGGTGGCCAAAACGCAAGCGCTCTACCCCCTTCCATTGGGATTGGGCCATCGTCTTCATCAGCATCTTCCTCTCCGTTGCCGACTTTGTCTATTTCTATGCGCTCAGCCTCGACGGAGCGATGGTCAGCGTCGTCTCTCTGGCGCGACGCAGCAGCGTGGTGGTGAGCTTTTTTGTTGGCGCATACGTCTTCCGCGAGCGCAATCTCAAGTCCAAAGCACTCGACCTCCTGCTCGTTCTGCTCGGCATGCTCTTCCTCTATCTCGGAGCAGCAAGCTGACGATGCCCTCCCATTCGTTGTTTTACCTACATGTCAACCAGCGTGCCTCACGCACAACCTACCTCCTTATGCTCAAACCTCTCCTCCTTCTCTTCTCCCTCCTCCCCTTTTGCTCGGCATCGGCAGAGCAGAAGGGAGCATTGCGTATGCGAGACCTCTTCGCCTCCATGCCCGACAGTCTGCTGCCATTGCTCAGCACCAACAACCGTCTCGATTGCCTTGATTTCATCGAGAACAACATGGAGGCGAAGGTGCGCAACCTGGTCGACGACTTCTCCGAACTGAAACGCCTCACGTCAGACTACCTGCTCCTTGAGCAAAGCCAGCAGAGCCGCGTGGAGATGAAGATGATCGCCAGTTCCGACTCCACAGCCCACATCGTTGTCTCTGCCACCGTGTTCGGTCCCGTTGCCGACAGCGAGGTGCGCATCTACGACGAGCGTTGGCGTCTTCTCTCCGCAGTGCCCCGTCCCTCCGTTGCTGCATTCTTCGACCGTGTCACCGACGAGATGGAGCAGCAAAACATCCTGGCGCAGTTGCGCGACCTTCCACTCCTGGACGCTCGTCTCTCGCCCGAGGAGCCGACGATCACATGGACACTCAGTCTCGATGTCCTGGAGAAGAAGGACCGGGCGCTCGTCTCGCCCCACCTCCGTCCCGTTCGGTCTGCCCTCTCAGCCATCGCGCCCCTCCCGTAGGGGGGGGGGAGGGCATCCTCTGCTCCCATTTCCGCAGCTCCTTGCATGCTTGGCACAGCCGTGCAAACATGGAGACGAAAAAAAGACCACACAACATCTTTTCGTGTTGTGTGGTCTTTTTTTGTCTCTGTTTATGTTCTTCGCCTCCCCCTAGAAGGGGCAGCGTCCCCGAAATTTACTTGCGGGTGCGAGCGTAGCGGCTCATGAACTTGTCTACGCGACCTGCGGTGTCGACGAGCTTGCTCTTGCCGGTGTAGAAGGGGTGAGAGGTGTTTGAGATTTCAAGTTTGATGAGGGGGTAGGTCTCACCTTCGTACTCGATGGTGTCGTTGGTCTTAGCCGTTGAGCGGCTGAGGAACATGTCGCCGTTGCTCATGTCCTTGAAGACTACGGGACGATAATTCTCGGGATGAAGATCTTTTTTCATTGTTTTTAGTGGTTTTGTGTCCCCGGTCTTCCCTTGCGGGGAAGTGGATAAGGGACGGGGTTAGTGAATTTCGGCTGCAAAGTTAGTGCTTTTTCTCGAACCGACCAAGAAAAATGCCGATTTTTAGTGCCTTAGTCCCGCTAATTGTCGCAATTCATGCTGCCGCTCGTCCCAAACGTCTCGTTCGCCCCTAAGTTCTCTCTCGTAAGCGAGCGTGTGGCAGTCGCCCTTTTTCTGTTAGGCGGTACGCGCGTATGCGTAATTTTTTGAAAAAATCTAACGGCTTTCCTTGGCAGTTTAGAGAAAAAACGATAACTTTGTACCACAAAAACGAAGAAACGACATTAAAATTAACCATCTTTATCACAAACAACAATGACAAGTTACAAAGAACTGGGTCTGGTGAACACCCGTGAAATGTTCGCCAAAGCAGTAGCTGGTGGCTATGCCATCCCCGCCTTCAACTTCAACACCATGGAGCAGATGCAGGCCATCGTCCAGGCAGCTGTCGAAACCAAGTCGCCCGTCATCATGCAGGTCAGCAAGGGCGCACGCAACTACGCCAACGGCACCATCCTGCGCAACCTCGCCAAGGGTGCAGTAGAGTATGCTAAGGAACTCGGTTGCGAGAATCCTCAGATTGTGCTCCACCTCGACCACGGCGACAGCTTCGAGCTCTGCAAGGACTGCATCGACAATGGCTTCTCATCAGTCATGATCGACGGTTCGCACCTCCCCTACGAGGAGAACATCGCCCTCACCAAGAAGGTTGTAGAGTATGCTCATCAGCACGACGTAACCGTTGAGGCTGAGCTCGGTGTGCTCGCAGGTGTTGAGGACGAGGTGCAGGCAGCAGAGAGCCACTACACCAAGCCCGAGGAGGTGATCGACTTCACCAGCAAGACCGGTTGCGACAGCCTCGCCATCTCCATCGGCACCAGCCACGGCGCCCACAAGTTCACCCCCGAGCAGTGCACCCTCGTCAATGGCGTGCTCGTGCCTCCCCCATTGGCATTCGACATCCTCGCCGAGATCGAGAAGAAGCTCCCCGGCTTCCCCATCGTGCTCCACGGCTCAAGCTCAGTGCCCCAGGACGAGGTAGCCACCATCAACCAGTACGGCGGCAAGCTCGCAGCTGCCATCGGCATCCCCGAGGAGCAGCTCCGTCAGGCATCTAAGAGCGCCGTTTGCAAGATCAACATCGACTCTGACTCACGCCTCGCCATGACAGCAGCCATCCGCAAGCACTTCGCTGAGCACCCCGACCACTTCGATCCCCGTCAGTATCTGAAGCCCGCTCGCGAGAACATGCAGAAGATGTATATGCACAAGATCGTCAACGTGCTCGGTTCAGACAACAAGCTCTAATCCCCGAGCCCAAGCATAACCTAACCTTCACAGCGCATCCACCCAGGGTGCGCTGTTCTTTTTGCTCGCTTATCGTGCGCGCGAACATCTTTTTATTGTCCTATCCTTGGCAGTTTCGCATTTTTTTCTTACCTTTGCCACCAAGTAATCCTCACAACATGAAAGAACTCGAACTCAAGTACGGATGCAATCCGAACCAAAAGCCCTCACGCATCTACATCGAAGAGGGCGAACTGCCCATCACCGTCCTCAACGGACGCCCCGGCTACATCAACTTCCTCGATGCCCTCAACAGCTGGCAACTCGTCAAGGAACTCAAAGCTGCCACCGGACTCCCCGCCGCAGCCAGCTTCAAGCACGTCTCGCCCGCAGGCGCAGCCGTAGGCCTGCCCCTCAGCGACACACTCAAGAAGGTCTACTTCGTCGACGACGCACCACTGCCCCTCACACCCATCGCTGCAGCCTATGCCCGTGCGCGCGGTGCCGACCGCATGAGCTCCTATGGCGACTTCATCGCCCTCTCCGACGAGTGCGACGAGGCAACAGCCCGACTCATCAACCGCGAAGTGTCTGACGGCGTCATCGCACCTAGCTTCTCGCCCGCAGCCCTCGAGGTGCTCAAGGCTAAGCGCAAGGGCAGCTACAACGTCATACAGATCGACCCCGACTACCGTCCAGCACCCATCGAGCGCAAGCAGTGCTTCGGCATCACCTTCGAGCAGGGACGCAACGAGATCAACCTCGCCGACGACAGCCTCTTCCAGAACATACCCACCCAAAACAAGAACTTCAGCGAGGCTGCACGACGCGACCTCATCATCGCACTCATCACCCTCAAATACACACAGTCCAACTCCGTCTGCTACGTCAAGGACGGACAAGCCATCGGCATCGGTGCCGGACAGCAAAGCCGCATCCACTGCACACGCCTCGCCGGACAGAAAGCCGACATCTGGTGGCTGCGCCAGCACCCCAAGGTGATGGCACTGCCCTTCGTGCCCGGCATACGACGTGCCGACCGCGACAACACCATCGACATCTACATCGGTCCTGAGCACGACGACGTCCTGCGCGACGGTGAGTGGCAGAAGTTCTTCACCGAGCGCCCCGAACTCCTCACCGAGGAGGAGAAGGCAGCCTGGATTGCCCAAAACACCGAGGTTTGCCTGGGCAGCGATGCTTTCTTCCCCTTCGGCGACAACATCGAGCGTGCCCACAAGTCGGGCGTGCAATACGTGGCACAGGCTGGCGGCAGCGTCCGCGACGACCATGTCATCGACACCTGCGACAAATACGGCATTGCCATGGCATTCACCGGCGTACGCCTCTTCCACCATTGATGCCCATGAACTTCGCAGGCGACGACATCGATGCCGTCATCATGGGTGGCATCACCTTCAAGGGCGGACCGAAAGGCGGACCGCGCAAGGAGGAAGCAAAGGTGAAGACCAAGGCTAAGAAAAAACAGTACATCACCGGTGCACACGGCAGCGGTTCTGCCAAAAAGAAAGCCGAGATACGCCAGAAACGTGCCAACAGGCACAAACACTAAACGCCAACGGCGGGAAAAGGAGGTACACCCCCTCCTTTTCCCGCCGTTTCCTTTTCTCTACCCGGGCTCCCCTTCCGCTTTTTGCCTCTCAGGCTATTACCGGACAACAATAACAAAAAATATGAGTGAGGAACTACGAATAACTCGAATAACCTACGAATATAAAAATAAAGGAATAAAAATATGAGTTCGTAACTACTAATAACGCGAATAACCTACTAATATAAAATAAAGTGAGAAAAAAATTCCTATTCGTAGGTTATTCGTGCCATTCGTAGTTCACAAAACTCGTCGCCTGTTCATCCATCACTTTCCCGTTTCTGCTACGACACCTTTCAGTTTCTGCTGCAGAACTTTTCAGTTTCTGCTGCAGAAACTTTTAGTTTCTCGAGCAGAAACTTTTTTTGCCGCCAGAGGCACAGCAAAGCAGCCCAAAAATGCTACCTCTTCACCTCACAACAAAAGAGCAGCATCTCCCCGTTTTCTTTCTTCCTTGCAGCGTCGCCCATCACCTCCTCTCCCCCCTATTTTACGCTAATTTTGCAGCCGTTAACATTATTTAACTTATAGGGGGGGGTAATTTCCTCTCTTTTTGCTAAATTTGCACACGATGAATTTATAATGGATATCTTGTGTCCATACCTCATCTCCCAGCACCTTGTGCGCCCTGCTGAAAGTACAGAAATCAACTCAAAATAATAATACTAAACGTAAATCAAAATGAAAAGATTAACTCATCTTTTTCTCGCGCTACTCGCTACGATAGGGTGGAGCAGCGGAGCTTGGGCAGAGACAGCTGCAAATCTGAATACACAGATTGCCAACAAGATTTCTGCAACTTCATACCAAGCAGGAAAAAGCTTTTCTTTGCAGCTGAAGTTGTGCGTAAAAAATGCTGGTTCACGAAGTGTACTCGCCCTGACACCTGAGGGTAGCGACCGCGTTATACTTTACGCACAAAACCATCAGTATCTTGGTCTTTCTGTTAATGGTGCTGGTCCTGATGGCTGGCCTGATATGGTCACAGAAGCTAGTACCAAGACCAATACACTGACGTTGGCCTCAGGTGCTACAAAGACGGGTTGGTTCTCAAGAAACAAATCCAACGCAAATGCCACTCATGATTTCAGCAGTGGCGCACTGATTACAATCGAGTATGACCAAGCGCAGTCTTTGACTACTATCAAACTAGGAGTTGAAGATGGATGGTCAGACATTGTAAAGATTGAAGGCCTGCAACTTAATGCAAATGACATCAAGGTTCTGCAGGATGATGCAGACGGCAAGACTTCTGCAATCAGAAATTTCTGGTCAGGAAGTTGGAAAACCGTCACCAATGACACCCCGGGTGAGTGGAGCAATGTTTACGGCACGGGCACAGGTAGCGACCGTCAGCGTTTTGCCAACCTCTTCTTCACTACAGACGGCACACAGACAGAGGTGACAGGTCTGCCCACAGCAGCCGATCTTTTGGCAATGACTGGTGCTATCGCTCTTCCCCTTGTTACTGATGGCATCACATTGACTGGTGGCAAGCGTACCACTATTAGTTGGACTGATGCTGGTAGCCTCTCTTATGACTACATCCATGCTTTCATTGATGCTGACGGCGATGGTACTTTCGAGACCTCACTCGGAACCGTTGGTACGGCTGGTGGTCAGAATATCGGCAATGGTACAGGCACCATTTCTTTCTCCGTACCCAGCCCCACTGAAACCCTTAATACCCGCATCCGTATCCGTATCGATGGTGCATGGTACAGCAACGTAGCAAATCTTTCAGCTACAGCCAACACCAACCGTCTTGTTTACGATGTTCCAGTGACTATAACACCGGTTAGTGGTGTGCAGAAATTCATTGATGGTGCCATCGCAGGTACCGAAAATCTGAATGGTGGTTCACTCTCTATCAACGATGGTGGACGTTCAACTATTACATCGAATAATGGAACGATTACCATTAACAACACGACTGGAGTAAGTGCGTTTAGTCCCAATGATACTTCACGCCCCGTTACTACGGTATCTTTCCGAATCAATCTTTCAACCCCAACACAGTTCACACGTATTTTCACGTTGAGTTCAGATAACGTTGTTGCCGGCAGTGGAAATATCGGTCTCGGTATGACAAATACTGGAAAGTTAAAAACCACTTGGCAGGGTGGTGAATACAACGAAATAAACTCTTTTCTTTCTGCTGGAACTCACATTATCACCGTTGTTGTTGGTCAGTCAGATAATACCTACGGAACGCGTGTCTATATTGATGATCTTGGATTCTATTCCCAAGGTGGATTAAAAACATCCAACAAAACCTACAAAAATGTCATCTTTGATCCTGCTTACTCAGCAGCCATTGATGCTGTTTACGTTTTCAATACTGCAGTAACAACCGCAGAGGTAGCTACCATCAAGGAAGAAATAAGTAACATAGAGAGACAGATTCAGAGCAAAGATATAACATTCAACGTCTACGATGCTGCCGATCATTCTCGTTTGTTCTATACGCAGCAAAACGTAGCCCAGGTGATTGGTTCTGCGCCTTCGCTCGCAGGCCTTCCTTCGTATGTCACGGCAACCTATGATGTCAATGCAATCAGTGCTGAGACCACAGAGGTAAATGCCTATACCTCTGCCACACTCCCTTTCAACCTGAATCAAGACTACACTATGAAGCTAAGAAACTTCATTGTTTATTCTGATGGCAACACAGCTCCCGCCAACAATACGACAAATGCCACTGCCGAAACGGTAGATAATTACAAATGGCAAGTTCGTGGAAATTGGTACGACGGTTTCACCTTCTATAACGTGGGCCAGCAGAAGTCTGTCGTTCTGAACGACGCTAATGATGCCAGCGCCACATTTGCCGAGCAGGGCACCACATTTGAGTATGCACCCAACGGAAATAACATCTGTTTCAAGATAAAGGGAAGTACGAATAGCTACATAAACGAATACGGCGACCACGGAAAACTCTCCATCTGGAAGGATAACAATGCAGCAAGCAATGCGGGTTCATACATCACCTTCTCTGCTCCCTTGGAGTCTCTCACCTATGGCCTCTTCAGTGCCGGTATGCCCGATGGAGCAGAAGTGACCATCAAGGGGCAGACGTTCACGGGCTTGAATGCGCAGGCAGGCAACAACCTTACCTATATTGGATTGCCCATCACGGACAAATCTGATGTAAGCGTAAGCGTAGGAAATGGTTATGGCTATATTACAAGTGTGGATAACACCAACAAACAAGTATCCGTTGACTTTTATCCGCTCTTCAATCCTGCATCCGTTGCTGATGTGAACAACATTACGGATGACGAGAAGGAGGCAGCGACTCAGTACTATCTCAAGGATCCGGGCATCAATGGTAGTCAAAGGAATCCTCGCTTTGTGAAGATTGATGGTGATAATATCCGAAACAGCACCAATAAAGCAGAGGCTGACAAGTTCATCTTCATCCAGAGCGAAGCAGACAAAGACCTATATTATATATATGATGTCACAGCGGGCCAGTATATCTACTACACCCAAGCCACATCAAGCAGAAATGAACAGAATACATCGGGAAGTGTTGTCAAGTTCACAAATCAGCTGAGCAGCATCACCGGAGACAACGCAGGTGCCACTTGGAAGTTTGTTGTGGAGAATGCACAAATGACTGTAGATATCATTCCTGCTAGTGGCAGCACGATGTCTTGGAACTATCGAGGTGGAACAAGTTTTGCACTTAATCTCTACAATAAGGATGACAACAACTCTTCTTGGACTATCCTTGATTCAAGCAAAGGAGCGCTAGAATGTGCTACTTTAGTCTTTGCTAAGAAAGGTGCTCCCTTCATGCATAAGATTGTGCCCGAGTCACCCCTCACCGTCAGTGATGCAAACTTCGACAACATCACTGCGCATGGTGGCAACTTCGAACTGAAAGATCGCAGTAGCGTGGGCAACCACTACAAATACGTAAGCGGTACCGCTCCCACAGAAGAGGGTGAGTACACCTACACCATAATATTGAGCGACAACAGTCGTGCCACCGTTAAGCTCGTGGTGGATGACTTCATGCAGTCGCCCACTCCCATGATGGGTTGGCTCACCTGGAACTGGTTTGCACGTGCCATCAGTCATGATGCATTGGTGGACATCGCGCAAGGCTTGCAAGACAAGCAACTGGCAGCTGCTGGCTATAAGACCATCGTCATAGACGACTGCTGGGCAAAACCTGGTCTGCAAAACAAAGAGGATCTTCAATATGACCCTGCTAAGTTCCCACAGGGCATCCTTGGACTGAAAACCGCTGTTCGAGAGATTAATCCCGAATTTAAGCTCGGTATCTATTCTGACGCAGGTAGCCACACTTGTGATTCAAAGTATCAGCCCGGCTCGTTCGGTGTTGAACAACTCCATGTGGACTTATTCGACAGCTATGGCATAGACATGCTCAAGTATGACCGCTGCAATGCGCAAGGAACCGATTTTGAAGCATATTCGCAGATGGGTAGTGCCATCAAAGCTCTCAACCAGCGTCGCCGTAGCATTGCTGGTGCAGTACCCTTCGTGTTTAATGCTTGCGAATGGGGTCATGGCGCACCTTGGAAGTGGGCAGCAGAAGCTGGAGCCAGCAGTTGGCGTTCTACTGATGACGTGCGTGAAGCATGGGCTGGTCTTACCAATCCTGACCGTCCTGGTGTCCTCATTGCCACCGACGAAACACGCGACTATTGGATGTATGCTGGTGTAAACCGCTACAACGATCTCGATATGATGTGTATCGGTCTGCATGGTCTGGGTGGTCCATCTAATGCAACAGGTATCAACGGACATGGCAACAATGGCGTGCTGCCCAATCCCCTCACCGATGCTCAGGCGCGCTCACAGATGTCACTTTGGTGTATGTTTGCATCTCCCCTTGCCATCACGGCTGACGTGCGCCTGCATCCCGCAGCTGCCGCCAATACTTCTGCAGGTACACTTCCTGATCCATTGCTCACGGAAGAAGACTTGGCAACGCTGCGCAATGCCGATATGATTTCTATCAACCAAGATGCTCTCGGTCAGCAAGCTGAGTATATGCGTGAACTCTCTCATGACGATGCGCTTGGCACTGCCAACAATGGTGGTTATACCGTCTACGTCAAGGACCTTGTAGATGGCGAGATGGCACTTGCCGTGGTGAACCGCGGAGGCGCACAGATCAACCAAGGCACCATCACCATCGCTCCTTCTGCCATCTATCTTGACGGAACAAAGACCATCTACACCAAGAACATTTGGAAGAAGACCTTTGGCGAGATTGCTCCGGGCGCGAAAATCGAAATTCCCGAGCTTGCTCCCTACGAGACTTGCGTGCTCAAACTGCGCACGACAGCTTCTTACGAGGCAGAGGTGGTCACCATCACCGATGCCGGTGCTGCTACCTACTACTTCCCCAAGCGTGTGAGCATCCCCGACGGTGTGCAGGCTAAGTATCTGACGGCTGCTGAGGCGAATGCTACCGAGACACAGGAAACTGGCATCTACGCACTCACCTATAAGCGCCACGAGGGCGAGATTCCTGCTGGCTCTGCTGTTGTGCTCGTGGGCGACCCCGGCGAATACGAGTTCCCCTATGTGACCTCATCGACCGAGTATGTTGCATCGGCTACATCAAGCAACGACAACCTCCTCTTCGGTTATGCCGAAGGTGAAGCGAATGCGTCGAAGGGCAACCAGAATGCAGGCCTCTATGCGCTTGCTAAGCCTGCCAACTATGCGTTGGGCTTCTATCCCTTCGTGGGAGAACGCTTCAAGCCTAAGAAGGCTTATCTCGATGCTACGGCGCTTGATCTCAACGTGACTGATGGTCTCGTCAAGGGCTTCATGATTTTCGAGGACGAAGACAACAAGACGACGGACATCGAGGGCTTGAAGGACGAGCAGGGCAAGCAGGTGATCTATGACCTCATGGGTCGCCGTCTGGCTGCACCTGTCAAGGGCATCAACATCATCAACGGTAAGAAGTTCATTATCCAATAACCGCCATCAGGGGGGTGAGTGGTCGGATGGCTTCTGATCACTCACTTCCTCATAAACTAAAGAAAACGATATGATGAAAAGATATTTGGCACCAAGCTGTGTGGTCGTGACTTTCGACTGCGAATCGCAATTGCTGGGCACGAGCAACGAGGGACCTATCATCAGTACAAACCCCGATGGACCCATCGTAGGTGGCGATGGTGGTGAAGGTGGTGGTCCCATTGAGGAACTTGTCAAAGGCGAGCGAAATGACATCTGGGTTCAGACCTGGTGACAAGGCAGCTTTCGCATCGCACCAAGGCCTCAATGCCATCTCTCTTGGGCTCTGCTAAGCGGCTGCCCAAGGTGAATAGTTCGCATTGCAGATTATAGCCAAAAAAGGGCAAAAGCGTTAATCGGTTTCGATTTCTGCTTTTGCCCTTTCTTGGCGTTGGTTTGTTTATGTCGAAGATAAAGTTCGTCGTCTGCGTCTGCCCTGCCATCGTTGGCTGCATGGATGCTTCTTTCACCCAGGCTTTCGTGCACGAGGGCATCCCGCACTGTGGGGGGCGATGCTGTGCGCCCTGTTGTCAGTCCGGATGCGTCCTTCCCTCCCGCAGTGACGTGAATCGGGATGGCATGGAGGATGTGCACGACGTGGCAACTGAGTCGCGTAGCTTGCTGCCTAGGCTATAGGGAGGGCGCGTCGGAGCAGTCGCGCTCCGTGCGCTGTTCGATGAGCTTGCTGTTCTTTGTCCAGTTCTTCACCATCAGTTCGATGGTTCGGAATCCTTTGTCCCTGGGACCCGCTTCGTGGCCGTGGCTCGTCAGCAGGGTGCCGTCGCTGAAACTGGCTTCATAGTGCCAGGTGTTGCCATCGAGAACTTCGAAGCACGGTTTGTAGTGGGCTTTGTACTTGTGCATCTTCTTTTCTCGTATGACGAGGCAGATAGAATCCATCAAGGAGGCGTCAGCGCGATAGACATGATAGTTCATGCTCTCGTGGCTGAAGATGGAGATAAGGCAGGTCTGCTCGCCTTTGTCGAGCGTGATGCGGAAGTCGGTGTTGGGTTGTGCCATGGTGCCGTGCTCGCAGTATTCGTAGGCTGTGAGTCTGGCACCGCTCTTCGGCTTTGGTGCCGCGTGGCATGTGGAGAAGCCCATGAGGGAAAAGATGGAAAGGGCTCCTGCAAGAAGGCGTAGTGTCATAGTGGCGTAGGTTTGTATTGTTGGGCGGGATGGGCAGGTGCACCGGTTGTGTGCTCCGAATGAGACTGCCCAAAGATGTGGACTTATTGAGGGCGCAGCATGATGCCGTTGAGGTTGCGCCCCGTGTGTATGGTTTCCTGTCGCGCAGAGTAGAGCTGAGAGAGGTGACTGTAGGTGCAGATGCCGCTCACCTGTATGTGGGAGGCAGGAATGCCAGACTCCAATAGCAACCAACGGTTGGCTTCCCAAAGGTCGAGGTGCCACTTGGTGGACTCGAGGCTCATGGTGCATGGCTCGGAGCTTGTGGGGGCGGGATAGCGCCTGGCGATGCGCTGCATGGGGAAGCCTGCCTGCGAGAAGGCGTCGTAGACCTCATCGCCCACCTCGAAGGCATCGAGGGAGATGCCGGGACCGATGATGGCATGGAGGTCGGCACCGCATGACTGCATGGCTTCGATGGTTCGGGTGACGATGTGTCCGACCGTGCCGCGCCAACCCGCATGGATGGCAGCCACCCGTTGTTGCCGTTGGTCGTAGAGCAGCACTGGGATGCAGTCGGCGGTCTTCACCGCCACGCAGAGCTCGGGCGTATCTGTCCATACGGCATCTACTCCGCTCAGTGTCTCATGCGCTTCGGTGGCGGGGGCAGAAGAAGGTCGCGCCCCTTCCTCTTGCCGGGCAGCAGAGGCTGCACCGGCAGAGGAGGAGGCGTTCACATAAGAAACCTTGGTGGAGTGTGTCTGACGCGGGATGACGAGTCGGGCGGGTGGGATGCACACGTCGTCCTCGTGGATGCCCAGTGTGCGGGCATCCACTCCAAACGTTCCTCCTTCGCACCGTCGCGAGGTGGTGAAGGCAAGCACGTTGTCCGGGAGCTTGAACTTGAACATTATTCCACGTCCTCGATTTCGTAGTCTTCGAGCTCTTCGATGTCGTCCCAGTCCTCTTCGTCGTAGGCATTGTCGTCAGATAGGTCCTCGTCTTCACCCATCGCCGACATCTCGGTCTGGAGGAAGGTGAGGTCTTTGTTGCGATGCACGATGCGGTCGTCGTCGAGAATGGTTTGCAGCTTGTTGCTCTCACTGTTGAGCGCAGCCCAAAGGATGTCCTTGAGTTCTTGTATGCCCATGCCTGCTACGGCAGAGATGAAGACAACAGGGAGGTCGTCGGGGAGGTCGGCAGAGAGCATCTCGACGAGTTCGTCGTCGAGGAGGTCGCGTTTGGTGATGGCGAGCACGCGCTGCTTGTCCATGAGTTCGGGATTGAAGTTGCGCACCTCATTGAGTAGGATCTCATACTCGCGGCGTATGTCGTCCGTGTCGCCCGGAACCATAAAGAGCAGCAGCGAGTTGCGCTCGATGTGGCGCAGAAAGCGCAATCCGAGACCGCGGCCCTCGCTGGCGCCTTCGATGATGCCCGGTATGTCTGCCATGACGAACGATTGGTTGTCGCGGTAGGACACGATGCCGAGTGAGGGCTCCATGGTGGTGAAGGGGTAGTTGGCAATCTTGGGCTTTGCCGAGGAGAGGCTGCTCAGAAGGGTGGACTTGCCAGCGTTGGGGAATCCCACGAGTCCGACGTCGGCGAGGAGCTTGAGCTCCATGATGACGGTGAGCTCGCGCATAGGTTCGCCGGGTTGGGCGTAGCGTGGTGCTTGGTTGGTGGCGGTGGCAAAGTGCTTGTTGCCCAAACCGCCTCTGCCGCCTTGCAGCAGCATGACCACTTCGCCGTCGTGCTTCACGTCGCAGATGTATTCGCCCGTGTCGGCATTGTAGACTACGGTGCCGCAGGGCACGTCGATGTAGCGGTCGTTGCCTTTAGCTCCGGTGCTGCCGCTCTTGCCTCCGTTCTGTCCGTGTCCGGCAAAGATGTGGCGGTCGAATCGCAGATGGAGCAGTGTCCAGTAGTTGCGGTTGCCACGCAGATAGACGTGACCTCCACGACCGCCGTCGCCGCCATCGGGTCCGCCGTTGGGTGCGTATTTAGCTCTGTGCATGTGCATGCTGCCCCTGCCACCTTTGCCGGAGCGGCATACAATCTTCACGTAGTCTACGAAGTTACTCTCTGCCATGCTTATTTCAACGTGTCGAGGTATGCGAAGATCTCACCGAGCATGACATCCTTGTCGCCCTTCCAGGTGAAGGTGTGGCGCATGCCTTCCTTCTCAAACCACTCGGCGAGGGGCTCGGTCTGTGCGTGATAGACGGCGAAACGCTTCTTGATGGTCTCTTCGTTGTCGTCGGCACGACCCTGCTCGATGGCACGATTGAGCAGACGTGCGAGGAGCGTTTCTTCGTCGACTATGAGCTCCACCATCACGCCCATGTCATGCTTGCGCTCAGCGAGCATCTGCTTGAGTGCCTCTGCCTGGGCAATGGTGCGGGGGAAACCATCAAAGATGACGCCTTGGCCGGTAGGCATGGCATCGTAGGTCTTGGCGAGGATGTCGATCATGAGGCTATCGGGGAGGAGCTGACCTTGATCGATGTAGCTCTTGGCGGTCTTGCCCAGCTCGGTGCCGCCCTTTATTTCAGCACGCAGCACGTCTCCGGTGCTGATGTGTCCCATGTTGTAACGTTTTACGATCTCGTCGCTGTAGGTGCCTTTGCCACTGCCGGGCGCACCGAAGATGATGATGTTCTTCATTTTTTTGTATGTTTTGAGTTGTTGTTATGGGCTGGGTGCTCTGCCATCAATGGCAGAGAAGAGTGAGGGGGGTGCTATGATGGCGGGGGGCTGCCATGATGGCAGCGGGGTAGGGTGCTTAGGATTGGAGGGTGTAGATGTCGCGTGTGTTGCGTCCCTGCTGGTTGTAGTCGAGACCATAGCCGACGATGAAATCGTTGGGGATTTCGAGGCAACGGTAGCGCACATCTATGTCGACACACAGTTTGTCGGGCTTGAGGAGGAGGGTGCAGATGTCGATGCTCTTGGGCTTTTGCTTGCGCAGTGTGTCGAGCATGTGCGCCATGGTGAGCCCCGTGTCGACAATGTCTTCGATGATGATGACAGGACGGTCGGTGATGTTGCTGTCCAGACCGATGAGGTCGCGCACCTTGCCCGTCGAGTGCTCCCCATCGTAGGAGGCCATCTTCACGAATGATATTTCGCAAGGCAGTGTGATCTCACGCAGGAGGTCGGCAGCAAAGATGAATGCTCCGTTGAGCACAGCGAGGAAGACGGGTTCTTGTCCTGCGTAGTCGCGGTTGATTTCCATCGCCACGCGCTTCACTTGCTCCCGTATCTGCGCTTCGGGAATGGAGATGCGGAAGTCTTTGTCTTTGACGTGCATAGTTTGTGTTTGCTATTTTCGTGGCAAATTTACAAAAAAACTTTCAAAACAGATGGCAAAAAGAAAAAAAAGTGGACCTATGACGTAAATACTGACAGAGATGCAAGGTATTATGGAGAAAATGATGTAATTTTGCACCATGAAAATATTAACTGCCGCTCAGCACGCTCAACTCGATCTCCACACAATCGAGCATGAGCCCATTGCGTCGATAGACCTCATGGAGCGCGCCTCGAAGGCTGTAGCACGTGAGATTGCTGCGCGTTGGGATGCACGCCGCAGTGTCTACGTGTTTGCCGGTGCAGGAAACAATGGGGGCGACGGGCTTGCTGTGGCGCGCCTTTTGAGTCGTCAAGGCTATCGCGTTTCGGTCTATCTCTTCAACATCAAGGGCAAACTGAGTGCCGACTGCCAGACGAACTGGGAGCGACTGCAAGAGATGAGCGAAGTGGATGTTCACGAGATCACGCAGGGCTTCGACTTTCCGCAGATCCACACCACGGACGTCGTCGTCGACGCGCTCTTCGGCACCGGGCTGCGCACACCGCTTTCGGGCGGATTTGCAGCTGTGGCACGCAAGATCAACTCTGTGCATGCCCTTGTGGTGAGCATAGATGTGCCCAGTGGTTTGATGAGTGAAGACAACGCCTTTGTCGACCGCAACGCTGTTGTCCACGCCGAGCTCACCCTCACCATCGGGCTGCCCAAGCTCTTTCTGCTCATGGCAGACAATGAGACTTGTGTGGGCGACTGGAAGGTGCTCGACATCGGATATGACCGCCATGAGGTGGAGCAGACGAGCACTCCCTATGCCCTCATTGATGATGCCGACGTGCGCGAGATCTATCGACCGCGTCCACGTTTTGCCCACAAGGGGATGATGGGCCACGCTCTGCTCGTGAGCGGCTGCTATGGCATGGCAGGAGCCACGGTGCTGAGTGCGCGCGGCTGTCTGCGCAGCGGCGTGGGCAAGTTGTCGGTGCACATGCCCTCGTCCAACGTCACCATCATGCAGATGGGCGTGCCCGAGGCGGTTCTGTTGCCTTCAAAGAGCACGCGCCATGTGGCAGACGTTGTCGACATCAGTATGTTTAAGGCCATAGGCATCGGTCCTGGGCTGGGCATGGACGATGAGACGAAAGCAGCGCTGCAGCAATACCTCTCCCTTGCCGACGAGCCTTTGGTGCTGGATGCCGATGCCCTCAACATACTGGGTTTGCACCGCGATTGGATGAGCCAGGTGCCACCGGGTAGCATCTTCACACCCCACGTCAAGGAACTTGAAGGTTTGGTGGGGCATTGCAACAACAGCTACGAGCGACTCACGCGCGCTTCGGAACTGGCAGTGCGTTCGAGCATCTATGTCATTCTGAAAGGCCACAACACAGCCATCTGCACTCCGCAAGGTCGCGTCCTGTTTTGTCAGAGAGGCAATCCCGGCATGGCGACGCCAGGCAGCGGTGATGTGCTCACGGGTGTGCTCACGGGTCTCTTGGCGCAAGGCTACGCACCCCTGGAGGCTTGTGTGTTAGGCGTCTGGCTTCATGCTGCTGCTGGCGACTATGCCGCAGCGGAACTGAGCGAAGAGAGCATGCTGGCATCAGACATCATCAGCCATCTGGGCAAGGCGTTTGCCACATTGAGCACAGACTCCCAAAAGACAGGAAACAGCATCCCAAAAGACAGGAGCATTTAGCCTGAAAGATAAGGAACAGCATCCCGAAAGACAGGAGCATCAATCCCGACAGAAAGGGATGAGAAGAATAACAGACTGAAATATTGATATGAAACGAATCACACTCTTGTGTGCAGCACTCTGCACCATGTTTACGGCTTCTGCACAGACGGAAGTGACACCCTTCACACCGGGCAGCACGCTGGAAGGCGTCAACTACTTCCTGCCACGCACCGCCCTGCGCATTGTCGTGGAGGTGGAGAAGACAGAGGTGACGCCGGGCGACCTCTCTAAGTATGCCTATCGCTATCTGCGTCTAGAGCAGGTGCCCAGTGAGCCGAGCACAAACTACAGCATCAAAAGCATCAAGGTGGAGCCTTACGGCGTGGTCGACCCCAGCAAGGCGTACAGCATCAAGGTGAAGAGCAAGACGGTGGCACCGCTGGTCACCCTGACGCCCGAGGGCATACTCCTTGCCATCAACAAGACCACGGCAGCAGCTCAGCAGAGAACAGGGCAGGAAGACAAACAAGGAGGCGAGAGCGACATCGACCCACGCAGCTACATGTCGCAGGAGATACTCACTGCCGGCAGCACGTCGAAGATGGCTGAACTCTGTGCACAAGAGATATACGACATACGCGAAGCGCGCAATGCCCTGACGCGTGGCGAGGCAGACAACCTGCCCAAGGATGGCGAACAGTTGCGCCTCATGCTGAACAAGCTTGACGAGCAAGCGGCAGCGCTCGAATCGCTCTTCAAGGGGCGAAAGAAGACGACCCTCTCCACCCATGAGCTCACCTTCATCCCCGAGGAGGAGAAAGAGGTGTTGCTCTTCCGCTTCTCGCAAAAGCTGGGCGTGGTGGATGTTGACGACCTCTCAGGCACGCCCGTCTTCATCAGCCTCACCCCACAGGGCGCACTGCCTGCCCGCCAGGATGACCCTTCGGTGGAGAAGAAGAAAGCCAAGATGGAGAAGGGAATATATTATAACGTACCTGTGCGCGAGCACGTGCGCATATACGATGTGCGCCACACCTATTGCGAGACAGAGCAAGCGATGGGGCAGTTTGGCAGCGTGGAGGTGCTCTCCGATATGCTCTTCAACAAGAACGTAACCACCAGCGTTACCTTCTACCCTGAAACGGGCGGCGTGGAGAAGCTCGAACAGTAGGGACCCATGACAAATCCTGACAAATCAATATCCTTTTCAATTTATCACTAACACTACGAAAATCTTAAAATGAAGAAACTAATCTACACTGCACTCCTGGCACTCGGCTTTCTGGGAGCGCAAGCAGAGGAGGCGAAGCTCATCACCACCGAGGCATCGGCGGTGAGCGCAGCAACGGCATTGAGCCACGCCCAGTTGAAGGAACTCTTCAACACCGGCAAGCACTTCGCCTTTGTCAATACCAACAACTCGGCGCGCGGATGGAACACCTTCGGCGCAGTGCGCAGCAACGAACTGACCACCGACCAACTCTACACCGTCACCACAGGTTCGGCAGACGGACGTTGGCATGTTAAGAACTATGCTGGAGCGACTATCACGCAAGCCAAGACCAACGTGATCTTTGGCGATGCTGCACAAGGATTCGACTGGCTCATCCCGCAAGACGGCACTTCGTCGATCACGGCGGGCGGCATCACGTATGAGGCAGACCGCCAGTTCCGCTTCCAGAATGTGAGTGCAGAGAACTATCGTGTGGAGTATAAGGACTTCGGCAACTTCGCCGGCGACTGGGCACGCTACGTTGCCTACGGTCCCTTCTATGTGGTGAGCGTCGAGGCTAAGAGCGGCGAGCAAGTCTTGGGCACCTACACCGGCGCCATTTGCACCCAAGGCAAACTGACCGTGGCGGCTCCCGACATTGAGGGCTACCTGCCCACGGTGGCAACACAAGAGGTGGAGGTGACGGACGACGCAACCATCACCATACAGTACACCCCCTATGCCAGCGGCGACCCCAGCAAGGTGAACCTCACGCCCTGGCCTTCAGCCATGCGTGTCTTCGACGGCATGTTCACCTTGCCTGATGCCTACACCATCAGTTTGGCAGGCATCACCACACAAAGCGTGAAAGACTCAACCAGCAACGAGGTGGCTCGCTTCATAGCCCAGATGCAACTGACCACAGACAAGAAGGGCGTGGTGGCAGAAACAAATTCAGGCAACACACGCGCAGAGGCAGATGCAACCATCACCCTCACAGAGAATGCTGTACTGGGCGATGAGGCATAC
>JAGHUD010000064.1 GCA_018065005.1 Candidatus Physcousia equi
GCTCACTACAAATTTACAAAAATTTTGCCACATAGGCAAACTTCTATACCCTTTTGTTTTAGGTATTTACATTACATTTTGTTAACTTGCGAAACTTGAATAATAGTTATTTTAATAATATAAAGCGTTAGTGAATTCCCATCTCCATTAGTATCGTGTCTATTCCGCCAAATAAGCCATTCGGATTCTCCTTGATCTTGTGGTCTCGATAGGCGAGCGGAGCAACACAAAAATCGCACAATGCTACAAAATCAACCCTATTTCTGACACTCTGATTTTTCATACCGCTATTTCCTTGGCGTATTTGCAATCAACAAGAAAGTTGGTAGCAAATACGCCATTTTTGTGATTTTTGCAAAAAGCGCATTTATTGTTTTTTGTGCTTCGTGACTAAAAGTTTAGTTTAAGTGAAAGCAACAAGTCTATGGTCTGCACGCGTGCTGTGGACCTCCGTAAGGGAGTTGATCCGTTGGGTCGCATGGTACCATTACAAAACTGCAAACAGATAAGTAAACTTAGAAAATTCCAAACAAAAAACGTCCTGGTTTGTAGCATTATTGGATTTTATTTATTACTTTTGCAAAAAGTTACCTTTCGAAACATAGAACAGAGACTCAGATTAGGATAGTTACGATTGCCAACCCCATATATGATGCAGTGTTCAAGTACCTCATGGAGGACGAACGCATAGCCAAGACCCTATTGTCTGCACTCCTGAAGACCATCATGTTGCGCGAACAGAAAATCAAAGAACTTGACGCTCAGTTGGCGGAGAAGGATGGCCAGTTGGCGGAGAAGGATGGTCAGTTGGCAGAGAAGGATGGTCAGTTGGCGGAGAAGGATGGTCAGTTGGCGGAGAAGGATAAAGCCTTGATGTCGTCGGCACGAGCATTGAAGAATGCCGGAATCCCGGAAGAACAGATAGCCGTCATGACAACCCTTCCCTTAGAAACCATCCGTTCTTTATAGTTGCATCGGAGCGGCGTTTATGCGTCATGCAGCCATGCCACAGCAGGCGGGCATCATGCAGGTTGTGCCACCCCCATGCAGCCACAAACAACACAAACGGCAACTATGACACCCAAACACATCCTCCCGTTCCTTCTCTTCACTGCCACCGCGCAGCCCCTTGCAGCACAAGACACAGCCGAACGCAGCGACACCATAGCCGAGGTAGTGGTGACAGGCAGCAACGATGCCATGCCACGTCACCTCCTCCCCTACACCGTCTCCGTCGTCAGTCGGAAGCAGATAGAAGCCACTGGCAGCAGCCAGCTCCTCTCAGCCCTGGCAGGTCGCGTTCCGAGTCTTTTCGTGACGCAACGCAACGTGCTCGGTTTTGGCATCAGCAACGGAGGCAGTGGCGGCATCAAGGTGCGCGGCGTGGGCTCATCGCCCACCAGTCAGGTGCTGATGATGGTCGATGGGAAGCCACAGTTTGCTGGCGTCTTCTCGCACCATGTGGCAGACAACTATGAGTCTGACTATGTAGACCACGTCGAAATCGTGCGCGGTCCGTCGAGTGTGCTCTACGGCAGCAATGCTATGGGCGGCACCATCAATGTCATCACCCGCACACCGCATGCCGACGGCGTCCGCACCACCCTCCAGTCGCAGTTTGGCTCCTATGCCACTTGGCAGACGTCTGCCACCAATATGGTGCGCCAAGACAAGTTCTCCTCGCTCGTGTCCTTAGGCTACGACCGCACCAACGGCACACAACAGGATTTCGACTTCTGGCAGGCAAGCGGCTATGCCAAGTTGGGCTACGACTTCTCGCCGCACTGGAGCGTCTGTGCCGACTATGCCTTGATGAAGTTCAAGGGCAACGACCCCATCTACGCCACGCTCGACAACCCCGCCTCCACCGACGTCTATCACCAAGACGTGCTGCGTGGCGAAGCATCAATCGTCGCCTCCAATCGCTACGCACACGCCAACGGCGCCATGCGCATCTATTATGCCCACGGCAACCACAACATCGAAGACCCCAAACCCTTCAACATGAAGGACGATCGACTCGGGGTGCTCGCCTACCAAAACTTCCAGCCATGGCGCATGACACACCTCACCATAGGCTTCGACTTCGACCGCTACACTGGCGAGGTGCCGCGCTCAGGGGGCGTGTGGCGTGCCGACAAGAAGACGCCTGCCACAATGGATCGCCAGTGCATCACCGAGTATTCGCCCTATCTCACATTCGCCCAGGGCGTGTGGGACAACCTCCTGGTGCTGCATGGCGGACTGCGTGTGGCCAACAGCAACCGCTTCGGCACCCACCTCGTGCCGCAGGTTGGCGTTGCCCTCAACCCCGGACTGCAGTGGACCCTCAAGCTGAATGCCAGCAAGGGCTATCGCAACCCTTCGTTCAAGGAACTCTACCTCTACAAGATGGCAAACCCAGAGCTCAAGCCCGAACAGATGTGGAACTATGAACTCTCACTCGCCAAGCGATTCTCGCATCTGCTGGCGGTCGAGCTCACAGGCTTCGTCGCACAAGGCAGCCACATCATCCAGCAAGTCTTCTCCAAGGAACTGGGCAGCCAGCACAACGAGAACACGGGCGACTTCGTCAACAAAGGACTCGAAATCTCACTCGCAAGCCAACCTGCCGAGGGGCTCTCGCTGCGCGCCACCTACAGCTTTCTCCATAGCAACGTGAAGCAGCTCACCGCCGCACCACGCCACCTCTATTCGCTGTCTGCCGACTGGGCGGCGCTGCCCCGTCTTGTGGTCAATGCCGACCTCACGGGTGCCTCTCGCCTGTTTGTGGCAGACGATGTGCCCTTGCAGGCCTACGCCCTGCTCAACATGCGCTTCACCTACAAGCCCTTGCGCTTGCTCGACCTCTTTCTTCAGGCCAACAACCTCACCCATGCCCGCTACTCCATCAACAAGGGCTACACGATGCCTGGCATCAACGTCTCTGCCGGCTTCAAACTCCATCTCTGAGCACCACCCTAAACGCAGCAGCCCCGAGCATTTCTTTGCCCGGGGCTGCTGCGTTTGGGAATAAGTGTGAGGGGGGGAGATGCTGCCTCAGAGAACCAGGTTCAGACGCAACAAAGCTGCAAGGCGCGTCTGGCTGTCGGTGGTGATGAGATGAAGCGCAGGCTGGAGGGTGAGAAAGCGGCAACAGGGTATCTGGCAGGTCAATTCCGTTGCCCACTCGTCGATGCCTGCCATGCGGGTGTAGTCGGTGAAAAGACCTGCCTCGACACGTCTGCCCCCGTATTTCATACCCAAACCGCAGAAATGGCGACAGAGCGCGTCGTCGCCAAAAGCTTGACCATAGGAGGCAAGCAGCGCGAACTGGGGCATGACCGCTTGTTCGGCATACGCCCACAGCGAGGGGCGCACCTGATGCTGGCCACAGTGCTGGCTCGTGCCCAGAAAATACTCGCTGTTGCCACGCCGATAGTGAACCTGAGCGAGCGCCAAGACGCCATCGCTCTGCGGACGAAAACGAAAGAGGTTGTGCCGACCCGCCAAATGGGAGTCTGCCATGCCGTTATACAGCGATGCCTGCACAGACCATTGGCTCTCGTTGCCCTTTATGGAGGTGCAAGGTGTGGTGTAGCGATAGTGAACACCCACACCTGCCTCTGGATAGTTGGGGGCGGGATGGTTGGCACCTACGGTGGGGAAGATGCCACACGAACTGTTGGTGAAGAACGAGGTGAGGGGACTCGCGAAGTAGTCTTCGTTCATGTTGCGAATGCCAAACGACAACGCATGTTCGCCACGGTGTCTGTCCTCGTGGCACCATCTGAAGCCACAGACCGCCAGGGTGAACCCAATGTTGCCCGCATCCAGGTTGCTGAAGACCTGCAGGTCACCACCGATGCTCGTCTCGCTCGTCATGCAGGCACTCAAGGAGGCAATCTCTGCCGACCATCCGCCGCCAAGAGGCAGCTTGGCTTCGAGGCGCAACAGGCTGGCGTAGTTGTGTCTTCCTTCGCTCGTCACTTGCTGCTCGGCGGTGAAGTCGAGGTGCCACTCTGGTCTCCATGCTGCAGAGTCGGGCTCCAAGGCACACAGGTTGGCGGGGCAGAAGAGCAGCGACGCCCGCCAGAGACTCGCCCGACAGAGGCTGCAGAAGTCATTCATAATGCGTTGGATGGTGCTCATTGTTTTTTTGGCTGCAAAGGTAGTGTCAAAAAGAGAGCTGCACAATACCTATTAATGAGTATTTAGTTCCTTGAGTGAGGCTGCCCCCCGCCGTTTTTAGCGCAAAGAACGTAGACCGAAGGGGCAAACCATATCGTTTTGCACAAAAAAATATCCTTTTCTTGCACCGAATTGATTTTTTCTTCCTATATTTGCAAAAACGAACATACGTTTCCGTTCACCATCAAGCATAAAAGCAACCTCCTCCCTATGACCGAAAAAGTTTTTTGAACTGTTCCGATAGTTGAACGGCATCCCACGGGCTTCTCATCACGAGCAGCAAGTAGCCACTTTCCTATGCCAGTATGCACAGCACCTGGGCTTGGAATATGAGCGCAACGAAGGACAGGTGGCGATGCACTTTGTGCTCGAAGCAGGATACTACGTGCAGAAATTCCCCAGCATCGAAATAGCCTGCATTGGGCCCCGCATCATCGAGCCACACTCCACCAAGGAGCGCGTCGAGCTCTCAACGGTGGACAACATCTGCAAGGTGCTCGCCGAACTCCTCAAACGGCTGGCTTAGCCCCCTCGGCGCATAAGCAAACCCGCCCCAAAGCCAAGCCTATCACGGAGCCCCTCAGAATCCCCGATGCGCAACGCTATTCCGCATCACATACACGCCCAACGCTCATCATGGCGCAAAACTGATTGAGCAAAACCATGAGTACAAGCGAGTGCTCATAAAATCCTCTGGCACAGAAGATGTCATGAGGTGCTACATACATAAAAGGCGTCATCACGCTTTGTCACTTGGTCATTCGGAACCTAGGAAATTTTGAATTGGTAATCAAGGACAATGTGGAGAGGATGCCACGGGTGAGTTGTATAGACAATTCCCGTAGTGTGTCCGAGGGTGCATTGTACCCTCACGACACACTTTTCGGGTGTCTCTATATACCAACTCCTGCGTGGGTATCTGTATCTGCTCGTCAATTACCAAGGCTATCCTAGGGCCCCGAATACGGACGAGCTAAGATGCAATACCTGCGCTTTTTTTGCTTGTATCGCAAGAGAGAACCCATACAAACCAGTCCGCCCTTGGGTATTGGCGGACGATAATTAAAAGTACGAATGCCCAAAAGCATTGAAACCGTACGCATCCCCCTCCAGACATGGAGCAAGGCAAGCGAAGACACCAGCAATAGCAGCTGGGGGCTGTCGCGTGATGCCCAAAACGGAGCGCTACGGGTAACAAGAATATACAAGATATAGGTTGCTATCCCTATAGGTAGCGAACTCGACAGAGTGTAAGACATCATTCTCTAACTGCGCAGATCTGGACAATCTAACGGAAGAATTCTTTGAGAAGTTTGATGCATCGCTGTCCCGTTGTGATAAAGAAATTACTAATCACAGCGTGGATGGCTATTGCGTAAACTCAAAGAAAGCTTGTCCAGAGCTGCGCAGTTTTTTGCTTTAGCCTCCACGCTTTACAAAGATAAAGCGAAAAGTGAAGGAGATTACCATCGGTACCGTTTTCAGTGGAATAGGTTCGCCAGAACAAGCATTGATGCGTCTTGGGCATCCGCACAAGGTGCTGTTTGCTTGCGACAATGGTGAACGGATGATTGCTTACGATTACAAAGAAGAGCTTGAGAAAATAAAGTCTCTTTCCTCTCCAAAGGAGAAGAGAGGATACGTTGATCAGTTATATGCAGATCGAACAAGACAAACGAACTATGTTCAGCAGTCATATTTGGCAAACTATCCAATAGAGGATAACAATTTCTATCAAGACGTGATGCTTCTTGATGGTACTGATTTTGAAAACAAAGTAGATTTATTTGTTGGAGGAAGCCCTTGTCAGAGTTTCTCCATAGCTGGTGCACGAGGTGGTTTTGAAGACATCCGAGGAACTTTGTTTTTTGAATACTGCCGACTTGTAAAAGAGATTCAACCCGAAGTTTTTATTTATGAGAATGTCTATGGCGTACTCACCCACGACAAGGGTAAGACATGGGAAACCATGCAAAATGTGTTCACTGAATTGGGGTATCACTTTTCTTGGCAAATTCTTGATGCAAGAGATTACGGTATTCCTCAAGGCAGAAGACGCCTTTTTGTCGTTGGCTTTAAGAGCGAAGAAGCGTTCAAGAGATTCAGTTTTCCAGAGAAGATAAAACTGGAGGAACGTCCACTGCCGACAATGCAAGACATGTTGGAAGAGAATCTTGCAATTGGAAGTATGCAGAGTGTGGATGGTGTGCTTTCAAGAATTGACGGACGAAAGGGAGAACCTGACGAACGCTACTATTTATCGGAGAAGCTGGAGAAATACGTACTGTCTCCCGGAACAAAGAACTTTATGCATCATGATGCGAAAACCGATCTACCAATAGCGAGAGCATTAGTAAAGAACATGGGCAATTCGTATCGAGCCAGCGTGAACAATTATGTTCATACCCATGGAAAATTGCGCCATCTTACTATGCGCGAGGTTCATCGCTTGATGGGTTATCCAGATTCCTATAAGATTGTCGTGAGCAAAGCACAAGCTTATAAGCAAGCTGGCAACTCAATAGTTGTTGATGTGATGATGAACATTGAAAAACAAATTATTAAAGCAATGAACTGGTAATATGGAGCGCATTAAAAATACAGAAAAGAAATATAAACTGGTAAGTCTCTTTGCTGGCATTGGAGGTATTGACTTAGGCTTTGAGTTTGCTGGTTTCGATTGCATTTGGGCAAATGACTTCGACAAGTTTGCATGCCAGACATACCGCGCAAATATAGGTGAGCAGATTGTGGAAGGTGACATTCGTCTTGTCAAGGATCAAATCCCAGATCATGACGTACTTGTTGGTGGATTCCCTTGTCAGCCATTTAGTACAC
Organism: Candidatus Physcousia equi; assembly: GCA_018065005.1. Classification (GTDB taxonomy): domain Bacteria; phylum Bacteroidota; class Bacteroidia; order Bacteroidales; family Bacteroidaceae; genus Physcousia; species Physcousia equi. The sequence goes on from JAGHUD010000064.1 coordinate 7,009, forward strand.
TTGGGAAGCTACAGGGATTCAACGATGAACAAGAGCGAGGTACATTGTTTTTTGAAATCATGGATATTGCAGCAAAACATGACACAAAGGTGATTGTACTGGAGAACGTGAAGAACATTGTTACTCATGACAAGGGGCAGACATTTGCCCGTATTCTTCGCGAAATGGATGAAGCCGGTTACGATGTTCACCATCAAGTACTGAACTCGCAAGATTATGGTGTTCCTCAAAGAAGGAACCGTGTCTTCATTGTTGCCTTCAACCGTAAATACTTCAAGACTGCTCCTTTCGAGTACCCAGAGAAGCAAGAACTGAATGTTACCACACAAGACATTCTTGACAAGAACGTTGAAGAGAAATACTTCCTGACAGAGAAGATTTCACACACAATCCTTGGCTGTGGAACAAAGGGCTACATAGTTAAACCGACAATCGACCTCCCAATCTCCAAGACATTAACTGCAACCATGCACAAGATGCATAGAGCAAGTCAGGATAACTATGTGACTGACCAGGATAATTACGCACGCAACGTAACTGACAAGGATAAGCGCATCAACATCCGTAAGCTTACTCCCAACGAGTGCCGACAGCTGCAAGGATTTCCAAGCGATTGGAAGCAGGTTGTTTCAGACATGTATGCATATAAGCAATTTGGCAATGCCGTAACAGTGAATGTTGCCTATGCCGTGGCATGTAAGGTAATGGAATACGTATTAAAGAACAAGAAATAAAGTTATGCCTAACAGCAAGAAAAAGAATAGGTGTATTGCGACTAGTGATATTCAAGAGATAAAATCGTCACTTGAGTTTGTATCGCCATCTATGATCAATTATATCGAAGGTGCACAAAATAGCGAATTTATACTTCGTTATAAATCCATAACCCATTCCGATCTTGCAAATAGCGGTAAGCGAAATGGTCCCAAAGAGCCTTTAGAAAAGAACTTCTTATATTATCTTTCAAATGATGAGATGCATAGAATTGAATCTCAGAGTGATACGTGTTTTGAAACGGCAAAACAATCAAATATAGGAATGCCAGAAAGCTTCTTTGATGATTTAGGGGTGCCTCATCCTAGATCAGAGGAACGAAAAGCAAAAGGAACTTTGTGCCTAAACGATTATGTAGAAGTTAAGTTAGTCAATGATTCCATGTCATTTTTTACCGAGGGATATACAAGAGTAATATTAGAGAAACTCGGGAAAAAGATAAAATGGGAAAATAAAAGTTTATACTCCCTCGATGATGGAGATTTTACAGATATTAGATTATCTGAAGCAGTACATGGAATAGGTACGAGTACAGATAGTGTATTTGCAAAAATACGTTTATCCATATTCTTAAATGACACAATATATTTTCTAATTGAAAAAAACGCCAGCAAAGACAAAAGGGTTCTATATATCCTCTTAGAGAAAAATCCTATTTTCTACACTTTGGCTGGAATTTCAAATCAATCTTGGGTTAGATTCCTTTCTGTCAACAAGAGACAGAAAAATGATCGTATAGAATCACAATCATCAATAGAAGTAGAAGAAGAAAAAAGCAGAAAGAAGCAATCTGCATGGAAGAAACAACTTGCAAAAGAAATGATGAATTTCACAACGCATGAAGGTGAAGTCTTCTGTCCATTAACTTATACTACAGCAAATTTTGAAGATGTTTCAATGCTGTTTATAGCATCTCATATTAAACGCTTTGCAGACAGTGAATGCGAGGAAGCATACGATATAAATAACGGATTGCTGCTTTGTGCTAATGCTGATGCATTATTCGACAAACACATGATTACTATTACTCCAGAAAAAGAACTGAAGTTTTCATTCCTCATTGATAATGATAAACTTCTCAAAAAAAGATTGTTGTTAAACCAGGAAATATTCACAGACATATTGAATGAGAAAAGAATGGAGTATCTTCTGGATCACAATAAAATCTTTGAAGAGAAGGAAAGACAAAGGAAGTCTGTTGGTTATACCTACGAAGATGAAAATGATGACTCAGAGAGAAATATAGTATCATTCAAACAAACTGTAGATAAAGTCGCCAGATCTACCAAAACATACGAAGAACATGAAGATGTGTCAATCGCGATGGTAGCAGAAGACTCGAAAGAGCTACTAAAAAAACACTATCCTTTTTAGGAGAAGAGTAAAGCAGAAAAGACAGTCTTATGAGCAAGCTTGACTATAAAAATATAAAGAAGGCAGATGCCATACCAGAAGCAGATGCCGAGAAGGTGCAAACTCCTACTTTCTATAAGTCATCACGAGGCGATAAAGTGCGTTTCATGACGGACTTCGTTCTGAACAAACTATGGGAGTTTGAAAAAACGCACCATAAACTGAAGCCATTCCAAGATGAGCAACTGAAGGATTATTTTGCAGGCAGGAAGCAATTGACTTTCAATATGAAATTGGCTTTATTCTTTGCACTGTGTGATCTAAAGAATATGGGATATCTGCAAGATATAGATACTACCAACATGTAACCAAACTTATCTTTCGAAAAGGTCTTCCGAAGACCACCACATAAGGAGTCAGGCAGCCAACATGACGTTGGCTGCTTGATTTCTTGTGTGTGGTCCTGCTTGGGCTTGAACCACGGACTCTTGCTCGAAAGCACGTCTGCCTCATCTCCCCAACGAGCGCACTCCGAAAGTCTTGATTTCTTCACAGCTGCCTCCGTTTTTGTTGATGTCTGCCACTCTGACTCTGCCCGTATGGTTTTCTTCTACTCCGTCGTACTTAGGTTCGGGTATTGTCCACACAGGCTACATATCACGTTTCATCATTATGTGGTACTGACATAATGATGAGTGGGTATCAGTGCAGAGCAGGAGCGTTGCTGAATACATAATTTTGCGTATTGCATGGTATGCTAAAGCCCATTACCTTTGCAACCGAAATCGAAAAACTAGACAACGAGATGACAAGATTTATCATTGTTTTGCTCACGCTTTTCTCTCTGCTGACTGAAGCGACGGCGCAGGATGCTGACACAATGGGAGGAGCAAGGGCGCTTAGAGTGGATGTCGTGACAGGCGCGACGCCCCACGAGCCAGACACGACAAGGACTCCAGCGAAAAAGCCTGACACGACGCAGACACCAGCGAGGGGTATGAAAGAGAGGATTGCCTCTCGGCTTAGCTTGGGCGGTTATGGTGAGGCAGTGATGACGAGGAATTTCTACAGTCAGAGCTTCAATAGATATAATGCGCCTGAGCGATACAGGAGAGATGCCAGCCATGGTCGGTTCGACCTTCCGCACGTCACCATCAGCTTGGGCTACGACTTCGGCCACGGATGGTCGTTGGGGGCGGAAGTGGAGTTTGAGCATGGCGGGACGGAGACAGCAGTGGAGATTGAGGCAGAGGAGTCGGGCGAGTATGAGGCAGAGACGGAGAGGGGCGGTGAGGTTGCCTTGGAGCAGTTCTGGCTGAATAAGTCATTCTGGGGGGGACGCTTCAACGTCAAGCTGGGCGAAATCATAGTCCCCGTAGGCTACAGCAACGCACACCACGAACCGCTGAACTTCTTCACCTGCTAACGTCCCGAGGGCGAAGCCACCATCATGCGCAACACTTGGCATCAGCTGGGCTTGTCGTTGTGGGGGAGAGTCAAGGATTGGCGCTATGAGGCACAGTTTCTGTCTGGATTGAACTCAGAGAGCTTCACTGCCGAGAGCTTCGTGCATCAGGGTGCCACCAGTCCCTACGAGTTCAAGGTTGCCAACAACTATGCTGGAGCAGCCAGATTGGACAACTACAGCATCACGGGACTGAGGATAGGGGTGAGCGGTTACTTCGGCTACACGTTTCGCAATCAGCTGAAGACGCCGGGTGCATCTTACAGCGATGTGAGGGGTGCGCTCGCCATTGTGGCAGCCGACTGCGAACTGAAGCGTTGGAACTGGATCGTCCGTGGGGCGTTCGACTATGCCCAGCTGAGCGATGCCGACCGCATCTCGGAGTATAGCAAGGCAAACTCGACGCACCATAAGTATCAGGACGGCAATCCGTTTCATAACACCAACATAGGCAGCAGCGCCATGTCGTGGAGCCTCGAGGCTGGCTACGACCTCTTTTCGCAGATACGCAAACTGCGTGGCAAGCAACGGCTCTACCTGTTCGGTCGCTTCGAGCATTATGACACCATGTTGGAGGGCACCTATCGCAGCCAGTACCGCTACTGTGCTCCCTATCGCTCTACTGTAGGTGTCAACTACCATCCGATCAAGCAGATTGTGGTGAAGGCTGAGTATGCACACCGCTACTTTCGCAATCCCGACAACCACGGGCTCAGTGCCGACAGTCCGCTCTACGTCCATCCCTACAACAGCGAGCCAAGTTTCAGTTTGAGCGTGGCTTATCAGGCATGGTTCCTTTGATAGTTCATAATTCAGAGTTCATAGTGCATAGTGCATAGTGCATAGTGCATAGTGCATAGTGCATAATTTATAATTTATAATTTATAATTTATGAAATTGCTTACTATACCTTGGCGGGCGATCGTCAGGATGGCGGAGCTTGCTACACAGATTATCGTAACTATAGTGACTAACAAAAATAAAAATAAATGCAATGGGAAAGATAGCGCAGGGGATTCTGAACAACAATCTGACGAACATCAGGAAGAATCCCAGACAGCCTTGGATGGGCGAGGAGAATGATGCGAAGGGACAGTTCTGTCGCTTTGTGAACAGGACGTTCGGTTATCGAGCCACGTTCCTTATCTTCTATTCGTACATTAACAATCATAACGCACAGACTCTAAGGGACTGCATATACAGATGGGCACCGCCAGTGGAGAATAATTCTTCGGTGTATCTGAGAACGGTGTCGAACCGCAGCGGGTATCCTGAGACGGTGAGGATAGACCTCTCGGACGAGGAGATGATGTGTAAGATTGTTCACGCGATGGTGATGATGGAGGTGGGCATAGAAGAGAACATGGACACGATACGCAAAGGCTACCGACTTGCGTGTGTGTCGAAAAACATGAAGACTATCATAAAGGAAAAGTAATTAAAGGATAGAACTATGGCAAAGACTTGTAAAACAAAAAGCGAAGCGGAGATTACAGATTCTATTGCAAGACAAACTCCAATGTGTGAGAGGCAGAGGATGGCGCTGGAACCGGGACGGCATTACAGGGGTAGCTTCTGGATTAATGAGTTCGGGGAGATTTCTGTTCAGCCGGAACAGAAGGGTAAGAATCCTTGCGGACTGGAGAAATTGACTCAGGGGGATAACTGGGTTGTCTATACTTCAAAGAATGTGGTGAGGGTTGTGGTGTCGTTGCCGCGACTGGAGGCAAGGGAGTTGAAACGTTTGTTTACTTGTGCAGCGAGTAATGTTCTGGCTTCGATTATAAGGTATAACTTAACAAAGGTTTGAATATGCATTTACAGTATTTGAATAAGGTTACACAGACTGTTCCGTTGCGACTGACGGAGGAGGTGTTCCGTACGTTGATTGATTCGGCGTGGGTGAAGGAGTCGGTGAGGAAGGCGAGGGCTTTTCTTGAGGCTGGTAATAAGGATGGTTATGATGAGTTCAAGCATAAACTTCCTACGGTGATGTGGGTGGGGTATGATCCTGACTGCAAGAGTAGAAAGGCTAAGGACCTTGTGCCGACGCAGCTTTTCATGATTGATATTGACCACATGAAGGATGATCCGAGAGTGGTGTGGAGGGGAGAAGGTGCAACAGACTACGGCATCATGGTGGTTCATGTGACGCCGAGTGGCAAGGGACTGAGGATAGTGGCGAGGGCTACGCAGTCGTTTGAGACGGTGAAGGAGCACATGGACTGGCTTGTTGGTAAACTGGGGCTTGATGGTTTTGGTGACTATGATAGTCAGTGTAAGGACTTGAGCCGTCAGTCGTTTCTCGTGGCAAGGGAGGATTTCCTGTATATAGACAAGAAGGTGTTTGGTGAGCGTGATTGTCTGCCTATTAAGTCGGCTTATCGTGAGGATGCTGATAAGGTGGTGAAGGGTGGTGCTGGTGATGTGGCGCTCCAGGAGCCTGAGGCGCCTGTGAACTATGAGGAGTCGGAGTACAGGGGTCATAAGCTGAAGGAGATTGCGGCGAAGTATGTGGAGGTGTATGGTGAGCCTGATGAGGGTGAGCGACATAATTACTATAATGAGATGGTGCGCTATTTCCGCTGTATATGTAATAATAATTACAGACAGGTGCTTGCTGTTCTGCCGAGGTTTGGGCATACGGAGGAGGAGTGTGCTTCGCAGTGTAAGAGTATCTGCAGGAGTAATACGATGAGCAGTATTCCGAAGAAGTTCTTTTTCTTTTTGCTTGATAATGGTTTCTATCCGAAGAGGGTTGAGGATGGTGCTACGGAGCAGGAGGCGAAGGCTCTGCTGGATAGTGAGCCTGTGGTTGAGGAGATAAAGCCTCCGAAGCTTCCGCCTGTGTTCAGGGAGTTTTGTTCTATTTGTCCGCAGGAGTTTATCTTGCCTACGATAAATGCGCTGATGCCTATCATGGGTACGCTGACGAGTTTTCTGAGGGCTGATTATATAGATTCGCGTGAACAGTCCACGACGTTCTTCTCTTGTATCTATGCGCCTCCGGGTAGTGGCAAGTCGTTTGTGACGAGGTTTACGGAGCCTTTGTTTAAGTATCTGCATGGTAGGGACGAGGTGAGTAATCTGCGCGAGCAGTTGTTTCTGACGAAGAAGTCTTCGAAGTCGGCTAACGACAAGGACCCTGAGGATCCTCATGTGAGTGTGCGTATCATGCCTGCTATCAATTCGCAGCCTGAATTTTTGCAGAAGATGAGGGACAACAAGGGTTTCCACATGTTTACGTATGCTGAGGAGGTTGATACGTTCAATAAGGGGTCTAAGGCTGCTGGTGGCGATAAGTCGGACTTGTTCAGGGTTGCGTGGGATAATGCTGAATATGGTCAGGCGTATAAGAGTGCTGCTACGTTTAAGGGTATGGTGAGGTTGTATTATAACATACTGCTTACGGGTACTCCTAATCAGGTGCAGAAGTATTACAAGAACGTTGAGGATGGCATGGTGACGCGTGTTAGTTTCTGCGAGATAAAGAATCAGGAGTTTGGAAAGTTTCAGGCTTGGAAATCGCTTAATCAGAAGCAGAGGGATGTGATAGAGACGTTCATAAAGCGTTGTGATGACAGTACTTACAAAGAGCCTCTGGAGGTTTGTTTTGAAGATGCTTCGGATATGCCTCAGAAGGAGTTTGAGGAATCGAGCATCTGGCGGTTTACGTACAGACCGTTCCAGAAGGTGAATATGGACTGGTTGTTTCCTGCCTTGAAGAAATGGCTTGAGGATGAGCGCCTTATGTCGTCGCTGCAGATGGACTACGCTCGCGATACTTTCCGCAGACGTACGGCGGTGAAGGGATTCAGACTGGCGCTGATCTGCATGGCGCTGTGGAAGCAGATAACACCGAGGGAACAGAAGACGATAAGGGAGTTTGTGCTTTGGTGGATGGATTATGACTTGCAGGCTTCGCTGGATTTGTTTGGCAAGAGGTATAACAAGTTGATAAACGAGAATATGGGCAATATGGCTCGCGCACGCAATCAGCCTTCGCTGTATGATAACTTACCGGCTGTCTTTGAGAAGAGTGATGTGGTGGCGCAGGCGTTGAAGCTTGGTATCGCAACGTCGGCAAGACATATCGTAAGCCGCTGGATAAAGGAGAAGCTGGTGGTGAAGATAGAGAAGAATAAGTGGAAGAAAAAAAGGTGACTTTTGTAACTTTGTAACTTTGTCGCTTTGTAACTTTATAGGTTTTTAGTGATTTTTCTTGCACTTTTCTTTGTGTGAATGAAATATAATGACTACCTTTGCATATAATGTATGCATAGAATAGTTATGATGAGATGTAGATATTTTTTACTGATAGTGCTTTTGCTGTGCGTAGGTGCAGCAAAAGCTGTTACTTATATCAGGCAGGATAGTGTGAAGGTGGTGCAGCTGCTGCGTGATGGGGCAAAGGCGAAGACGCAGAACTTGATGCTTTTCTATGGCATGAGACTGCAAGGGGTGCCGTATGTGGCGCATACTCTGGAGGTGAATGATAGGGAACAGCTGGT
>JAGHUD010000026.1 GCA_018065005.1 Candidatus Physcousia equi
CCTCCACCAGCACCTTCGTCTCAGGGTTCGTCTCTGTGCTCTCCACGAAGCGTTCATGCTCTTCTATGGTGTCGCAGCCTGTCAGCATAGCGCTCAGAAGGGTTGCCATGATGATCTTTGCATATCCTCTCTTCATCTGTCGTTTTCTGTCTTTCTATATTATATATATAATTATTAGAAGGAATAGTTGTAGCTCATCGTCACGCCTTTGCTGGCAGGCACCCATCGGCACACGCCGCCCGAACAGTTGTAGCCGGCGCGCGTTCTGCCATAGCCCGCACTCAGTCGGTGTGCTTTGTGGGTGTAGGTAACGCTGCCCATGTAGAAGTGCTCCTTCTTTTTGTATCCGTCAGCAAAATATGGTTTGCCCACCATGTCGCTCAAGCTAATCATAAAGTGAGGCAGAATGGTCAGCTCAGCCAACACGTAGTCCCAATCACCCGGCACTTCACCTGCGCTTTCCTTGGCGTGTGAAAAGAGGTGCTGATACTCCAAGCGCAGTGTCAAGTCCTTGCTGCACTGATAGCGTCCATCGAGCACAATGATGTTGTTGGTCATCATGCTGCCGTGGTTCTCTATGATGAGTTGGTTGTAGACCTGATTCATATACATCAGGTTCATCTTGAACTGCTTCGACAGTTTCTTCTCAACTTGCAGGTTGAAGTCTTGATAGAAAGTCTTGTCGGACATGCCGAAGAAGCTCGTCTCATAGCCCTTTCCGCCGTAGGTATAGCTCGTCAGGGTTCCGTCGGGCAGTTGTGTGGGTTCTGTGCGTTTAGGGTCCAAACCGCGTATGTGCGAGAAGTTGGCTTTCACCTTCGTTCCATACTTGCCTCCGAGTGGCGTTTTGCGCTTGAAGGTGTAGCCCAGCTCCGCTTGGAATGCCCATTCGCCGGGGACGAGTCTGTCGCCCGTCTCGTTGATGTTGGCATATTGGGTGGCATAAGGATAGAGAGCCGCCAAAGCGTAGCTGTGCTGATAGGCAAAGGCAGGCATGTTGTTCACAAAGGCAGAAATGCCTGTCATTCCACGACGCGAACGCAGCGCCATGTCCTCTGAGCGTTTGGCTTGCAGCAGCGCCGAGAAGCCGCTCTTGGAGTAGCTGGCAGAGAGCATCACGGCACTGCCTCGATGGAATGTGTAGCCGTTGTCGTGTGATGGGTCTTCGCTCTTCATGGCATATTCGGCAAGGATGCTGAAGTTCTGTTTCTGAAATTGCGTTCTGAAGTCAAAAGCATGCACATATTGGGGCACTTGCAATTTGAAGCACGTGCCTGGCACGAAGATGGGCGCCTCGTCCGTCGGACGGTCTTCTTCCTTCATCACCCAAGAGGCGCCCAACATCCAAGAAGCACCGCGTTGGGCAAGGGCTGGAACGAAGCGATCCATGTCTACCTCTACATCGCCACCAACCAGCACGCCTCCGTCTCTCCAGGTCCAATAGCGGCGCTGCAAACCAGCCAAAGCGGTGAGGCGCACGCCGGGAATGGCATTCACCTTCACTCTGCCGCCTCTGATGGCATTGTCGATGCCGAGCGACCGTTCTTCGTAGGCACGCAAGATGAATCCCGAGCCAAACTGCTCGTACATGTCACCTGCGGTCAGTTCCACGCCCTTCAGTTTTCCTTTCGCATAAAAGTGTGGCACACCCCATCCCTTGAAGTCTGCCTCAAAACCCGGCAAGGGGTACTGCAGATATTCCAATCGTGCTCCTGCGTCCACATACTTTGAATGTAAGTTGAGGTCTACGTAGGTATTGGTCTGGATGGCATCGTTGGTATGCTCCGTTCCGATGCTTGCATCGCTTTCTGGCACAAGGATGTCGGTCTGTACAGCACCATGCAACTGCACGCCTTTCCATTCTACCTGCTGAGCAGCCATGGGCAATGTGGGCATGAGTAAGCACGCAAGTAGGGTGTTTATTTTCTTTTTCTTCTGCATGGGAAATATGGTTCGTGGCATGAAACTTTATGAATCAAATAGTGATGGAGTGGACTCGTGGCTTTGCAAAATTACACATTTTATTCCAATCTCACACTATCTGCTCTCGTTTTTTAACACTTTTTTTTCAACACTCCCCCCCGTCACCTCGTGACAACAAGGAGACACTGGCAAAAAGCGAACTGCATCATGTTGGCGCAAGCCTTTGTTTGTGCATTTGAGACTTTTGGCAGCTCGCTGCAAAACGGTAGCGCTCCGCACTGCGTCCCGCAAAACGTTCAAGTTGTTTTATAAAATTTCTTAAAATCCATGGTGGCCAATAGGAGGCATGCTGAATATTTTGTACCTTTGCAGCATCAAGGCAGGGCACGCCATGTGCCCCGCAGACTATCATCACAACAATAGTTGCCCCTCCCCCACTCAACTAAACCCTATCTCATGACAAAACAAATCCTATTCCTCCTGTTCGCATGGCTTCTCTGCGGACTGAGCCAAACCCACGCTCGCGAGTTGAGCAGCGAAGAAGCCTTAGCGCGCATCATGCGTCAGTGGAACAACCCAACGGCCTCCATGCGGCGCGCCCCCGTCAAGGCGGGCAGTTTTGCGCTTGCCGCCACGGGCTGCCACCCCATCTCGGCTCGACCTACCTATTATATATATAATCGCGCGGGAGGAGGTTTCGTGGTGGCTTCAGCCAACGATGAACTGCCTGCCATGCTTGCCGTTGTCGACGACGGACAATATGAGGCTGCCACCATGCCCGATGGGTTCAAAGCTTGGCTCACAGAGGTGGCTTCGATGGGTGTCTGTGCCACACCAGCTCATCTGCTCTCGTCCGAACTGCCATCGAGCGTCGCTCCCCTGCTCAACAAGGACATGATTGCCTGGGGGCAACAGACCCCCTACAACAAGCAATGCCCCAAGTTTCGCTACAACGACTATGACTATGAAACGCTTGCCGGTTGTGCAGCCATTGCCATGGGACAAATCATGCGCTACCACCAATGGCCCGATGCGGGACAGGGAGAGACTGACTACGACAGCTTTGTCTACGTGCAAGACCAAGAAATCAAGACGCACGTCAGTCGCAGCCTCGGCAGCTATGATTGGAGCAAGATTCTGGGTAACTACCAGTACACCACCTACACAAATGAGCAGAGCAGCGAGGTGGCACATTTTGTCTCCGACGTGGCTTGTGCCATCCACATGAATTTCGACCCCACGGCGAGTGCTACGACCGACCTCGAGGTGGCCAAGGCACTGAAACAAAACTTTGGCTACGACCCCTCGCTCCAACTCATCGACCATAGCTACTTCACCACCGAGCAGTGGGCCAACATCCTACGCTCTGAAATTGCCAACGGACGCCCTGTCTACCTCAGTGGTGCAAACGTCACCAACACCCCCAATGGAGATGCTATCTCAGGACACGCATTCGTCTGCGACGGCTACTCCGAGGATGGGACCTTCCACATCAACTGGGGATGGAACGGAACTGCCAACGGCGACTTCTATCTCACTGCCCTCAACCCTCGCAACCAGGGTGCGGGAGGTTCTGCCGGTGGCTACTCCTTCATGGCGAATGCCATCATCGGCATCAAGCCCAACCACAACGGAAACACCACTGAGGCTCTGCCCTTTCTCTCGCTTGCAGGCGACTATTGGGAAACGAGCTATGACTCCGAAGTGGCAGGTGGCGGCTATCGCATCTATTTTACACTCGCCAACCCAACAGCAACGGACTTTGAAGGATTCGTTGCCATTCGCATCATGGAAGACGATGACATGCTCATGCACCCCAAGCAGATGGCATGGAAGCTCGAATGCAAAGCAGGCTCCAGCGGAACACTTGGCAAGGGGCTGCTGAAGGATTATTTCCTGCAACACCCCACCGCACGCCTCGAACTCGTCTATGCTCATTGCCCAGGCGTGAACACTGCTGACGAAGCCACTCAGGTGGCTATGCTCGAAGCCATCGACGATGATGCCTGGCAACCACTTGCCTCACGCTTAGGGGCGCCCAGGTCGCTACAGACCTTTGTCGACGCACAAAATCGGCTCAGTTTTGGACCTAACGCCAACGAGGTTTTCCAGTTGCGACTCGCAGGCTTGACGTCAGACACCACCCCGCAAGCGGGCGTCCCGGTACAGTTTACAGCCACGATAACCAACGAGAGCGACTACGAATACTTCGCACCGCTCTATCTCTTCCTCTATGACAGTGCTGGCAGACAGGTTGGCTACTCCAACTACGATCTGCACCTGCTGCCCGCCCACGCCACCAAACAGTTCCGATTCCAGGTGACCGTGCCCTCGGGCGACTGTCAGTATGCAGTGGCCTATGAAGACAAGAGCTACGAATGGAACTACGTGCCCATGCCGCTTTACCAGAACGAAACGCACTTCAGCACATCTCTTTTCGACGCGCTGCTCGACCCCACTGTCTACGACGAAGAGGCTCCGGATTTGCCTTCCTCTGACGGCGAAAACGCCTATCAGCCTGCTAAGGGCGCACGGGCCTACTACCTAAAGAATGTCGACAGTGGCTACTACCTCAACGTGGTCGACGATGAGCGCAACTGTGCCTTGCTTTCCGAAACCAAGGAGGTCATCTACTTCGAACCAACCACGACCGACAACGAATACATCATCAAGGGACACACGGGGCTCTACCTCGGTGGCTGCGAAGAGAACACCTTCAGCATGTCGTCCCATTGTCCCGAAACATGGATTGTCGAAAAACAAGAAGACGGAAGCATTGCCCTACGCGCCAAAAGCAACCAAGGGGCAGCTAACAGCTATATCGGCTTCGACACCCCCAACTTCGTCTATTATGCCCTCGGTGCCAAGGCGAAACGAAACCAACGCTACGCCTCTGCCCACGGACTCTTCTGCCTCGAGACTGCCGACACCGACCCCGAAGACAGCAAGCAGGACGGTGTCATCATGGCTGTGGGCGACCCCGTTCCAGAGCAAACAACAGAGGGCAGTGCCCACCTCTTTGGCGATGTGGACCAAAACCGAAAGTTGGAAACAGCCGATGTGGAGGCACTGCTTCAAGTGCTGCTGCGAAAGAAAGAGGTAACACCCGAATGCGACATCGACCTCAACCGCATCATCACCATCCGCGACCTTGTGAAACTGGTGAAACACTTGTTGCTCCTATCCTCTGGGCAGTGAACGGATGATTCTCTTGTATAACGTGGCAGACATGCCCCAACATGAATGCTTGCGCCCTCGCGTTCAGAGACTTTCCGCATGAAGCCTCGCTTGCCACACAGGGCAGCCTCATCGATATTATTGAGGATCACACCAATTTCAATGTTCTTAAGTTAGCCTCTTTTGCGTCCGTCACTCGCCCCACGATGCTCTGTCCATATTGCGATAGCTGATGGCCTCAGCAATGTGGTTGGCTTTGACCTCTGCACTTCCTTCGAGGTCGGCAATGGTGCGGGCAACGCGAAGGATGCGGTCGTAGGCACGCGCAGATAGTTGGAATTTATTCATCGCCATGCGCAGGAGTTCAGCATCCTCAGGCGAGGGCGTGCAGAACTGACGCATGAGAGCTGGTGTCATCTGAGCATTGCAGTGCACACCAGCATGTTCGCGATAGCGCTCCTCCTGTATGCGTCGGGCAGCAACGACGCGCTCACGGATGGCAGCACTGCTCTCGCCGGGCGCAGAGCGCGACACTTGGTCGAAAGTCAACGGAACGATCTCTATCTGTATGTCTATGCGGTCGAGCAGCGGTCCGCTGATTTTGTTCATGTAGCGTACGATCTGTCCTGGTGTGCAGACGCAAGCCTTCTGTGGATGGTTATAGTAGCCGCAGGGACAAGGGTTCATGGCAGCCACAAACATGAAGTTGCAGGGATAGGAGATGCTGTATTTGGCGCGTGAGATGTTGATGCACCTATCCTCCAACGGTTGGCGAAGCACCTCCAGCACACTTCGGTTGAACTCAGGGAGCTCGTCGGCAAAGAGGACACCATTGTGCGCCAAACTGATTTCGCCCGGCTGTGGACTGAGACCTCCGCCGACGAGTGCCACGGGCGAGATGGTGTGGTGCGGACTGCGGAAAGGGCGAATGGCGATGAGCGACTGGTCTGTTTTGAGGCGTCCTGCGATGGAGTGCACCTGTGTGGTCTCCAGACTCTCGCGCAGCGACAACGGTGGCAGGATGCTTGGCAGTCTCTTGGCGAGCATACTTTTACCGCTGCCTGGAGGTCCCACCATGATGAGGTTGTGCCCACCAGCGGCAGCGACCTCCAACGCGCGCTTTACGATTTCCTGTCCTTTGACGTCGGCAAAATCGTAGTCGAAGAACATCTGATGGTCGTAGAATTCAGCGCGCGTATCAATCTCAGTTGGCTGCAAGTTGTCGTCACCATTGAGCAAGCTGACGACCTCGTAGAGATTATGGGCGCCATAGACCTTGAGTTTGTTCACTACGGCAGCCTCTCTCACATTCTGTATGGGCACGATGAGTCGCTCGAAGCCCATGGCACGCGCTTTGATGGCAATGGGCAGTGCACCACGGATGGGTTGGAGCGAGCCGTCGAGACTCAGTTCGCCAACCAGCACGGTGGTGGGCAGGAGTTGCTCTTGCACGCCCCCTTCACACGCCATGAGTCCCACTGCCATAGGCAAGTCGTATCCACTGCCCTCCTTTTTCACGTCGGCAGGAGCCATGTTGATGGTGACAGAGTGCTTAGGCATGGAAAAGCCGCTGTTGTTCACGGCAGCACTGATGCGTTCGTAGCTCTCCTTGACAGCATTATCTGGCAGACCGACAAGAATGAAGCGCATGCCGTTGGAGGTGTTCACCTCCACCGTCACGGCAATGGCTTCAAGTCCTTGCACGGCAGCGCTGTTAACCTTGACTAACATATATTAGGGAATCTGTATCGAATACCGATTATTTGTTGATGCTATGTGTAGCGAGAAGCATGCTTGCCTCGTCGCACAGGAAGATGTGACGCCGACTGCGCTCACTCAAGCCTTCTTCTGCCGAAAGCTGAGGAGCAGAGCCACAACCACACTCACCACCATGCCGGCAGCACCGAAGAGAAAGAGGTTGGCATCGGTGAAGAAGTTGAGCCAGAAGACGAAGAGCGTGCCTGCAAGGAAACCAATGAGCGCGGCGCGGCCCTGGATGCGCTTGCAGAAGATGCCCATGAAGAAGAGACCACCCAGACCACCGGTGAGCAGACCGAGGATGGTGTTGAAGTAGTCGAGCAGCGAGAGGATGTCCCACGAAGCCATCATGAGGGCAATGACCACGCCCACAACACCGCTCACGACACATGAGAGACGCGCCACGCGCAGCAGCGATTCGTCGCTGTTTGTCTGCTTGCGCAGTCGCTTCCAGAAGTCGACGGTGAAAGCGGTGGAGATACTGTTGATGTTGCTCGAAATGGTGGACATCGTTGCTGCAAAGATGGCAGCAATGAGCAGTCCTGCCACGCCGGCTGGCATCTGGCTCATCATGAAATAGGGGAAGATGGCATCACCCTTCTCTGCCGTGAGATCCAGTTCAGCGGGGTGAGTCTGAAAGAAGGTGTAGAGACCCGTACCGATGACATAGAAGACAACGCTCACGCCCACGCTCATGATGCCGTTCATCATGATGCTTCGTCCGGCGCTTCGCTCGTCCTTGGTGGTGAGATAGCGCTGGATGACAGTTTGGTCGGACGTGTAGGAGATGAGGTTGTTGGCGAGTCCGCCCACGATGGCCACCCAGAAGGTGACGCTGCGATAGTCGAGCGACCACTCGAAGAGTTGGAACTTGTCGTTGGCAGCACCTATTTCCACGTAGCCGCCGAAGCCGCCCTCCGTGCCGAGGATGAGGTAGAGTGCTGCAAAGATGGCACCTCCCACCAGGATGATGCCCTGCACCACGTCGCCCCAGACAACCGCCTCAACGCCTCCCATGGTGCAGTAGATGATGGTGACGATGCCCATGAGAACGATGCAGAGGTGGATGTCAATGCCTGTCACAGCCGTGAGGGCAAGCGAGGGGAGATAGAGCACAAGTGCCATGCGTGCCACCATGAACACGATGAACAATCCACTGGCAAGCAGACGTGTGGAGAGGTTGAAGCGCATCTCCAGATATTCGTATGCCGATGTGATGTTGAGGCGTCTGAAGTAGGGCAGATAGTATTTCACCACAGGGATGCTCACCAAGAGAATGGTGACCAGCATGGGATAGTAGGTCCAGTTGGTGGCATAGGCCTTGGCAGGGATGCTCATGTAGGTGATGGCTGAGAGCATCGTGGCATAGATGCTGATGCCGGCTGCCCACCACGGGATGCGGCCTCCACCACGGAAGAAGTCGTCGGCTCCGCTCTCGCGCTTCATGAAGTAGTAGCCCAAAGCCAACATGCCCAGCAGATAGAGTGCCAAAACCACCCAGTTGAGCCAACCGAAACTGGTCTCGCGCTCGAGGTCGAGCACCGTGACGTCGGTGGAACGAACACCGGGCATCGTCTCACCCCCCACAAGCATCCACTTGTTGCCTGCCAAACTGATGAGCGACGCGCCAGCGCGCGCCAAGAGGGGGTTGGAGTCGAGGGCATACCAACTGTCGGTGATGGTGTGGTAGACCATCACCTGCGCATTGAAACGATACCAGGCTGGCTCGTGCAGGAAGTAGTCGTTGGTGGGATGGGGGTCGTTGATGCGCGCCTCGAAAATGTCCTGACACACACCGCCCACACACACGATGTGGCTATATCCAGAGGTGGCGCACGCTCCGCCCGTGATGCTTGTCCCTTCGGGCAGGGGGCGTGTGCTTTTCCATTCCAAGGTCTTGAGGTTCAGACAGAGTCCATCGGAGAGGACACGCAGGCGGTCTGTCGTGTTCTTCTCGCTCATGGTGTAGCCCCCCAACACATAGAGGCAGGGAGCGGTCGCTCCGCTCTGCACAGCCGCCAAGCATTGCAGACGGGCTGCCCCGGGCATCTCGCATAGCGCCTCCCAACTCTTGCCCTCCATCAAGTCGAGGGCATAGACGATGTGAGAAGCCACGCTGGCGCCGCTTTCGTCGACGCTACGTCCGCCCACAACATAGACAACGCCATCGCGATGCGCCGCCGCCATCTCGGTGAGGGGCACCGGCAGACTGGGCAGATCCGTGGTTTGGAGTTTGCCCTCTTCGAGTGTCAGGAGTGTGACTCTGCTGACCGTGCCTAAGCCGTTGCTGCCGCCTATGCACACTACACCTTTCGCGGTGGTCACGGATGCTCCGTTGGCAGCGGCATAGGGCAAATGACCAACGAGCACCCACTGCCCGTTGTGGAGGCGATAGACCTCATCGTAGCATTGCTTCTCTCCGCCCTGGCTGACGGGCAGGTCAGGAAAGTTGCTACCGCCTGCCACGATGGCATCTCCATCGAGCACGCCGCCAAAGGTGGCTGAGAGTCCGAGCCCCTTGGCTGCTGGGGTTGGCAAACTATCGCTCGCCGCCGTTGCCACACTGAGTGGTGCAGAGGGGGTGAACTTGAGGGTGAAATCGGTGCCTGCCTTGGCCTGAGAGACGAAAAGAAGGATGGCAAAAAGAAGTTGCACTACGTGTTTCATGCGTATCGAGATATGTGTTTCATGCGCACAAAGATACAATATTTTGTTCAAAGAAACACTAAAACGCAGCAGACAACTTGCGCCTCCGACTCCTTTTTTTCTTTTTTTCGCGTGGAAATCTTGTCTGTTAGGGCTTTTTCCACTAATTTTGCAGTGAAAACTAAAGCTACCACACGATGAACACACAACGCTCCGACGCAGAGCTCGCGCAGATTCTCGAACGCGAGGACATCTTTCACCTCATTGGCGACACTGCCGACCAACTCGGCGTGGAGTGCTATGTGGTGGGTGGATTCGTGCGCGACATCTTTCTCGAACGGCCCTCGAAGGACATCGATGTGGAGGTGGTGGGCAGCGGCATTGCCGTGGCAGAGGCTCTGGCAAAGAACCTCCGCAAGATGCACCTATGGGCAAACCTGAGTGTCTTCCGCAACTTCGGTACGGCACAAGTGAAGTTCCGCTCAAAGAAAGGAGAGGAAACGGAGGTGGAGTTCGTGGGTGCAAGACGCGAAAGCTACAGCCGCAACTCGCGCAAACCCATCGTGGAGGACGGCACCCTGGACGACGACCTTGACCGTCGCGACCTCACCATCAATGCGCTTGCCATCTGCCTCAACCATGATCGGTTTGGACAACTCATCGACCCCTTCGATGGGCTCTACGACATGGAGGACGGACTCATCCGCACACCGCTCGACCCCGACATCACCTTCTCCGACGACCCGCTACGCATGCTCCGTGCCGTGCGCTTTGCCACTCAACTGGGCTTCCACATCGACGATGAGACCTTCGAGGCACTCGAGCGCAATCGCGACCGCATTCGCATCATCTCGCAGGAGCGCATCATCGACGAGCTCAACAAAATCATGATGGCAAAACACCCCTCGAAGGGGTGGGTCGAACTCAGCCGATGCGGTCTGCTGCCCATCATCTTCCCCGAATTGGCTGCCATGGAGGGGGTGGAAACAATGAACGGACGCGCACACAAGGACAACTTCTACCACACGATGGAGGTGCTCGAAAATGTGGTGCGCGCCCAGGACGAAGCGGCTTGCACCGACGAGCCATGCCCGCAGAAAGACCCCCTGTGGCTGCGTTGGGCAGCCTTACTGCACGACATCGGCAAGCCACGTTCGAAGCGCTGGGAGCCAGCTACGGGTTGGACCTTCCACAACCACAACTACCTGGGCGAGCGCATGGTGCCAGACATCTTCCGACGCTTCAAACTGCCCATGGACGAACGCATGAAGTATGTGCAGAAACTCGTCTCGCTACACATGCGCCCCATCGCCATTGCCGACGAGGAGGTCACCGACAGTGCCGTGCGCCGTATGCTCTTTGAGGCGGGCGAGGACATCGATGACCTAATGACACTCTGCGAGGCAGACATCACAAGCAAGAACAGAGAGAAGAAGGCACGCTTTCTCGACAACTTCCGACTCGTGAGAGAGAAGCTGGTCGACCTGCAGGCGCGCGACAACTACCGCACCTGGACCAACCCCATCACGGGCGAGGAAATCATGCAGACCTTCAACCTCACGCCATGCCGACAGGTGGGCGAACTCAAGCAGGCCATCAAGGATGCCATCTGGGAGAGTCGCATCCCCAACACACACGAGGCGGCATTCGAGTTCATGCTCGAAGAGGCGAAACGACGGGGGATGATGTAGGATTTGATTGGACAAAAAAAAGTTTCTGCTGCAGAAATTGTCAGTTTCTGCTGCAGAAACTTTCAGTTTCCGCTGCAGAAACTTTTGGTTTCTGCTGCGGAAACTTTTTGTTTGCTTGTGTGCGTACGTTTTTTCTTGTTTGGGTGTCACCTCATCAGCCACTTGCCTGCCGAGCGGCGCAGCGGCACAACGACACGTTGTTTGGCACCATCCTCATAGTCGAGAAGCAGCGTCACGATGGCCTCGTTGCCATCTGCGCTGAGCGAGTCTGCTTCTGCCTCAATGCTGGTCATCTGACCATGGCGACGCTTTTCTATCTCTACATACTGGCGTGTGGCGTCTGCCACCTGGCGGCGATAGTCGGTCGTGCATGCCTCTGGCAAGTCGGGGGGCAACTGCACATCGAGGGCAAGAGCAAAACTGTCGCACTTGCCCTCCTTGACATAATTATAATAGGTCTGAGCTGCGAGCCTCACCTCTGTGTGCACATCGTCTCCCCCCCTCCTGCACGAACATGATGGGAGCAAGAAGGAGGAGAAGAGGGGAAAGAGAAGAAAAGAGCTTGCTCCTTTCATCACTTCTGACGCACGAAGAGGTTGATGGGACAGCCGGAGAAGTCCCAACGCTCGCGTATCTTGTTTTCAAGGAAACGCTTGTAGGGCTCGCGTATGTACTGCGGCAGGTTGGCATAGAAGACGAAGGTGGGCACTCGTGTGTCGGGCACCTGCGAGCAATACTTGATTTTGATGTACTTGCCCTTGTTGGATGGTGGCGGATATGCCTCGATGAGGGGCAGCATCTCTTCGTTGAGCTTGCGCGTAGGCACCTTGCGCCGGCGGTTTTCATACACGTCGCGCGCAGTCTCCAACACCTTGAAGATGCGCTGCTTTGTGAGGGCAGAGGCATAGACGATGGGAAAATCGTCAAAGGGAGCCATGCGCTTGCGGATGGCATACTCAAACTCGTCCATCACCTTCTGCGACTTGTCGGGCACGAGGTCCCACTTGTTCACCACCACCACCAAGCTCTTTTGGTTCTTCTGGATGAGCTGAAAGATGTTCAGGTCTTGTGCCTCGATGCCGCGCGTGGCGTCGATCATGAGGATGCATACGTCGCTGTTCTCGATGCTGCGGATGGAGCGCATCACGCTGTAGAACTCGAGGTCCTCGCTCACCTTGTTCTTCTTGCGAATGCCTGCCGTGTCGACAAGATAGAAGTCGAAGTTGAACTTGGTGAAGCGCGTGTAGATGCTGTCGCGCGTCGTGCCCGCTATGTCGGTCACGATGTTGCGCTCCTCGCCGATGAAGGCATTGACGATGCTCGACTTGCCCGCATTGGGGCGGCCCACAACGGCAAAGCGGGGGATGTCATCCTCCACCTGCTCCTCACTGTTCTTGGGGAACTTTGTCAGCACCAGATCGAGCAAGTCGCCCGTTCCGCTGCCTGTGGCGGCTGAGATGCAGTAGGGGTCGCCCAGTCCAAGCGAATAGAACTCTGCCGACTGATAAATCTGGTCGTTGTTGTCCGTCTTGTTGCACACCAAGATGACCGGCTTCTTCGTGCGGCGCAAGATGCCTGCCACAGCCTCATCGAGGTCTGTCACACCATTCTGGTTGTCCACAAGGAAGAGGATGACGTCTGCCTCCTCTGTGGCGAGCGTCACCTGCTTGCGTATCTCCTCCTCAAAGATGTCGTCGCTGTTGACCACCCATCCACCGGTGTCAACGACCGAAAACTCGTGTCCCGTCCAAAGGCATTTGCCATACTGACGATCGCGCGTGGTGCCTGCCTCGTCGCTCACGATGGCGTGGCGTGTCTGCGTCAGGCGGTTGAAGAGTGTGGACTTGCCCACGTTGGGGCGGCCCACTATGGCTACTAAATTTGACATGATTTCTGAAATTTGCGGCAAAGTTACGACATTTCTTCCACATTTCCAACAAAAAAAGTGGAGAATAAACATTACTCATCGTGTGCGTCTACCACTTCCATGCGGTTTTGCAAGGCCGCCAAGTCTCCCATTTCAGAAAAAATGACAAGTTTTTGCAAAAAAATGCCTAATTGTTTACACAAAATCGAAAGAAATGCCTATCTTTGTAAACCAAAAAACACAGAATACCATGAACCTCCTATCCGAGAGAATCAAGTTAGCACGCAGCCTCTGCCACTTCTCGATGGACGAACTGGTGCGCCGCATGGGCGAACGAGCGGTCAGCAAGATGGCAATCAGCAAGTTCGAACGCGGACTGATGAAGCCCACGCCCACCACCCTTCAGGCCATCGCCGATGCCTGTCACGTGCCGCTCACCTTCTTTTCTCAACCAATGCCCCTACTGAGCCAGCTCGAGTATCGTTTCGACTTGTCCATTTCACCCGAACAGCTCCAACACATCGACTCGATTGTTGCGCCACTGCTCCAAAACTATTTCGGCATACAAACCATCTTGGGCTCCGACCTCACCTTCGTCCATCCCTTGCCCAACAACCCGTTGTGCAACTATGCCGACGCCGAGCATGCCGCCATAGAGCTGCGTCGCAAATGGGAGATTGGGCTGCAACCCATCCACAGTGTCTACGAGCTCCTCTGCTGCTATGGCGTCCACGTCATCGAAGCAGATTTGGGTGCCAACCAGGTCTTTGGACTCTCCACCTTCGTCCGTGCCAGCGCATCGTCCAAGGGGGACATACCTATTATTATTATTAACGCGTGCGCGTGCGCGACCACAGAACGCAAGCGGTTCACTGCCCTCCACGAACTCTGTCACCTGCTTTTCCCCCTTCGCCCCGGCGACGAGGTGGGCCATGGGGGCGAACTTGCCCGGCTCCGCGCCCCCCCCCCGCCCCGGGCGCGCGCCCCGCCCCCCCAAAGCCCGCGCG
>JAGHUD010000076.1 GCA_018065005.1 Candidatus Physcousia equi
ACATCGCGCCCAAAAAGTGTTGCCATCTGTTGACGCGTGAGCCACACTGTATCATTACAGATGCGGACATCAAGCTTAATATTGTCATCTGGTTGGTAGAGGACAACCTCAACTTCGGTTATGGGTAATATTTCGTTTGCCATATCGATCTATGTATTCGTACTTGGATTAATTTCGGGTTCAAAGATACGAATAAGTTCTATAAAACGTGCAGGTTGTCGTTCAAGATATATTTGTTGGTCTTTGTAGGTACCAAGCATTGGATGGTACACATCAGAAGCCTGAGTATAAATAGGTTAATTATGTGCGGCTGTGAGCAGCGGTTAGTATTCGTTCCCTTCGAGAATCTCAGAGTAATCTCTCGGCTCAGGACGGGCGAATCTGGTCTGTGTAACATAAAGACTTGTTATTTATATTGTCCGAGTGCCTGCTCATTCTCCTGCTCTGTGGGTAACTGAGACTGGTTCAGACCCAGAATTTCTCTGTCTCTTTAATGATTTCAATACTTGGTACATCCTTATCGGCAACCATCTCATAAATCTTGCTGGCATACACCACATCATGAAGTGCAAGACCATAGTTGTAATCGATGATGCGTTGCTCTTGCGACTTGCGTCCTGGATCGCGACCAGCAAGCACCTCTCCAATCTCGTTGTAATCCTTGTATTGTGGGAAATACTTGAAACCTTTCACATGGTCGGTATCATCACCAAACACACGGTCAAAGGTAGTGTCACAATTCTGAAAACCTCTCATGTGAACAGGTATAACCGTTACTCCTGGTTGGAAGGTCTTTTCGTCCGCAACAAGCAAGCCATTAGCGCTTGTGATACAGCAGATGAAAACATCTACGGTTCGAGCCATCTCGTTGATGTCGTCCACAATTTCAAATTCTACGTTGTTGTAGTTCTTGAAACGCTCGATGAAGAGTTCTGCCTGATCCTTGTATCGGAGAAGCTTCACCTTGAAATGCTTCTCTGGTTCTGCTTCAAGGATGCAAAGCATTGTGGCACGTCCAGTATTGCCTAAGCCCACCATTCCGTATGTGTCGGCATCATCTTTTCGGAGAGCCTTTGCCGAAACGGCAGCTACTGCACCTGTGCGCATGGTGGTAATCCAGTCGCAATCAACAAGTGCAAGAAGTTCACCTGTCTTTGCATTATAGAGCATCATGTCGCTTCCAAGAGAAGGAACGGCTCCTTCTATGCGATGTACCTCTTTTATACCAAAGTATTGTTCACAATTTACCCTCCCCATTTCGGTAGAGGCAGGCAAGAGACAAGGCATGGATGTGAAGAAGTCATAATCAGCAGGATGCACACTAATCTTTGCAGGCAGTTGTGCGTCCTGCTTCATATTGAAGCTTTCGTAGATCCATGCGACACACTCTTTGGGAGTGATTCCAAGCGAGCGTATCAGTTGTTCTGAAATAATCTTCATTATACTTTATTTTTTCAATTCTTTTAGTGCAGCTATATTGCAGTGCACGAGAGTGGGCGGTATTTTTTTGCCCTATGGATGGCGCAGCTGTCAGTCCTCCTCATAATTCAGGAACATTACTTGACGTCGCCTGACCAGCCGTGGCCGAGGTCCCAATGGATGTCGTAGACGAATTCGAAGTACGGGAGGGCGAATTCTTGGTTGATCATTTCGGAGAGCTCGGCTTCAATAGGTTTTGCCCATTGGCCAACGAAGACGATGAACTTGTTGATGTTCCAGGCTACTCTGCCCAAGTGGAGGCCCCACTCCCCGCTCTCCCTTATAGGGCGAGAGTTGTTTCCTTCAAGAGAAGTATGATTGTAAGTGTCAGATTTCAGAGGCGTCTCAAGATGGATGGTGTGTACTCCAACGGCAGCAAAGTCTTCGATGCGCTTAGGTGTGATTATTTTTGTTTGACCATGGGATTGTACCACCGGATGTCTCGGCGGAAGCAGCGGGCGAGGAATTCGGCATTCTGCTGGACGAGGGTGCGACCGGCTTCGGGACCCTTGATGTGGTTGAGAGCGGCATCGGGAAGGAGGTTGTTGTCGAGGAGATAGCGGAGGCAGTCGGGGGAACAGCTGTGGGTATTGACGATGAGTTGGCAGGCTTCGTCGGGAGCTTCCTTCGGATCGTAGAAGGGGTTGTGAGGCGACTTGATGCCCTTGATGTCGTTGATGAGAGTTGTCTGTCCGTTGGGTTCGAAGAAGACCATGAGAGGCTTGTTTTTGCGTTCGTCATCATCAAGAGATACAGCGGATGTGTTCTTCATCTTGTGCTCCTGTTTGAGCCACTGGAGATATTCCTTGAAGTTGGCAAAGAAGTAGATGCGGCGGCCTTCGTTCTTCTGGATGAACTTGTCGTATTGGCCCTCCATGTGATTGTAGTATTCCTCCTGCTTGCGGGTCTCGCAGTAGGCTTCGTATTGCTCTTCGGGGAGCGAGGTCCAGAGGGAGATGCCGTTGCTCTCGTACTCATTGCGGAAACGGACGAAACTTCCAACGAAGTGTGTAGATTCCTGTGCTTTGCGAGCGGGCATCGGGCCGAAACTGTCGCGGAGAACGGAGAACTGACTGCCTTGGAAGTCCTCGAAGAGGATGGTATCGGAAGCTACGTTTACCTTGCGATAGAGGGCGAATTTCTTGTATTCGATGTCCTCAATATCCTGTGCGTATGGATCGTTGTCGTCTTCCATAGAGAAACGAATCATGCGAGCGTATATCTCTTGAGGTTTGAGGGAACAAGGCCAACACTGACGACCGAAGGCTGAAAGGGAATCGATGGCGTATGTGCGCTGGTGGTCATCGGCTTCGGCAAGGACGGTATCCACCCCATCGGCAATGGCATCGTCCTCGGGGAGGTCGTGCCAGTAGCCAAAGAAGGAGTAGTGCTGGAGCCACATGAGGACGCCCTTTATCTCCATGATGTCGGTTTGGGTCTCTTCGCAGTAGAGGTGTTCGGCCAGTTCTTCGTTGGGCTTGAGGCGATCCCAAAGACCCGTCTCGTTCATCTCTGCAAGGATGCGCATGGAGATGAGGGTGACTCCTTCGTTTTCGGGATTGATGATGCGACCATCTCGTTCAGCACAGATGGCGTGCCACAGGACGAGTTGGAACTGCTTGGTGAAGAGGGATGTGGGGTCCACATAATTATATATCGGCAGGAGTGTGCCGAACTTCTGCTGATGCCACTGCATGAAGACTGCCATCTGATAGGTTTGGCTGAAGTGGTCTTCAAGGAAGAGTGCACAACTGATGCTGGCACGCTTGAGGCCGTTGTCGTCAAGGAGATAGCTAATCTCTTCCTTGAGACGCTTGTATATGAATTCTGCCACCTCAGCATAGAGGCGGTCGGTCTTACAGAAAAGCCCTTTGGGGTGTCGTTGGGCTATTGCGAGAGCTGGAATGCGCATGGGGATTGGGTATTTGGCTATTTTTTCGTTTAATTTTATTATGATTTTCTCAGATCCGCCATGTCGGTGGTGAGTTGGCGGGCTATCCATTGCTTATCATTGTCTGTGAGGTGGTAGCGATAGAGGGAGAGGAGGGAGCATTTCTCCACAGTTTTGAGGAGGGGGTTATTTCTCTTTTACCAGTCGTTGGGTGGTTTCGATGACGATATGGGGAGTGAGGAGTTTCTCGAAGAGGTGGGTGCCCATGACCTTCTGGAGTTCTGCGAGGGGGCGGAGTGATTGGGGGCGCACGCATTGGGCATAGAGCTCGGGATCGTAGGTGCGGATGGTTTCGAGGGCAGTATCTTTATCGGGGATGGTTCGTATTTGGTAGGGCTTGAGGGTGTAGCCGGGAACAAGGGCTTCTGTTTCCTGAATGCCTTAGATGGTCTGTTGCTTGAAGTCCTTCATCCAGAGTTCGAGGGATGGGAGGAGGTCAAGAATTTGAGATACTTCCTCATCGGAGAGTGATGAAGGAGTGGCACTGAGAAGGGATCATATGTGGTTGTGCATGGGCTTGATATTTTTTTGAATCAAAACGTTATTCGAAGAATCTTGCCGTCTCTGATTTCGAGACTGTTCGCCGTGAGCCACTCTTGGGCTTGACGTGCTTCGGCTTCGTTCTTGAATTCGTACCATTGCTGGAGGATGCCGAGGTCTTCAACAGCATACCGGAAACACTTGAATGGGCCTCAGCGATTAAGGGCTTTGTAGAGGTGCGTTTGTTCTTCCTCGTTGCGAGTGTCGGCAAAGGCTTCCATAATGCGGAAGGACTCTCGACAGGAAATGGGCTCTATCTCGATGAGTTCGTGATGGAGGTAGGTGCGTATTTGGCCCTTCTCCCAATCGTGATAGGAGGCGATTTCGTCTTCTGTGATTTCGTCCTCTTCGAACATATAATCGCCTTGAATGAAGGTGACTTCGCCAGTGGTGAGATCAACGAAATGGGTTGCACCCCTCTCGGTTGATGTATGATCGGTGAGAGCGAAAGCTATTTCTGAGAGGAGTGATTGGTTGGTATTCATGATTTTTGTACAGGAAGGAGAATCTCCACGTTTTCTTCAACCGAAGGGTCAGACCCCGCGGTTGAAAAATCTCCACGTTTTTAGAGGAAAGGCTGGAGGGTTAGTAGTCCCATAAGACGTAAATGTCAAGGTCGCGGAGGGGCGAGGGGGTATTGGCATTGAGGTACATGAGACTCCAAACGCGATAAGGGGAGCGGAGGGGATCATCGGTGCAACGGAAGCCGAGGTCTTCATAATAGGATATGAGATGGAGGGCAGCGTGATCTCTGTCCTCAGCTATATCCACAGCAGAGAGTTTATGCGTGTAATCGTAATCGGGTTCACGATAGTCGCCTTCGAGGTACTGGTAATGAACAGGCCATGGGTCGATGACCATTATGCCGAACATGTCGTGGTAGGTATCGAGGATACTCTTGAGGATATAGGCTCCCAACCCATGATGACGGAAGATGCCGATGAGTTCCATGGAATGGATGTAGAGGATATTATTGCTCTGGCACTTTTCAAACTCCGACTTCCAGCGCTCCTTGATGGTGCCATCCTTGCTGATAAAGGTTTCAACCACTGAATTGTCGCGAGCTAATCCTGCTGTAACCCATACATCATTGAATTGGGCTGCTCGTTGCCAATCGAGAATTTCGATTTCAAGTTGGCCTACTTTTATGACCTCTGAAGGACGATTATTGATATTGCCATAGTAGCCGAGACTCTCATTGCGGATGATATCGATATGGATACGTTTGCAATAGGACTCCTCACACAAGTCATCAAGTAGGGACGTAAACGAGTATTGTAGTTGCAGGGTAGGCAATTCTGAGTCTTGCTTCTCCGTCATGTGTGCATAAAAATCGTTGGGAGATATTTCTGCTGGAGATCCTTCATAAAAAAGGAAGTTCACTGTTTGTGTCAGGTTCCTCACTATTTTCTTGCTCTTTGTGGGCATTGTCTTTTGGAGCCTCTTTTTCTTCAAGCCAAGCCATAGCTTCAGCAAGTACCCATTTTTTGTTTTCTGAATTCATATTTTCATGCAGGGGGTAGGATGAATTAATATTGTGTCCCATATCATGTTGTGCATTATTCAGGCGCTTCAATCAATTCCGACTTTCGCAAATCCTCCATGTCGGTGGTGAGTTGACGAGCTATCCATTGCTTCTCATCGTCTGTGAGGTGGTAGCGATAGAGGGAGAGGAGGGCTTCGGTGGCCTTGCGATACTTATTAGTGCGGACGTGACATGGTGCGTGACCTTTTTCGAGGAACTCGGAGAAGTCGGGAGTGGTTGACCAATTGTCGATGGTGCCGTCGGGTTGGATGGCGAGTTCGAGATAATCGCCCCATCCCTGCTCGAAGGGCGGGAGAAGACGATTGGGAACGTAGCCCGTGATTTGCGTTATCGGTGTGTGTGCGGCATCGAGGAGCGTGTAGGTGCCTTCATCGCGAATCTTGCCCCAGATGCGGAGGAAATCATCGCGCTTCCAGTCTTCGACTTTGCCCGTATGGAGGTCGATGATGAAGTTCATGAGGAGATTCTCGGAATCGAAGTTGGGAATCTGGAAATCCGGTTCCGATTCGAGTTCGTCCATTACGCCATCGGAGAAGGTGACGAGATGAGACTCCTCACAATTGGGGGTCGTATGGAATGACGATGTGGATGTATCTGGCGGTGGAGAGGTTTTGGGTGGTCATGGTTGAATGAGGGTTGATGGTGAATAATTGGTTGTTTGACTTAACGAGGAGGAGAATCTCCACGTTTTTAGGAGAATAGTTTGCTGAAGAGTTGGAGGACGTTGGTGACAGTCTCTTTGCTGGAGACAGGAATTTTGAGGTTGGTCTCTCCGGTTTCGGGATTGACATCCACGATGTTGTCGATGAGTTGCTTTGTGGCTTCGGGAGATTTGAGGGTTTCGGCTAAGCCACTGAGGAAGGAGACGCCTTCTGAGATTAGCTGTTTGGGATGACGAGGAGAGGATAAGGGCGTGGAGGTTGCAGGAGATGCGGGC
The DNA here is from genome assembly GCA_018065005.1 of Candidatus Physcousia equi. Classification (GTDB taxonomy): domain Bacteria; phylum Bacteroidota; class Bacteroidia; order Bacteroidales; family Bacteroidaceae; genus Physcousia; species Physcousia equi. Next base: position 6,454 of record JAGHUD010000076.1, read on the forward strand.
GAGGGGTTTTGAACGGAAGATGTGTGCGATAGAACGTCATCTTCTAGGGGATTCTGACAGGTTTCATCGGACTCATTATTATAAATATTAGATGAGTCATGAGAGAGAACTAAAGTATCGGGGAAGGTGTTTGAAATGTCAGCGTCGGGGTGTTCTTGTACCTTTTCTGTTAATGAGGATGTTGCTGTATCTTCAGTTAACGGTTCGTCCGAAACAGGAGTCTTTTCTTCAGATTCCTCTTCATCGATATACTCAACAATGGGAGCGGGTTCAGGTGTTTCGCGGATGACGGAATCGATGTCGTCCATGAACTTTTTGAATTTATCTTCGTTGATGAAGACCATATCATCGCCACCATCAAGGACGCCCTCGAACATCGAGGTCTTGAACTTGAGTTTACCTATCATTCCCTCTTCGATGGACTCCTTCGACACGAGATAGAGAATCTGTACGGGGTTCTGCTGTCCGAGGCGATAGATGCGGGCAATGCGTTGCTCGAGCACTGCAGGATTCCAGGGGAGATCGAGATTGATAAGTATGCTTGCCACCTGGAGATTGAGACCCGTGGAACCTGCATCGGTAGAGAGGAATACACGACTCTCGGGGAGCGTTGTGAAGTTTTGAACGAGTTCGCCTCGCATTTTGGAGGGCACGCTGCCGTTGAGATATTCATAGCGGATGTTGCGCTTGTCGAGTTCCATGGCTACGAGACGCGTCATACGTTCCCATTCGCTGAAGATGACCACCTTTTCGTCACCATTCTCAAAGACATTACTGAGGAGGTTCATTACCTCAGCAATCTTGACATCCTTGCGCGTCTTGAGATTCTGTTCGAGGATGAAGGTGCTGTCAGCCACCATACGCATTTGGGCGAGAAGGAGCATAAGACGCTTTCGGTCCTGCTCGCTCATGAAGTGGATTTTTTTGTATTTCTGCATGATGCGCGCTACCTCAAGTCGGAACTCGCCATGGTAATCGACCTGTTCCTGGGTCATCGGCACGATGATGTATTGGTCGGAGCGCTTTGGAAGCTGCAGTTGTACTCCTTTCTTTGTGCGGCGAAGCAGACGCTTGCTTGCCTTCTCGCCCACAGCATTGAGGGCTTTGTAACCCGCAACAGCTCCTGTGTCGGGGTCGATAAGGATGTGTTCATCCCGGAACTTGTAGTAGGGACCAAAGCAGAACTGATCGGCCAGTTCCATGGTAGAATAGAGTTCTTCGAGTTTGTTCTCTAGAGGGGTGCCTGAGAGGAGCACAGCGTAACGCGACTGTATCTTGCGAGCGGCACGGGAGATGATGGTGTCCCAATTTTTGAGACGCTGAATCTCGTCCATGATGAGGACGTCTGTCACTATTTTTCCGTGCAGACGTACATCATTCGCCATGGCGTGATAAGACACGATCTTGTAAGGAGCCTTGGCTTTGTAGAGTTGTTCGCGCTTGGGAGGATTGCCTTCAACGACCACCACTTTGGGACAAACACGACCATCTTCGATATATTCGTCAACGTCTTCGATGCTGTCGCCTCCGGTGAATTTCTCAATCTCTCGTTTCCACTGGTATTTGAGTGAAGTGGGACAGACGATGAGGATGCTTTCGGCAAGCCCCTCACGAAGGAAAATCTCGGCAGTAGCGATGGCTTGGATGGTCTTGCCGAGACCCATTTCATCGGCGATGATGCATTTTCCGGCTTTATAGGCGAAACGAATGCCCTCCTTCTGGTAGGGGTAGATCGAGACGGTGAGGAGGTTGTCGAGAATTTCGTCAGGATATTTTGTGTCAATGAGTTGAGTGCGCTGGATGCGCTCGCGTTGCTCGATGATGTAGTCAAGGGCATCGTTGTAGCAGCGGAAGTTTTCGTCTATGGCCTTCGCCTTTTGCAAGAAAATGTCGAACTTGGCGTATGTTTCTTCCTTGATAACAAGATTGTGGTCGAAATATCGTGCTGCCAATTCTTCGTACTCCTGCTGATGATCCTCGCCAATGCGGATGCGAACGCGTCTCGACCCTTTGTAATCCATATAAACCGAGGTGTAAGCCGGTGCATCACGATAGACCTTCTTGCGCTTGTCTTTTGTCCACATCTTTACAGCCTCGAGGTGCTTGCAAGTACCGAGTTGTGAGGTCTTGAAGTCGAAGCATGAACAGAAATTCCATGCGCTATCCTTACCTCGATACACCACCTTGTACTCGCTACGGGTTGCAGGATTGCCCACACGATACACTCCAGGATTATACTTCTCGTTCTCCTGCGAAATCGTGAAGTTCTCCTTCTTCACCTGTTGCTGGCGAAGTGCAATCTGCCAAGCCTCGAGCGTCATGCCCGCAGGACACTGTACATTGTTGAGCTTAGGCATCACTTCCTTTGCGCGTTTCTTCGTAGCCTTCTTCTTGGCGGATTTACTCGTCGTTTTCGAGGTGGTATCTGTAGTTTTTTTCTTTTGAGCCATAGATAATGAGAAATTAGGGTTGATAGGTATGAGAGGAATGAAGTATCTCCACGTTTTTTCAACCGGAGGGTCAGACCCCGCGGTTGAAGTATCTCCACGTTTTTTAGATTAGGGTGTAGATGCGAGATCGGGCGTTACCGTGGATTTTGATGATGTTGGCATTGGCCAGTTGCATGAGGAGGATGCGCGTACGCTCGTTGCTTGCCTGAATGTGAGTGGCAATATCATGGCATTTGGATTCGGGATGAGCGTGAAGGTATTCGGCAATGAGATGGAGACGATGGTAGGTCTTTTTGCTCAGACTTTCCAAATGACGAATGGCGTCATGAACCTGCTGGAGAGCGTAATGATATTCGTTTTCCGTCATAAGATTATCTGCCTTTTGTGACTCATCTTTTGAGCATTCTAATTCCGAAAAATCATCGTCAGGTGATTCCCCCGGAAGATTTTCTATTTTGCGCATTGCCTGCTTGAGGACCTCGAGTCGCGAGTCGAGAAATTCCACGTTTTTGTCAACCGAGGGGTCTGACCCCATGGTTGAAGAATCTCCACGATTTTGGATGGAGAGTTTCTTGTTGAAAGCTTTTCGTATTTGATAATAGGAGAGGGTTCCGAGACGGGCGGCTTGTTTCAGTTTTACTCCCCGATCAATAGCTTGGAGGAGATAGAAGATTTGGGTGGGAGCATCGAGTAGACGGAAGTCTTCGGGATTGGCTAGACCTGTGATTTCGGAAAGTATTTCGAAGGCTTCACGATCGGAGATGGGATTAGGGAAGCGGTCCATATCGAGACAGTTGTTCGCTTTCATCACTATTTCATTGCCATCGGAGTCCGTGTAGATAATCTCGTTGCCATCGGAATTGACCCATTTGGTCAGTTCTGAGAGTGAATAGCGCTTGATGACGACTGCTATTGACTCTGGTTTGAGGACTCGCTTCAGGTTGGAAGAGTGATTGACGTATTCGTTCCAACTGCTATAGGGATACTCTTCGGGAGTCTTTGACTCGAGCGCCTTTACCGGATTGAGATGGATGTAACGCAGGAGGGTGAAGAAATACGGGGAGTCGTTGACTGGTTCTGATTCAAATCGTCCCTGAAAAAGATGACCGACACGCTCGTACTTCTTGTTGTAGTAGAGGGCGTAACGTAGTTCGATGCTCTGCATCACTTCCGAAATTTTCATTTCGCCTTCGCGAATGAGGATGTGGACGTGATTGTCGAGGATGCAATAGGCATAGATGGTGCAGAGGTTGTCTTTCACGACTTTGCCAGTGAGCGGATCCTTTTGAAAAGGAGCATCAGCGAGAATCTGCATCATACGCAGATAGTCATCTTCAGCGAAAAAGATGTTCTGCTTGTTGATACCACGGAGCATGACGTGGTAGATGCCGGTTGATGATATTTCTCTTATTCTACGAGCCATGATTTACTCTTTATTCGCATTTTTCTCGTTGTATTCGGTTTCAAAAACGTGGAGATTCTCGATTTTTTCAACCGTGGGGTCTGACCCCGCGATTGAAGAATCTCCACGTTTTTGATGGAATATTAATCATCCAAGTCGTACATGTACGAACAGAGACGGGTGAGTTGGGGGATGCGGGTGCGTTTGAATTCGAGAATGATGCAGAGGGAATGGCAGAAGTCCTTTAGGAAGGCGTGGGTGCGAGGGTTGTCGGTGATGATGCGTTTAGGGATAGTGCCTTCTTCTTTTACCTTATTTATGTATTGGCGGAGTATGTCACGCTCGATTGCGGTTGCTGCTGAAAGTGATGCTGCCGTAAAAAAACGTCTCTCTGTTTGAATTCTATTCCCTTGCATAAGGAAGGTCCACTCGGATCCAGCCTCTGTCTTATTTTACAATTGCTTCTTTGATACAATCAACGATGTAGCGAACGTCATCATCGGTGACGTAAGGACCAGCGGGTAGGCAGAAGCCGACCTTGAAGATGGATTCGCAAACAGACTCTTTACGCAAATATGCGCTTGACTTGGGGCCTTCGTAAGAAACCCAGTTTTCGTTTTCGTAACGAAGTTCGTACAACGCGTTGTAAACAGGTTGTTTATGCATTGGTTTCCATACAGGACGGCACTCGACTTTCTTGGAGAGCATGAAGACACGGAGGGCTTCTACGTTCTCGTTGGGCTGGCAATCGGTGGTGGCGCTATCTACAGCCTTGATGACTCCTGCTGCTCCACCAACGGCTATCTTGATGACTTCCTTGTAGGCATTTTCCTGACCCTTCACGCGAATCTCGGGATCGATGGTGGCGGCACAGAGCCAGAAGTTGGCATCATAACGAGGATCGGCAGGCTGCTCATGGAGGGTGATGCCGGGAACATCCTGCAGAAGTTCTTTGTAGAGCTCCTGCACATGCTTATGGTGAGCGATATGGTCATTGAGGACGGTCATCTGACCACGACCAATACCTGCACATACGTTCGACATACGATAGTTGTAGCCAATGGCGGTATGCTCGTAGTAGGGATAAGCATCACGTGCCTGGGTAGCGTACCACATAATGGTCTGTGCGTCGGCCGCATTCTGACAGATGAGCGCTCCTCCACCCGAGGTCGTGATCATCTTGTTACCATTGAAAGAGAGGACACCGAACTTGCCAAAGGTACCGAGCACCTGACCATTGAAGCGTGAGCCCATACCCTCGGCAGCATCTTCCACAACAGGAATGCCGTATTTATTGGCAATCGCCATAATCTCATCAATCTTGTAAGGCATACCATAGAGGGCAACAGGCACGATGGCCTTAGGATACTTGCCCGTCTTCTCCTTACGGTCGAGGATTGCCTGCTCCAAGAGCTGTGGATCCATATTCCAGGTGTCAGCCTCCGAGTCGATGAACACAGGTGTTGCACCGAGATAGGTGATAGGATGTGAGCTGGCACAGAACGTGAATGACTGCACGCACACCTCATCGCCAGGACCAACGCCACAAGCAAGGAGAGCAAGGTGAACAGCGGCGGTGCCCGCTGAGAGGCAGACGACCTTAGCCTCTCCCCTGCCCTCCCCTGAAGGGAAGGGAGCTGAAGCCTCTCCCCCCGCCCTCTCCTGCTGAGAGGGAGCCTTGTTTTCCTCTGAAGGGAATGAGGATTGGGGTCTGGAATTGACGAAGGCCTCTAGGTCTTTCTCAAACGCATTTACGTTTGGTCCCATTGGCACTACCCAATTGGTATCAAAGGCTTCTTTGACGTATTTTTCTTCCAACTTATCTTCGCTCATATGGGCCAGGCAGAGATAAATGGTTTTTCTTTCTTCTGACATGCTTGTATGATTTAATTGTTACTTTTCAAATTGAGTGATTAACCATTCTGGGAGGAATATAACTTTCCGAACGGCTTTTGAGTTTCAAAAGAGTGTGCATTTTGTTACCCCATAGAGCAAGAAACTGATATTCACATTCAGAGCAGCATAAGGCGTAAATGTTCAACCTTGGGAGTCTCGCAAGATTATACGTGGTTATAAAACATAGTATAATAATGGCATTATTGCCCAAAATCGTGGTACTAAATTATTTCCCTCAGGAGAGGAGACGGAAATCGCAGGTGCGGATGAAGCCCGTGGCGAAGGTGCCGATTTGGTCTATTTTGATAAAGACACGGCGCAGACCTTTCCAGCGCAACAAGGTGCCGGTGATGCCAGCGAAGGGACCGCTGACGATTTCCACTTGTTTGCCGTTGAGGTAGGTGGGCATAGAGGCTTGGTCGATGAGGATGTGTTCGTTTTTAGATTCGAGGAGTTTGCGAAAATCCTGCATTTGCTTGTCGGGGACGACGAGATAGCTGTTACAACCGCTCCCTTCCGACTGGAAATGGTTGTAGTAGGGAGTCAAGCCATCGATATAGTGATAGGGTGCTTCGGCACGCACGAGTTTGCGATACTCGCTATAGGTGGTGCGAATGAAGACAAGCCCCTTGTGGTAAAGTCCTTCGGTGACGACTTTGTGTGCTTCGCCATCCACGATCTTGAGGTTCTCAAGATGATAGGTTGGCACGTAGAGATCAGAGGAAAATTCGCTGTAGGCAGAAAGTTTTTCGTAGACAGCCTGCGCACGTCCTCTGGTGGCACGTATGACAAACCAATGCCGCTTTTGGGCGGTAACGTTCGCAGGAGCATTTGAGGTAGGGACATATCCCACCGACTGCCCAATCGATGGTATTTTTTGATTGGGGGGCGTGAAGGAGAAATCCCCATTCACTATAGTCTGGCTATTTGCCTGCAGGAAAGAAAGATTATCTTCCTTATCCATCTAACTGCTTATGTAAGAAAACTCTATACATAAGAAAACTGAAACGAACGATGAAGAAAAGCTGCCATGGGTAGGTGCCCATCCATCATCATCCTTTGTTTGTCATACGCAAAAGAAAATCTATTTATAGGTACTCTAATGATAAACAATGTGCAAATTTAAGAAAAATTCACGGATTTAACTACTAAAACGCGAAGAAAATATGATAAAACATCATAAAAAGGTTCATCCGACACATGCGTAGGTGCGATGTAGAAAGATAAACAAAGAAGTGGGATGAGTCCCCAAAAGACCACGAGGCATCCCTTATGCAGGGGCCTACTAGAAGAAAAAAAAACATCAGGGATGCCCCATCTTTGCTTTTAGGTTGCAAAAGAAACATACTACTTTTGCCACGTAAAAAGAAAGAAAACAAGTTATGGAAGCAATTTTCAACCTCATCAACGAGATGTCTCCCTACCTTCTGTTGGGCTTCTTCTTGGCAGGAATCATGCATGCCTTCATCCCAGGCATGGTCTATCACCGCTATCTGGGTGGCAAGGGGTTTCGGTCGGTGCTATATGGTGCACTCTTGGGCGTCCCCCTGCCGCTGTGCTCCTGTGGAGTCATCCCCACCGCTATGTCGCTCAGGCGTGAAGGCGCCTCCAAGGGAGCCACCACCTCTTTCCTCATCGCCACACCCGAAACGGGCATCGACAGCATCGTTGCCACCTACTCACTGCTCGGCCTTCCATTCGCCATCCTGCGCCCCATTGCCGCCTTTTGCAATGCCCTGCTTGGCGGCTGGCTCATCAACCGGTTCGACAAGAGCGAGACGAGCGACAGAGAGCGAGCAAGACAGAGCAGTACACCGCACTCCGCAGACTGCTGCTGCGGATCGAGCCACGAGAGAACCACCAGCCTTGCAGGCAAGCTGCGCGAAGCCTTGCACTTCGGGTATGTCGAGATGATGCAGGACATAGGCAAATGGTTGCTTGTGGGCCTTGTGGTGGCAGGCCTCATCACCGTCCTTGTTCCCGACGACTTCTTTGCGCAGTTCCGTGGCAACACGCAACTCAGCATGTTGGTGGTGCTGTGCATAGCCATCCCCATGTATATCTGTGCCACGGGCTCCATCCCCATAGCCGTTGCGCTCATGCTCAAAGGCCTCACGCCCGGATCTGCACTCGTGTTGCTCATGGCAGGTCCAGCATGCAACATGGCATCCATCTTAGTCATCAAGAAGGTGATGGGTGGCAAGACCCTATTCCTCTATCTCCTGTCCATCATCAGCATGGCAATCTGTTGGGGACACGTTGTCGACTACCTCCTGCCCTCAGAATGGTTTGCAGCAGGAGTGCAAAGCACCTCGTGCTGTCACGAAGAGGGAGCATCATGGTTTGGATGGTTGTGCTCAGCAATCCTGTGTTTGCTACTCGTCAACGCCCTCTTTGTTGCCCAGCGGCACCACCACACCCACGACGACAAACACATAGACGAACATTGTATAACCCCAAAACAATCAGACATGAACCTCTATCACATCGAAGGCATGAACTGCAACCATTGTCGCGCTTCGGTCGAAAAAGCCATACGCTCCGTGGAAAACGTAGTGTCGGCATCTGTTGACCTCCAGCGCAAGGAAGCTCGCGTGGAAGGCAGTGCCTCAGCCGAAGCCATCTGTGAAGCCGTAGCCTCCATCGGTTTCTCCTGCACTCCGCTCTAAGGGAGCGCACCAAAAGCAACCTCATGCGCCCAAAGACAGCAGCTACAGAATCCTGAGTAGGAATCCTGTAGCTGCTGTTTTTTGTTTTGGGGTGAGGCTGTGTGATTCTGTTCGAACAGAAGAAAGATTCGGATCACTTCTCCAACTTCTTCAGCGCTTTGAAGTTAATCTTTGGAGCCTCATCACCTGGGCGTGCGGGAATGGCGAAACGCTCTTTACCCTTGACGTTCTCGTCGAAGAAGCCACCCATCTTCAGATAGAAGGCATCACCTTCAGGAGTGACGCCGCCCGCATAGTCGAGGCGTACGCCAGCCCCTGCCGTGGCATCGTGGGTGAAGATGGCAGATTCGGGACGCACCCACTTGCTCTGTCGTGTGCGAGCCCATTGGTTAGCGTATTTCACTTTACGAGTGAGGTAACCTTGCTCGGGATTGAAATTCTCGAGGAAGGAATGAGGGTGGGTATACCAAGTATTGGTTTGCGGGCGCAGGAACTTGGCTATCAGTCGCCACTCTCCCTCTTCGGGTGCCTTGAAGAAAGCCGTATAGGCAGTGTTTCCCTTGCCATCGGGGTGCACACGCATCAAGAAGGCGTAGGTCTGTCCTGCCTTCCAGGGATACCGCAGGAAACTCTGTCCGCCAGAGCCCTCATTGCCAAATTCACCGATGTGCACATCCTTGCCTTGCTTCAGCAGTTTCACGCGCATCTCTTCGGGAATGTTGCGAGGATCCTGTGTATCGAAAGGACTCCAAACGGAAAAGAGCACACGTCGCTCGGTAGGCGAGTTGAACTGCATGCCGAAGTAGCCTTCGCCAAAACCAGCCACCATGTAGTAGCTGGACATCGTTTCTCCATCCTGAGGCACCGTCACCTCATTATAGAACCATTCGTAGTCCTCCCCCTTGGGCAACTGATAGCCCATGTGGACGGATGGACCGCGGCGTCCCCAGTAGTTAGAGAAGTCCTTGACACAGGTGATAGTTCCATCGTTCAGTTCCACCACGATGTCTGAAATGTTGGCAAAGAAGCTGCCGGCACGTTCGGCACCCTGAAGATTCACCTGCACATAGCCCGCATGAGCGATGGGCACCTTCAGTGCACCTACCACCGTTGGTTCGTCGGAGTCGAAGCACACCCTCTGCTCCAGCCCCTTGCAGGTCATGAGCATGGTGGCATGTCCGCTGCCCTTGAGCGAGAGCGTTATCGTTTGTGGCTTGTCGACATAGAAGTAAGCACTCACCACCGTTTCGGGCGATGTCCAGTTCCTAATGCCCTGATCCGTCACTCTCGTCCTATCAGCAGTGTGCGACACATAGGCATTGCCTGCGAGGGAAACCTCATGCTGTGTTTGCGCCGACACATGTGTCGACACAAGGAGGCAAGCCATGAATGCTGTTCTCTGTGCAAAGGAAATAATCTTGTGTTTCATCTTCATTTGTGGCATGATTATTCTATTCGATGACGACGCGCGTCCAGTTGTGTGTGTCGGGCTCTGTGCCATACTGGATGCCGCGGAGCAGGTTGTAGAGCTTGGTGCAGATGGGTCCCGGTTTGCCATCCTTAGAGATGACGAAAGACTGCTTCGTGTCGAGGTCGTCGATGCGCTCGATGGGTGAGATGACAGCCGCCGTGCCGCAGGCGCCAGCCTCCTCAAAGGTAGAGAGTTCTTCTTCGGGAATTTGTCGGCGCTCGACAGTCATGCCCATATCCTCAGCCAGTTGCATGAGGCTCTTGTTGGTGATGGAGGGCAGGATGCTGCTCGACTTGGGTGTGACGTAGGTATTGTTTTTGATGCCGAAGAAGTTGGCAGCGCCACATTCGTCCATATACTTCTTCTCCTTGGCATCGAGATAGAACTCGCAGGAGTAGCCCAGGTCATGCGCCATCTTGTTGGCACGCAGGCTGGCAGCGTAGTTGCCGCCCACTTTGTAGATGCCCGTGCCAAGCGGTGCCGAGCGATCGAACTCGCGGATGATGACGTAGGGGTTGGTGGCGAAACCACCCTTGAAGTAAGGACCGACGGGAGTGGCGAAGATGAGGAAGAGATATTCGGTGGCAGGATGCACACCCACTTGCGCACTCGTGCCGATGAGCAGCGGGCGGATGTAGAGTGTTGCGCCGCTCTCGTAGGGGGGGATGAAGCGTTCGTTGAGGCGCACGACGCGTTCAACCATTTCTATGAACTTCTCGGTGGGCAGTTCGGGCATGAGAATGCCTCGGCAGGTGCTTTGCAGGCGGGCAGCATTCTCGTCGGGGCGGAAGATGCGCACCTTACCGTCGGGGCATCGGTAGGCTTTGAGTCCTTCGAACGCCTCCTGTCCATAGTGCAGACAGGTGGCAGCCATGTGCATGGGGATAGTTTCTTCGCTTGACACTTCAATTTCTCCCCACTGTCCGTTGCGATAGTAGCAGCGCACGTTGTAGTCGGTCTTTCGGTAGCCAAAGCCGATGGCAGACCAATCAATTGTTTCGTTCATCATTTTGTGTGTGTTGTAAGTATATTTATTTAGTTTCGTTCGCGTTCAGTGTCTCCTGCACTTCCTGGTCGGCAAGGAGCAGTTTGGATCGGCATTCGGCAATGAGTTTGTTGGCTTCTGCCAAGCGATTGGCGAGTGCGTCGATGGGCATTTCTCCCTGTTCCATCTGAAGCACGATGGATTCGAGTTTCTGTATGGATTCTTCGTATGTCATGGTTTTATTTTGTAGTGTGAGCTTGCTTTCAGGTTGGTTGGTGCACCTATTCGATGACAGAAGATCGTGAGCCATCGGCAAGGATGGTTTGGATGCGGTCGCCCTTTTGGAGTTGCTGTGCCGATGTGATGATCTTGCCGTTGAGCATCGTCATGGAGTAGCCTCGTCGGAGGAGGAGCTTCGGGTCGAGCGCAGTGGCACGCTGCTCCAAGAGCGAGAGGCGGTGTTTCTCCCTTTCGAGGTGGAGACGGGCTGCATGTGCGAGGCGGTCTTGCATTGCCAGGAGTTTGGCGTCCTCTCTTTGGCGCACATGCGCAAAAAGAAGAGGTAGGGTGGATGCAAGATGTTCGAGGTGCTGGTGGGCACGGTCGAGGGTGCGCTGGGCTGTGTGTGTGAGTCGTTGCTGCAGTCTTTCGAGGCGTGCCAGCTGTTCGGCTTGGTGGTCGATGATGAAAGAAGCGACAGCCGTAGGGGTCTTCAGCGAGAGACAAGCCACTCGGTCGAGCACCGTCTCGTCGCGGTCGTGCCCAATGCCGGTGAAGACAGGGATGGGGTATTGTGCAATGGCAGCCGCGAGCGGATAGGAGTCGAAGTCGGAGAGATCGCTGACGGCTCCACCTCCTCTGATGATGACAACGACATCGAAGGAAGGCTTGTCGCAGAAGGGTGTCTCGTTGTCGTGCAAAATGTTTTCGAGGGCTGAGAGCACCGTTTGCTCGACCCGCTCGCCCTGCATGAGTGCAGGGAAGAGTTTGATGTCGAAGTGGAGATGATAGTCGTTGAAGACGAGTTGCTTGCAGAAGTCGCCATAGCCTGCTGCATGCTCGCTTGAGATGACGGCAATGCGGCTCATGAGCAGGGGTAGCGGGAGTGTGCGGTTGTCGTCGATGATGCCGTCCTCTTCGAGTTGTGCGATAATCTGTCGGCGGCGCTGCTCCGTTTTGCCTAATGTGAAAGAAGGGTCGATGTCGACGACGTTGAGGCTGTAGCCGTATGCCTCGTGGAAGGTGATGCGCACACAGAGGAGGAGGTTGATGCCCGGAAGGAGTCGTTGTCCCGTTTCTCGTTCAAAGCGATAGCGTATGAGATTGTAGGAGCGTGCCCAAATCGTGATGCGTGCCCTGGCTCGTATGGCGCCCTTGTCTTCGGAGCGTTCTATCAGTTCGCCATAGAAGTGTCCGCCAGAAGCGGGTCGCCCCTCGGCAAGTTCACCCTTCACCCATACTTCGTCGGGCAACTGCTGCTCGATGGTTTGGCTGATGAGGTTGTTGAGTTGATAGAGCGAGAGGCTTTGCATGGTTGATGAGGGGGGGGGGGAAAATTGAGGTTCAGGCTCCAGCCTGGTAGTTGTCTAGCTTGGATTGGTAGTATGTGCGGAGTTCGCTCCACTTGTAGTAGCACGTCTGCACGGGTGTGCCCGGCAGTTTCACTTCGCGCTCGTTGAGCATTGCCTTCACGAGGAGGTCACCCTTGCCGTTTTTGGGTCGGTAGAAGACGAGTTGTATGTTGCTCGCCATGGGGAAGATGCGATAGTTCGCCCACTTCTGGTCGAGATGCCGAAGGTCGTTGAGTGGCCATTCGCAGTAGCAATCGCCCAATTCGAGGAGGGCAGCCATAGGCATGACAACGGATTCGTGGCCGAACCGCAGTGTGGCACCATGGAATTGCTTCTGTTGGACGATGGTGTCGGCGGTCTGGAGGAAGTTGTCGAGGAGGTAGGCTTGACTGAAGGGGGTGAGTCCAGCACTGTAGTTGACATACCATTCGATGTTTTTGATGCGCCAGAGGTCGTAGCACTCCTCTTCGGTGAAGAAATCCCAAAGTGAGATGCCGTCGTCGTGACTCTGCATGTTGGAGCAGATGTCGAAGGTCCTGCGCATGATATCGCCGCGACTGGTGCGTTTCTCGTCGCGATAGTCGGGGTCGTTGGTGATGGAAGCCCAGAAACGCTCGGGATGGGTAAACTCCTTTCGCACATTGAGGTCAGCTTGTTTCCAGAGCTCATTGCGCGCATCGAGCAGGCGCTGCTCCCAGGGTCGGTGGAGGTAGTCTTGATAGAGGTTGCTGACGTCGTTGTGGATGGTGAGGCGCTTGTTGAAGCGTGTCAGTTCCTCGCAGGCAGCCGTCATCGAGAGGATGCAGCGGATGACGATGGTGCTTCGGGCGTCGACCTGACTGTTCTTGGCTCCGAAGATTTCGGGGAAACGCTGTGTCATGCGCTTGGCAATGCGGCGGTGCTGCTCCTCGCCCACTGTGGTGAGTTCGCCCAGTCGGCGTGCGGCGTGGGTGTCGGTGTAGAAGCGGTTTATCTTTTGGCGCAGTTCCTCTCCTCGGGCAGACAACTTGCCGAGCGCATGCGCACGGTCGAGGACGTCGATGACATCCTTGTATTCACTTTCGTGGATGAGCCAACGACTTCCGTGACGCCCGTAGTGGGTGAGGTAGAAGGGTTCGTAGCCCTTGGGCGTGGGCGTGAGGCGGTCTTGGTCGTCGGGGTCGACATAGGCGGTGTAGTTGGAGGCAGAGAGAAGAATGTTTCTGCCTATCTCCTCGCGCGCCTTGGTTTGTGCCAGAAGGCTGCCGAGGGAGAACCATAGGGAGAGGAGTGTAAAGAGGATTTTCGACGTCATGTGGTATGATTTTAGAGACTGGACAAATCGGTGGAAGCGGCAGGCGCACCCTGGGATTGCTTATCAACACTGCAAAATTACAAAATTTGTTTTAGAATGACAATAAGGAAGCTGAAAAAATATGCACAAAAGTACATTTTTGCGCAGAAGCCCGGTGCAAGACAAGAGAAACGCAGCCTCGTTTGCCCATTTTTTTGGATATTCTTTGGAAGTTCCACATTCATTTCGTAATTTTGCAGTTTGAAACAATGAAAAAATCCAAAAACAACGCAATATGACAAAGAAAAAATTGAACGACACGAAGGGGAAGAAGATCCAGTTCAGCCTCGTGTATCGTGACATGTGGCAGAGTTCGGGCAAGTTCCAGCCTAGCAAGGATCAGTTGGAGCGCATCGCACCCGTCATCATCGAGATGGGTTGCTTTGCCCGTGTGGAAACAAATGGCGGTGCCTTTGAGCAAGTGAACCTCATGGCGGGCAACAACCCCAACGAGGCGGTCAGAGCCTTTTGCAAGCCCTTCAACGAAGCAGGCATCAAGACGCACATGCTCGACCGCGGCTTGAACGCCTTGCGCATGTATCCCGTTCCCGACGATGTGCGCCAGATGATGTATCGTGTGAAGCACGCACAGGGTGTGGACATCCCCCGCATCTTCTGCGGTCTGAACGACGAGCGAAACATCATCCCCTCCATCAAATGGGCAGCTGAGGCAGGCATGACGCCACAGGCGACGCTCTGCATCACCAATTCGCCCGTGCACACGGTCGACTATTACGCGCAAAAGGCAGACCTCTTCATCGAGGCGGGTGCGCCGGAAATCTGCCTCAAGGATATGGCGGGCATCGGCATGCCGGGCTTTCTGGGCGAACTGACGCGCACCATCAAGGAGCGCCACCCCGAGGTCATCATCGAATACCACGGACATTCGGGTCCGGGCCTCTCGATGGCAAGCATCCTGGAGGTGTGTGAGAATGGTGCAGACATCATCGACACCGCCATCGAACCCCTCTCGTGGGGCAAGGTGCACCCAGACGTCATCTCCGTGCAGGCTATGCTGCGTCAGAAGGGCTTCGACGTGCCCGACATCAACATGAAGGCCTACATGAAGGCGCGTTCGCTCACCCAGGAGTTCATCGACGAGTGGCTCGGCTACTTCATCAACCCTGGCAACAAACACATGTCCTCGCTCCTCTTGGGCTGCGGTCTGCCCGGCGGCATGATGGGCAGCATGATGGCAGACCTGGGTGGCATACAGGAGGTCATCAACGGCATCAGAAGACAAAAGAACGAACCGGAACTGACCACCGACGACATGCTGGTGGCGCTCTTCAACGAGGTGGAGCATGTATGGCCCAAGGTGGGTTATCCCCCATTGGTGACTCCCTTCTCACAGTATGTCAAGAACATCGCTCTCTTCAACCTGCTCACCATCGAGCAGGGCAAGGGACGCTTTGTCATGATGGACGACTCTGTCTGGGGCATGATTCTCGGCAAGTCGGGCAAGGTGCCGGCTGAGATTGACCCGGAGATCATCGAGCTCGCCAAGAAGCAGGGACGAGAGTTTGTCACTGCCGACCCGCACACCTTCTACCCCGATGCGCTCGACACCTTCGTCAAAGAGATGGAAGAGAATGGATGGGACCGCGGACAGGACGACGAGGAACTCTTCGAACTGGCTATGCACCCCGAGCAGTATCGCAACTACAAGTCGGGCAAGGCAAAGGAGAACTTCGAGGCTGACCTCCAGAAGGCTAAGCTGGAGAAGGCAGGAAGGGCAAATACGCGCATCTCGGAACGCGACTTGGCTGCCATCGCCTTTGCGGTGAACCTCCACCAGGAGTCTAAGCACGACCACGAGAGCAATGTGCTCACCATTCAGCAGAAGCCTTCACGCTGGTCCTTCGACGTGAACCCACGCATGTAAGCCTTCTGACTTATTCCCTAATAGCGCAGATGCGTGGCATCCGACAAGGGGCGATTTTCATCCACTACAGGCGGGGTGAAGATCGCCCCTTCTTCGTTAGTCGTGAGGCTGCCCAAAACAGGGACTTTTAGTTTCCGCTACAGAAACTGTCGGTTTCTGCTGCAGAAACTTTTTGTTCGTGCAGCAGAAACTTTTTGCAGACCATGCGAAACGAGGTGAGGAACGCATGGAAGAGCGGGATTGGGCATTGCACTTGCTGCGTCAAAACGGAGCGATTGAGGTGTGGACTTGCAGGTCTGGGCTTTTTTTAGAAAAAAAGAAGACTGCCGTTTGCACTTATTAAAAAATAATGTTATCTTTGCGCTCGAAATAAGAAATCATTGGAACAAGAAACAACAAACCCTTTAATCCAAAACAATCATGACAATCAACGATTACAAATTTGCTGGCAAGAAGGCAATCGTTCGTGTGGACTTCAATGTGCCCCTGAACGAGAACGGACAAATCACTGACGATACCCGCATCCGCGGTGCTGTGCCCACCCTCAAGCACATCCTCGAGCAGGGCGGTGCGCTCATCATCATGAGCCACATGGGCAAGCCCAAGGGCAAGGTGAACCCCAAGCTCTCACTGGGTCAGATCAAGGAAGCCGTTGCCAAGGCTCTGGGCGTGGCTGAGGTGAAGTTCGCTCCCGACTGCGCCAAGGCTAAGGAAGCAGCCGACGCTCTGCAGATGGGCGAAGTGCTGCTGCTCGAAAACCTCCGCTACTATCCCGAGGAGGAAGGCAAGCCCGTGGGCGTGGAAAAAGGCACTTCCGAATACGACGAGGCTAAGAAGGCCATGAAGGAAAGCCAGAAGGAGTTTGCCAAGACACTCGCAAGCTATGCTGACTGCTATGTGATGGATGCCTTTGGCACCGCACACCGCAAGCATGCTTCGACCGCCGTCATCGCTGACTACTTCGATGCCGACAACAAGATGCTGGGCTTCCTCATGGAGAAGGAGGTGCAGGCTGTCGACAACGTGCTCTCAAACATCAAGCGCCCCTTCGTGGCTGTCATGGGTGGCAGCAAGGTGAGCTCCAAGATTGGCATCATCGAGAACCTCCTCGGCAAGGTGGACAAGCTCATCCTCTGCGGCGGTATGACCTACACCTTCGCTAAGGCACACGGCGGCGAGATTGGTTGCTCCATCGTAGAGCTCGACAAAATCGACGTTGCGCTCGGCGTTGAGGAACTGGCTAAGAAGAACGGCGTAGAGCTCGTCATTGGCGAAGACTCTGTATGCTGCACAGGCTACGACTTCTCTTCATTCGCCATCAAGCCCGGTGCAAAGGTAGAGGTGTTCAAGTCTACTGAGATTCCCGCAGAATTTGAGGGTCTCGATGCAGGTCCCATCAGCCGCGAGAAGTTCGCTAAGGCGCTTGAGGGTGCAAAGACCATCCTCTGGAACGGTCCTGCCGGCTGCTTCGAGTGCGACGATTTCTGCGCTGGAAGCCGCGCCGTGGGCGATGCCATCGCTAAGGCAACAGCTGAGGGCGCCTTCTCGCTCATCGGTGGTGGCGACAGCGTGGCATGCTGCACCAAGTTCGGCTTGACCGACAAGGTAAGTTACATCTCAACGGGTGGTGGCGCTCTCCTCGAAGCCATCGAGGGCAAGGTGCTCCCCGGCGTAGCAGCCATCAAGGGCTAATGAACCGCCTGATTGTCATTCTGACAACGATACTCATGCTGGCCTCCTGCAACAAGCAGGAGGCTATGCTTTCTGACCCTAAGGAGGAGGCACGCCGCGACTCGGCAGCACTGCACGTGGCGGTCTATCCGAGCGAGGCATGCCTCCCCCTCTATTTTGCCGACGCTACGGGCATCTTCGACTCGCTCGGCGTCGACATAAGGTTGCTCTGCCTCCCCTCGATGGAAGACTGCGACACAGTGCTCCTGCACCATCGTGCCGAGGTGGCTTCGACCGACTACGGGCGCATCGTCGACCTCAGGCGACTCAACTGCCGCGCTACTGCCATCGCCACACAGCCCACCTCACTCTCGCTCATCACCGCCAAGGGCAAGCGCATCACACAGGTGAAGCAACTGCGCGACCGACTCGTTTGCATCGACCGGCACAGCGAGAGCGACAGAAGATGCGACCAACAGGTGGCTGCTGCCGGAATAGACCAACTGGATGTGTTTCGCACACAGTTCAACCGACACCGCCTGCGACACGACATGCTCTTAGGCGGATTGGTGGATGCCGCCTTTCTCGACCGCCCCTACTCCACCCATGCACAGACGATGGGCAACAACTGCATCTGGCAGCGCACCGACGCGCAGCAGTCCTGGACGGTGCTTGCCGCACCCCTCACACTGTTCTCCGACTCGTCGCGCATGAAGCAGGTGAGACGCTTGATTGCCGGCTGCCAAATTGCCATTGAGCAAATCAACAAGGGGGAAAAGAGGCACCAACTGATGAGCACCATCAAGAAACACTATGAACTGCCTCATGCCGCTGTTGACACCATAGCCGAGCTTACGCCCGCCCATCTCTTCCCACTGACACCACCAGTTGCCACGCAAGCAGAGGAGGCACGACAGTGGCTCGTCGACCGCAAATGGATTACCTCATCGCTCAACACTGACTCACTAACCACTCCACTATTCTTTGAAAAATGACACGTGAAGTTTTCGCTCAACTCCATCAAGATGCGTGCAACGAAATCGTCCAGCACCACTTGCACAGCGCCCTGGACATCATACACCACCTCGTTGACGAGATTCACATCAATCACTGCTCCGACGAACTGACACGCATCGAGCGTAGCTACATGGCGATGCTCGACTTCCTGTCGACCGGAGCCAACGACGAAGGACGACTCGCCATGCAGGAAAAAATGGCGCAGGAGGCCTTCATCTTGCTCAACGCTGTGGATGCCTTCTATCGTGTGCACGGCGTGAACGATTTCTTCGCCCAATGCCATTCACAAAGCGAAAAAGATGCCTTCCTCATGGTGGGAAAACTGCTCTCGGAACATGAGGAGCAAAAGCTGACGCCTGCCTTCTATGCACTGGTGAGCGACAAGGTGTTCAACACCATCGTTGCTGACTTCTGCTTGCAGCGAAGCGACAAAGAAATCCTGACGCAGCTGCTGCAGACCAAACACGAGAACTCCTTCATGCAGCACCTCGTTCAGCTGGTCATCTCTGCACTCACGCTCTCGCTGTGGGAGCACTTCGACCCGAGCAAACTGGAACTGCTCCTGATGGCGACGCATCACGCGCATTCATTGGTCGGACTGGCTGCCACCTTGCTGCGCCACCACCAAGCTATACGGCTGTGGCCTCAACTGGAGGAGGACATTCGGGAAACGCTCGCTCAGCCCGACCATCAGGAACTGATGGCGCACATCAACCGCGAAATGCTCATGAGCACGAAGAGCGAAGAAATCGAAAAGAAGGTGAAAGAGGAGCTATTGCCCAAAATCATGGACGCCATGAGCGACGAGCGTGTGCGACTCGGATTCATGGGAGACGAGGAGGAAGAGGACGACTTCGAACGGATGATGAAAAAGGCACAGGCGGACAACAACCCCAGGGTGGAGAAGAAGAAGAAGGACCTCATGAATGCTGCCATGCAGTTCATGAATCTCCATCAAGAAGGGGTGGACATCAACATGGACATGTTTGTCAACAGCATGCGTCTTCCTTTCTTCCGCAAGCTCAGCAACTGGTTCCAACCTTTCTTCCCCGAACACCCTGAGATTGCCGACTTCACCTACCCCAACGACAAACCCAACACCTTGCTCAAGATGCTCTTCGAACAAGGCAGCATCTGCGACATCGACCGATATGCTTTGGTGCTGATGATCGGACAGACGATGAAAAGCAGTCCGCTGGCTTCTATGCTCGCGCAGATGGAGAACAGCGCAAGAGAGGCTGAGGCAGTGCTCGGCAGCGACTTCATGCGCCACCATGCTACGCCAAAAGATGAAGTGACGAGTGCGGTGCGCACGCTGTATCGTTTCTTCACCAAGTCGAACTGGCGGAGTGGCACCGTAAACCTTTTTGACTGCTCGCTCAACTTCAACCAAAACACGTATCTGGCATGTGCCTACAGAAACAACGCCGAAGTGCTCAAACGGGTGGGCACGGTCATGGCAAAATACGGCAAACCGTCGGATGCACTCGACTATCTGAAACGATATACTGAACTGGAGGGGGCTTCGGTGGACACCCTCCAACAGATGGCTTACTGCCAAGAACGAGAAGGCAACTACCGACAGGCAGCAAACCTGCTGGCGCAAGCTGACATGCTGGCACCATCGGATTCGCACACGTTAGGCTTGCTCTTAGGATGCTACACCCATCTGGGGATGCAGGAGAACCGACTGGACTGTTTGGAGCAACTGGAGCAACTGCTCCCCACCAGCACCAAGATCACCGTGGAAACGGGGCTCTGCCTGATGAAACTCGAACGATGGAAGGATGCGGCGCAACGCTTCTACAAACTGGAACTGGAAGAAAAAAAGATGGTGCCCAGCCAACGCGCTATCGCCTGGTGTTCGTTCAAGCAGAGAAAATACGAAACAGCACTTGCCTACTACCAGAAACTCATCGACACGCCTGCAGTTGCGCGCCACGAGGACTTCCTGAATGCTGGACATACGGCTTGGCTGCTCGGCGACACGAAACGAGCAATCAGTCTCTACCTATTATATATTACACGCTATGCGCGCGAAGCAAAACAGCCGAACGACCTCCTTGCTCCCTTCGACCACGACAAGGCTGAGCTCATGGCGCACGGCATCGACGCCAACGACATCGACCTGATGCACGACATCATCGAGCACAAATCGAAACAAGCATGAGACGGGCGCAGCGGTAAGGGTGTCAGACTTTGGTGGACAGTGCGTAAGGTGATGCGCGGCACCACCTCGCGGCTTCAAGACTGCCTTTCGACCTCTCGCAACAAAGAACGGCGCATTTCCTCACGAAACAACTAACGAATCTCTTTTATATGATGAAAAAATCCTCACTCATCCTCTCCTTGCTGCTCTGCGCAGCATCCCTCTTTGCCCAAAAGGCTGACTACAACATCGTGCCTCTCCCACGAAGCATTGAAGCGGACACAACGAAGACCTTCACGCTGACCGCTGACGACGCCATCAGCATCGCTGCCACCGCTGCCGACACGGAAACCGCACAAGCCATGGAGCGCAACGCTGCCTTCCTCCACGAATACCTGCTGGAGGAGGCGGGGCTGGACATCAGCATCCGCCACGCCGACAAGAAGGCTGGCATACAACTGCGACTGCTCAAAGGGAAAGAGCAAATCAAAGCGGACACACCATCACCTCAGGATGCCTATCGCATCACAGTGAACAAACGCGGCATCGAACTGGCTGCCAACACGCCGGAGGGCATCTTCCGCGCAGTTCAGTCGGTGCGCAAGATGCTGGTGCCGGCTGTGGGCACGAGTTACAACCAGCACTTCAAGAATATTGCCACAAATGGCGTCAAGTTCGACTATGCGGTCATCAACGATGCACCTCGCTTCGCCTACCGCGGACAGCACCTCGACTGCGCTCGCCATTTCTTCTCGACAGACTTCACCAAGCGCTACATCGACCTCCTCGCCATGCACGGCATCAATCAGTTTCACTGGCACCTCACCGACGACCAGGGATGGCGCTTCGAGGTAAAGAGTATGCCAGAACTGGCAAAGAAGGCATGCCGCCGCGAACAGACGGTCATCGGTCACAACTGCGGCATCTATGACGCTACGCCCTACGGCGAAGGCTGCTACTACACACACGAGGAGATGCGCGACATCGTGAAGTATGCCGCCGAACGCTACGTGAACATCATCCCCGAAATAGACCTCCCCGGACACATGGTGGCTGCCCTGCATGTCTACCCCGAACTGGGCTGCACGGGAGGTCCCTACCAGGTGTGGCCCATCTGGGGCGTGGCAGACGACGTGCTCTGCGTGGGCAACCCCAAGACGCTGGATTTCCTCAAGAAGGTGCTCAGCGAACTCTGCGACGTCTTCCCCTCGCCCTACATCCACATCGGTGGCGACGAGTCGCCGCGCGTTCGCTGGAAAAAGTGCCCAAAATGTCAGGGAAAGATGAAGGAACTCGGTCTGAAACGTGAAGCAGAACTGCAGACCTACGTCAACAAGGAACTGGAAAACTTTCTGGCACAACGCGGACGCTCCATCATCGGATGGGACGAGACGCTCGAAGGCGGACTCTCACCTAACGCCATCGTCATGTCGTGGCGCGGCTATGAAGGAGGCATTGCGGCTGCAAAGCAGAAGCACCACGTCATCATGACGCCCACAAGCCACTGCTACATCGACTACTATCAGCTCAAGAACACACACGACCAACCGCTTGCCATCGGTGGATACCTACCGATGAGCAAGGTCTACTCCATGGAGCCGGTTCCGAGCGGACTGACTAAAGAAGAGGAGCAATACATCATGGGACCTCAGTGCAACCTCTGGACCGAATACGTGCTCTCGCCCGACCATGTGGAATACATGACCCTCCCGCGTCTGGCTGCCATGTGCGAGGTGCAGTGGCTCTTGCCCGAGGCTAAGGACTTCGAACAGTTCAGCAAACGCCTCGACCGACTCCAGCAAGCCTATCGACGCCTCAACTATAAGTTCTGCCGTCGTTGGGAATAAAGAAAAAAGGAAAACGAAACCATCCACCACGCTCGGCTGACTAACCCTAACACACGCATCTGCCATGTTACTATCCAACCTCAGCATTGGCTATGCCAAACACACCGTGCATACGGGCATCAACGCAGCACTGCCGGAAGGCAAGCTCGCCTGTCTGCTCGGTGGCAATGGCGCTGGAAAGTCTACACTCCTGCGCACCATCTGTGGCTTCATTCCGCCCCTCGATGGCAGCATCCTGTTCAACCACGCTGAACTCAAAACGCCCATCTCCGACGCAGCATCACTCTCACCGAGAGAGATGGCGCGACTGCTCAGCGTGGTGCTCACCGAACGCATCGACATCAAGAGCATGACGGGGCGCGAACTCATCGCCATGGGCAGAACGCCCTACACCAATTTCTGGGGCAGCCTGACTGCAACAGACAAAGCGATCATCGACCAATGCATCGAAAACTGCCACATCGAACAGCTCGCCTTGCGGCACGTCGAGACACTCAGCGACGGCGAACGCCAAAAGGTGCTCATCGCTAAAGCTCTGGCGCAGCAGACACCCTACATCCTGCTCGACGAGCCTACAGCGTTTCTCGACTTCCCGAGCAAGGTGGACACTATGATGCTCCTGCGCCGCATCGCACACGAAGAGAACAAGAGCATCCTTGTCTCTACCCACGACCTGGACATGGCACTGCAATGCGCCGACCAGCTATGGCTGATGACACAGGCTGACGAGCCGCAGGTCGAGGACGACCATGAGCCTTGTTGCTTCAAGGTGGGCACGCCCAAAGAACTGGCGAGCGACGGTACGCTGACCCATTTCTTCCGCTCCCCACATCTGCATTTCGACCCTGAGGCGCTGCGTTTCTATGTGAAGGCACAAGTATAGAAAAAATGAACCTCCGGCTGCGGGCTGGTTATTGATTATATCTCATGATACACAATTCCGTCACAGAACTCATTGGCAAGACGCCATTAGTGCGCCTCAACCGATATGCAGCCAACAGACAGCTGCAGGCTGAAATCGTAGCAAAAATAGAGTTTTTCAACCCTGGTGGGAGCGTCAAAGACCGTGTGGCACTGCACATGATTGAACAAGCTGAAGCATCCGGATTGCTGAAACCGGGCGGAACCATCATCGAGCCCACATCTGGCAATACGGGCATAGGACTGGCACTCGTAGGTGCCGTGCGCGGCTATCACGTTGTTCTCACCATGCCCGACACCATGAGCATCGAGCGCCGCAAACTGGCTGCTGCCTACGGCACAGAAATCGTGCTCACTCCGGGCAAGAAGGGCATGAGGGATGCCATAGAAAAAGCAGAACAGTTGCGCGACAGCACACCCGGTGCTGTCATCCTCCAGCAGTTCTCAAACCATGCCAACCCAAGGGCGCACGAGTTGAGCACTGGCGTGGAGATATGGGAGCAGACGGGAGGCAAGCTGGACATCTTTGTGGCGGGCGTCGGCACTGGCGGCACACTGAGCGGTACGGCGCGCACACTGAAGGCGCACAACCCCGAGGTGCACATCGTGGCTGTGGAACCGGCTTCGAGTGCGGTCTTGTCGGGCGGACCTGCCGGAGCACACTTGTTGCAGGGCATCGGAGCCGGATTCGTTCCGGCGAACTTCGACAAGACGGTGGTGGACGAGGTTCTTCCCATCAACGACAACGATGCGCTGGAGGCAGCGCGTGCCATCGCGAAGGAGGAAGGCATCTTTGTGGGCATCTCCTCAGGCGCTGCGTTGCACGCTGCTCTCCTCATGGCGCAACGTCCGGAGAACAGTGGCAAACGCATCATCGTCTTGCTGCCAGACACGGGCGAACGCTACCTCTCCAGCTGTCTGCTGCCAGAGATGTAGCCCCCACTCCAATATCCACAAAAAAGTTTCTGCTGCAGAAAACAAAAAGAGCTGGAAATACGGCTTTAGATCTTGCAGGGCGTTGTTGCCGGCAAGTCAATTACCCAGAGCGTTGTTACGCTTTGCTCTGGGCCGATGGCTTGGTGGGTTTTCAGCCAGTAGTGGCGAGCAAGAAGAATGTTTATGCTCCCTAAACTCCCACAGGACCGTTTTTCGCCTTACGAGAAGGAGCACTTCAAGACTGTGCATTCACCTCTTCCACAAATTGCGTGGCAAGGGAAAGCGTATCGATCTTGCCGACGTCCATCAGCCGGAGGTCGGGTTGAACATAACCACGTATGACATGGTCGTGACAATGTTGGAGATAGAAGTCGATGATGCTGAACTTGTCGGGATAGCGGTTCATGAGCGGCAAGAGTTTGGTGCTCAACTGATGGATTCCAGCAAAAGCATAGAGAGAGAACTGATGCTCGCTGGGCAGAAACGCCAGGGGCTGCATGCAGGAGGTGATAGCATTGGTGGGCGCGACAAAATCGTGGCGGAAGGCTTCGTGAACGGCAGCAAAGGGTGACTTGACTTCACCCGTCTTGATGTTCGTCCAACCCACGAGGCGCATGTCGGCATCGAAGATGAGATAGCGCAGCGTTTCGCGCTCGCTCACGAGCAGCGTTGCTTCGCTCTCTGCCCCAGCCTGCCAGAAGTCTTTGAGATTGACGTTGCTGAGTATGTCCACGTTGTGGATGAGAAAACGCCCTCCCTCTGCATCAGAAAGCAGGGGCGCTGCATGGCGAATGCCTCCACCCGTTTCCAGGAGTTGGCTGCGCTCGTCGGAGAAGGCGATCTGAAGATGAGAGAAATGCTGGGCTGCCTGTTGCACTGCCACCCACTGCTCAATCATGTCGGCAAAATGGTGGACATTGACGACAAGATCGTCAAAGCCCGCCGACGCCAAACGCTCGAGCAGGTGCTGCAAGAGCGGTTTTCCACCTACGGGCACGAGTGCCTTGGGCATGGTGTCGGTGAGAGGTTTCAGTCGTGTGCCGAGTCCGGCAGCAAAGATCATGGCTTTCATAGGCGTGCAGGCAAGTCTTGATGGATATTTTGCTCACGATGGCATATCTTCACCTCGATGCTGTATTTGGCATGGAGATGCTCTGCCAGATGCTGTGCACTGTAGACAGAGCGATGCTGCCCACCCGTACATCCGAAAGAGAACATGAGCGATGTGAAGCCACGCTGCATGTAGCGCTCTACGTGTGCATCGGCAAGGCGATAGACGCTGTCCAAGAAGGTCAGTATCTCACCATCATCTTCGAGAAAACGAATGACAGGCTCGTCCAATCCCGTCAGTTGCTTGTAGGGCTCATAGCGTCCTGGGTTGTGTGTGCTTCGGCAATCGAAAACGTATCCACCGCCGTTGCCACTCTCATCCTGAGGTATGCCTTTGCGATAGGAGAAGCTGAAGATGCGCACAACGAGCGGTCCCTTTCCGTCGTATTTGGAGAAGGTGGCGGGTCCGTCGGCAGGATGCGCCTTAAAGGGATTCTGGTCGGTGGTGCGGTAGCCATCTGTACGCACCACGGGTGGCTCAGGTTGTGGCTGAAACTGAGGCAGCGCTACGAGTTCACTCAGGACTTCCTTGAGATAGGGGTATGGGCAAGCGTCACGCTGGAGCAACTGACGCAGGTTTTGCATCGCATAGGGAATGCTGTCGAGAAAATGCTTCTTTCGTTCGAAGTAGCCCCGAAAACCATACGCTCCCAACACCTGGAGCAGACGGAACAGCACGAAGAGTCGGAGTCGCTCGCGGAACTTCACTGGGTTGACCTCGGTGTATTGCTTGAGCGAGTCGAGATATTCGTCGATGAGCGAGTTGCGGAGTTCTTCGTCGTACTGCGCAGATGCTTGCCAGAGGAAAGAGGCGAGGTCATATTGCACGGGACCTCGGCGTCCGCCTTGGAAGTCAATGAAGAAAGGATTGCCCTCGGCGTCTATCATGACGTTGCGCGCCTGAAAGTCGCGATAGAGGAAGGCTTCGGCTGAGTCGCTGACGAGGTCGCGCGCCATGAGTTGGAAAGAGGCCTCCAGCTTGAGTTCATGAAAGTCGAGACCGGTGGCTTTGAGAAAGCAATACTTGAAATAGTTGAGATCGAAGAGCACATTCGTCTCGTCCATGGCAGCCTGCGGATAGCACTGCGAGAAGTCGAGACCGCGCGCACCCCGAATCTGGAGGTTCGGGAGTTGGCGTATGGTGCGGCGCAGAAGCTCTCGCTCCTGCTGATTGTAGCGTCCGCCCGCTTCTCGTCCGCCGCGTAACGCGTCGAACAAAGAGGTCGATCCGAGGTCGCTCTGCAGATAGCACAAGCCGTCGGCGCTTTTCGCCAAGACTTGCGGTACGGGCAACTGGCGCAAGCGGAAATGCTCTGCAAGATAGCAGAAGGCATGGTTCTCGTCGCGACTCGTACCCACAACACCAATGACACTGCGCCCATCACGAGCCACCATGCGATAATAGTTGCGATTGCTGCCACTGCCGGTGATGGGTTCCACCGAAATGGGCGCTTCGTGCGCATAATCCTTAAATAATGTAATGAGTTGTTGCATGACGAGAGTGAATGATTGGGTGTGGGAGAAACACTAATGAGCAGCTACGGGAGAAACGGTGACGAGTGGCGGCGAGTTTCACTAATGAGCAGCTGTTGGAGAAACGTTATTCTTTATTCTTCCAGATTTTCATCACTTTGCTTCGAATGGCGAGCACGTTGATGATGCCCACAACGAGGAAGAGCGACAAGCCGATGAGAACAGAGGGCAAAAGTCCGCCGCCCTCCATCTCGGGGAAGACACTCCATAGCATGTCGAGGTAGTAGCTGCGCACCAGACTCAGAAGCAGGATGGCAATGAGGAGCACAAGGGCGTTCATGCCGAGCGTGAGCAGCTGATAGGGCAGGCAGACGCTCATGGGTGAATAGCCGATGAGCAAGAGGTTCTGAAGCTTCTGCGTGTTCTTCTGCACCAGCAGATAGATGCTGAGCATGAGGATGTAGAACGACAACAGACTGATGAGCAAACCAATGGCCATGACAATGGCGCTGACGATGCGCAGGAAGAACATGGTCTTTCCGGCATCGAGCTTGTCGTCGGCTATCTCATATCCTTGCTCACTGAAGTACTCCATGATGTGTTCGTCGGCAGGATTCGCCACCCGTACAATAAGTCGCGTGGGCGACGCATCCTCGTTGGGGGCAAAGCGTGCGTTGCTCCAACGAATGAACTCCTCGGGCGCAAGAATGGTGTTGATGCGGTTGGTGAAACCTACCACCCTTCCGCTCACGACAGCCTCTTGTCCGTTGCCACGCATGACGATGCGCATCTTGACCATGCCCGCCACGTCTTCGGTGATCTTCGGAAGGGACTGGCTGGGTGCAAAACCGAAATTGTAGATGGCCAAATAGCTACGCGGCAGAATAATGGGGACGATGCCCTCCTCCTCGCTGAACCGCCATGCGTCGCTCTTGAGGTCGATGAAGTCGGCAGGTACGGATTCGAAGAACATGTCGGTGCTCATTCCTTGTCCACCGGAAACACCGACGGAGGCATACACATGGTATTGCGTGGCAGTGAAACACCCAACACCTTTCGAGAAGGGCTGCGCTTCGATGTCGGCAATCTCCGCTTCGCTGAAGCTGGTAGACTGTCCGGTGAGTCCACCCACCATACTGATCGACTTCGAAACGATGAGATAGTCATTCTTGATGAAACTGTCTTCCTGCGAGAAGGCAGGCTTGACGTCTTGATAGAACTGTATGGAGAGCAACACGATGAGCATGCCCAAGAGGTTGGCAAAGAAGAAGCCCACGAGTTGCCCGATGCTGACGTGCTGACGAAGGAGTTTCCAGACGAGATGCATTGTATGGATAGTGTAAGGTTGTGGATAGTTAGAGATGAAGTATGCGATCGTAGGGGATACTCATGTGCTTGCCTATGCTCGTCACGATGACTCCGGCTCCCTGCTGGTGTGCCTCTTCCATCATGATGTCTGCCATAATCTGGGAGTTGGCGTCGTCCAGATGGCTGATAGGTTCGTCCACAAGCAAGAAGTCAAACGGCTGCACCAAGGCGCGCATCATCGCCACTCTCTGCTGCTGTCCGAAACTCATCTTCCCCACCTTTTGGTCTGCCTTGTCGGGAATGCCAAAGGCTTCGAACCACCTTAGGATGTCTTCTCTTGACTTGAAGCCCGTGAGTTGATTCTTGATGAGCACATTCTCCAGGGCTGTGAGTTCGGGGAAAAGGCGTAGCTCCTGAAACACATGGCTGAGCGAACGCTGGCGCAAGTGTGTCCAGCGCGACGTTGAGAACGCTCGCACGTCTTCCTCGTCGAAGCAAATCCTTCCACTGTAGTCATGACGATATCCGATGATGTAGCTGCACATAGAACTCTTGCCGGTGCCGCTGCTTGCCTCGACGAGATAGAGTTGGTTGCGCTCGAAGGTGACCTCCGATTTCCATATCTCGCTGGAGATGTCAGTGCGCGTAGCAAAGACGTTGGGCAGGACGTTGTTCAGTCGTATTCTTTCCATCGCATTTGTATGTCGCGGGACTTACTTGAACATCTTTTCCACAAAATCTGCTCCGTCCTTCACACTGAGCACCAATTCCGCATGGGTGAGCTCAGGGCAACGCAGCGTGAGCTGGTCGAGCTCCTTGAGGCGCGAGCCCATGAGGAGCAGCGAACTCTTCATGTTGGGGTCTGCCTTCTGCATCACGGCGAGCAATTGCTGGACGTCGCACGAAACATAGAAATAGCATTCTTTGATGTCGCCGAGCTTGCTCACCAGCGACGATTCCGCCTTTTTGCCCACCAAGGCATTCATCTCTCCCGAGTTGCTGACGTAGAAGGTGTTATCCTTTTGTCCGATGAAGATGGGCTCGTCACCTTTGCCGATGCAATAGGTGTTGTTGGTCAGTTTCGTTGCCTCCAGTTGTCCTCCCGTGAGGGCTTTCACATTGTCGGCGAGAGCAAGCAGATGATTGTCAGCCACGTTGGCCTGAACGAGCACCTTGTCGTCGCCGTAGGAGAAGGAGATGTCGCCGCGCAAGGATGTCAGCGCCTTGTCCAGACCCGCTATGTCGGCGAGTTCTTTAATCGCTTTGATACTTTCGAGCATTTCCGGTGTGATCTTCGAACCGTCGAAACTCAGTGATCCCCAAACGAGCGGATGGCTCATACCTTGTGCCACGAAGGTGCCATCAATCTTCTTGAGTTTATCTTCATGCTCGGCGATGTAGATGTAGTTTTTCATCTCTTCTGTATTGAGCACTAAGTCTATGGCGAAGATCGCTTCAGAACCTTGAATGTCGAATGTGACGGCTACGTCGGCATCCAGACACTCAGGCTTGATGTCGACTCCATTACCCACCAAAGTTTTGCCTTTGGTCAGAGATTCTTCCAAGGGCAGCACCATGGCCAAGGGCTTGTCGAGTTTCTCCACATTGCTGTAGAGCGTTGTGCCCATGATGGATTCCTCTTCGTTCTGTTCCATGAGGGTAAGGAGAATCTTACGGGCATTCATACCGCCTCCCATCAGGATGAGCATTCGGGTGTTGTCGAAACATCCAATCGCATCGCCCATCTCCATCCAGTTGTAGCCCTGTTTCTCGCTAAGCTTGATGTTGAGCATCTCGCCATAGGTGCTGAGCATGGTCTTCAGTTTGCCACTGTCCTTAACGGGAAGCACCACGCCGGTTGCCTCTTTGGGCGTGACGAATACGTAGAAGGGGAGTTCAACGTCGATGCCGCTGTTCTGGATGAACAATTCTCCAGCTCCCAAGACATCCTCCAGGTCAATGTGATGCTTCTTCATAAACCCAGTCACGTCGACACGTGCAAGTGCCTTGGCATCCTTGGGTACTACGCTGCAATAAGAATGGTTCTTACGACCGCAGCAAAGGAAACAAACAACGATGACTGCTACAACTACAACGGCAATCGCCGCTGTGATAATCCATCTTTTCTTGTTCATACTTCTTGTTTTGAATATTGTCTTTTGGTAATTGAATTCTCTAAAGGATATTTTTGAATATTGTCTTTTGCTAATTGTATTCTCTAAAGGATAACTTATGGAATGCGTGGAGGCACTGCTTATTTGAATGCACGAAGGGAAAGTTAATTGAATGCTCTGGGGGAGCAAGTCGAGTGCTTTGGGGCAGCTGATTGTATGCGCAGAGGCGTATGTGTCTATCCCACTTCGTTGGCAAGGTGCATGAGGTGAACAGCTACGAGCGCTGCTGTCTCTGTGCGAAGCCTGCTCTTTCCCAACGAGACGGATCGAAAGCCGAGACGTTCTGCCAGTCGCACCTCCTCCACGCTGAAATCGCCTTCCGGACCAATAAGCACGAGGGCATCTCCCTCTTTCAGCACGTCCTTCAGGTGGGGCTTGGAGACAGGTTGTTGTGCTGCTGTGCCTTGCTGTATGTCTTCCTCCTCATAGCAATGGCAGATGAACTTTTGCGCAACGCCCTGCACCTCTTCGACAAACTTGCGGAAGGGCATCATCTCATCCAGTTCGGGCTTCCATGCTTTGTGGCTCTGCTTCATGGCAGCGATGAGAATCTTGTCGATGCGTTCGTTCTTTATGTTGCGACGCTCGCTGTACTGGCAGTCGATAAACGACAAGCGGTCGAACCCGATTTCTGTGGCTTTCTCGGCAAACCATTCAGTGCGGTCGTTGAGTTTCGTCGGTGCCATCGCCAAATGGATGCGTCCGTTCCAGGCTCGCTCTTGCAGCAGTTGCTCGTTGATGGCATACAGACAACGATGCCCCGTTGCAGCCGTGATCACAGCACGATAGTAGGCGCCCTTGCCATCCATGAGCTTGATTTCGTCACCGATACCCATGCGCAAGACACGCAGTGCGTGCTTCGCCTCCTCTTGCGGCAACTCTCCACGCTCGGGCTGCGGAGTGTAGAAATATCGTTCTTCTTTCATCTGTGTTGTTGTTCGTGCGTATCGTGGGAGGACAAATAAACGTGCGGAAGCAAACGTATCGGGGGATAGCAAATAAGCGTGCGTGAAACGTGCGGGAGCAAACGTATCGGGGGACTCAACCGCATAGGCGTTGAGACAAGAGGTTTGCGGCGAACTTGCCCTTGGTGCAGTCCTCTGCTTGCGCCATGCCTTCTTGTGCCTACTTCTTCTGTTTGGGCAGTTCCAGTTTCTTCCAAATCCAGCTGAACCATTCCTTGTCTTTATGCCAGCCGCCCTCTTCTTGCATATCCGCACACGCTACGATGTGGTAGCGGATATGGCCTTTGACGGGATGAAGAGAAATGAGGTAGTCAGTATCCGTTTCCTTGATTTTGGCATCTGCCACAAACTCGTTGGGCACGAAGACTGCGATGCCCAGCGCCTCCTCCAGTTCCGGTGCATTCTTGTCGGGCACGTTACTGCCCCAAGTCGCCACACAGAGTCCCTTCTGTCCGTCGGCGGTCTTCAGTTTGTCGGATTTGACGCTTGTTTTGTTTTCAAACTTTTGCGCCCCAGTGAAGAAGCGATCCTTGTCGGTTGCTCCTTCGAGATATACGTCCACCTGCACATCTCTGTGGCCGGGCAACAAGGTATATGATTGGCGCATCTGCACCTTCTTGCCATTGATTTGCCAATCCTGATCCCACATCTCCACGATGACCGCCTTCGGACCCGCATTGATGATGCGCTGACCGCGCGCCCGCACCGTGTCGATGAAACAAGGCTGACCGTCGCGGCAACCGCGGAATGAGCCTGCGCCAACGCTCTCGCCAACGCAGAGGATGTCGCGTCCGTAACCGTTCTCAAGCCATTCGGCACTGTTGCTGAAATGCGTGCGGTCGAGCTCCAGCTGTGCGCGTTTCTTGCCATAGACGCCAACCGTTTGGCGATGGTCCATGGAGATACGGAAGCCGACGTAGTCACCTTCCCACATCACACCATGACCATATATCGCATCATAGCTTGCCAAGGGGTCTTCGGTTCCCTTGAACTCAATCTCGTTGATCTTCGGAAAACGAAGATGCTTATCCCACAATTTCATTTGTGCATAGGCAATGCCCTTTTCCTGTGCCTGAACGAAGAAAGGAACGCACAGTGCCATGCAGAGTAGAATCTTTTTCATCATAGTTGCTGAAGCAGGGCTGCAGCCTCCGACCTTTCCCACCTTTCAGCCTCCTCTTGAGGGCGAAAGCGGGGAAAAAGAGTAAACGAATTGACTGCAAAAACGCTTTTTGAGTTTAAACTTTTGGCAAATTTACGAAAACTTTACGAAATAACGTATATTTTTCTTCCATTTTTATGCAATTCTAAAAGAAATGTATTATATTTGCATCACTTTAACGGAAAAAGAAAACGGAGGACAACGCCCCACCGACGTCAAACACGCTGCCTCAGACAGCTCCAAACATCCCCACACAATGCCCCCTAGCATCCACCGCGCTGTGGATTTGGAGTTCCGGAAACGACCACAGCGC
>JAGHUD010000006.1 GCA_018065005.1 Candidatus Physcousia equi
CAAAAAGAACCGAGGCAAGAGTCTGTTTTCCAAACTCTTGCCTCGTATTTCACTAATTATCAGCATTCAGTCGTTTATTCTTCAACCGCAGCCTGCGCGGCGGCGAGGCGTGCAATGGGCACACGGAAGGGTGAGCAAGAAGCGTAGTTCATGCCAACCTTTGCACAGAACTTCACTGAGCTGGGTTCACCACCGTGCTCACCACAGATACCTGTGCGCATGCCTGGACGAATGCCGCGACCCTTTTCTACAGCGGTCTTGATGAGTTGACCAACACCGTTCTGGTCGAGAACCTGGAAGGGGTCTACCTTCAGGATCTTCTTCTCGAGATATGCGGGGAGGAAACTTGCGATGTCGTCGCGTGAGTAGCCGAAGGTCATCTGGGTGAGGTCGTTCGTGCCGAATGAGAAGTACTCAGCCTCGGTGGCGATGCGGTCTGCTGTGAGGGCAGCACGAGGAATCTCGATCATGGTACCGATTTCAAATTCGATGCGTACGCCTTCTTCTTGGAAGACCTCTTCTGCCACCTTTTTGATGATTTCCTTCTGCTGCTTGAGCTCGTAGAGGATACCGATGAGGGGCACCATGATTTCTGGGTGGGGATCAAATCCTTCCTTCTTGAGCTGGCAAGCAGCGCCGAGGATGGCGCGTGTCTGCATGGCTGTGATTTCGGGGAAGGTGATGCCGAGACGGCAACCGCGGTGACCGAGCATGGGGTTGTTTTCTGCGAGTGAGTGTACGCGTTTTTTGATTTCTTCAACGCTAACGCCCATTTCCTCAGCCATAGTCTTCTGACCTGCTTCATCGTGGGGAACGAACTCGTGCAATGGGGGATCGAGGAGACGGATGTTGACGTGGAGTCCATCCATAGCCTTGAGGATGCCGTAGAAGTCTGCCTTCTGGTAGGGGAGCAGTTTGGCGAGAGCCTTTTCACGGCCTTCGACGCTGTCGGCGAGGATCATTTCGCGCATGGCGATGATTTTCTGTCCGTCGAAGAACATGTGCTCGGTACGGGTCAGACCGATACCCTTAGCGCCGAAGTCGCGAGCTACCTGAGCATCGTGAGGAGTGTCGGCGTTGGTACGCACTTCCATCTTCGTGTACTTGTCGCAGAGGTCCATGAGTTCCTTGAAGTCTCCGCTGAGTTCAGCAGCCTTAGTAGCGATTTCGCCAGCGAATACCTGTCCGGTGGTACCGTTGAGTGAGATATAGTCACCTTCCTTGTACACAACGCCGTCAATTTCTACGGTCTTGGTTTTGTAGTCCACACTGATGGCACCTGCACCGCTGACGCAGCACTTACCCATACCACGAGCCACTACGGCAGCGTGAGAGGTCATACCACCACGAGCTGTGAGGATACCTTCAGCAGCTGACATACCGGCGAGGTCTTCGGGTGAGGTCTCGATGCGGACCATGATGACCTTGTGACCATCAGCGTGCCATGCTTCGGCGTCGTCGGCGTGGAAGACGATTTGTCCGCATGCAGCGCCGGGGCTGGCGGGCAGACCCTGTGTGATGACCTTAGCCTTAGAGAGCGCCAGTTTGTCGAAGACGGGGTGGAGGAGTTCGTCGAGTTTCTGTGGTTCGCAGCGCATGATGGCGGTCTTTTCGTCGATCATGCCTTCGTGGAGGAGGTCCATGGCAATCTTGACCATTGCCGTGCCGGTGCGCTTACCGTTGCGTGTTTGGAGGAACCAGAGTTTTCCTTCCTGCACGGTGAACTCCATATCCTGCATGTCGTGGTAGTGCTTTTCGAGCTTATCCTGGAGTGCGTCGAGTTCTTTATAGAGTTCGGGCATAGCCTCTTCCATAGAGGGATACTTGGCAGCGCGCTCTTCCTCGGAGATGCCAGCGCGCTCTGCCCAGCGCTGAGAACCGATTTTGGTGATCTGCTGAGGGGTGCGGATACCAGCAACAACGTCCTCGCCCTGAGCGTTGATGAGGTACTCGCCATTGAAGAGGTTCTCACCATTACCTGCATCGCGGCTGAAGCATACGCCAGTGGCAGAGGTGTCGCCCATGTTGCCGAATACCATGGCCATGACGGAGACAGCAGTGCCCCATTCATCGGGTATGCCTTCCATCTTGCGGTAGAGGATGGCGCGCTCGTTCATCCAGCTGCGGAACACAGCGCAGATGGCGCCCCAAAGCTGTTCTTTGGGGTCTGTGGGGAAGTCGCTTCCGGTCTGCTCTTTGATGGCAGCCTTGAAGAGTTGTACGAGTTTTTGCAGTGATTCCACGCTGAGGTCCTTGTCGAGAGTGACGCCCTGCTCCTCCTTAACTTTTTCGATGATGGCTTCGAAGGGGTCGATGTCTTCCTTATTGACGGGCTTCATGCCGAGCACCACGTCGCCATACATCTGTACGAAACGGCGGTAGCTGTCGTAGACGAAATGCGGGTTGCCCGTTTTTTCGCACATGCCGGCAGCCACCTCATCGTTCAGTCCGAGGTTGAGGATGGTGTCCATCATGCCAGGCATGGATGCTCGTGCACCAGAACGCACGCTGACGAGAAGAGGGTTCTTCGGGTCGCCAAATTTGCAATTCATGAGCGCCTCGGTGTGTGCCACGGCGGCGTCCACCTCAGCTGTGAGGAGTTCAACGATTTTGTCCTGACCTACTTCGTAGTATTCGTTGCTGGTGTCGGTGGTGATGGTGAATCCGGGAGGTACGGGCACACCGATGTGGTTCATTTCAGCCAGGTTTGCACCCTTACCGCCCAACACTTCTCGCATTTGGGCATTTCCTTCGGCTTGTCCGTTGCCGAAGGTGTAGACTCTTTTTGTTTGGCTCATAATGTTAAAAATCGTTTATTAATTTAGTATTAGATATCTCTACATGAGCAAAGTTATATCTTTTTTTTAAATTAACAAAATCAATCCCCTTTTTTTTCAAAAAATCTTTGTATTTTTGCACGAAGTTTAACGGAAAGAATCTTTTTTATGTCAAGAAGAAAGAAGGAGCTCCCCCTCCTGGAGGGTGTAGAGATAACGGATGTCGCTGCTGAGGGCAAGGCGTTGGTGCGTGTGGACGACTTGGTTGTTTTCGTGCCATTTGTTGTTCCTGGCGACGTGGTTGATTTGCAGCTTACTAAGAAGAAGCACCACTATGCCGAAGCCAAAGCCGTTCGCATCGTTCGGCCGAGTGCTTTGCGATCGGTTCCCTTTTGTCCGCACTTTGGTGTGTGTGGCGGTTGCAAGTGGCAGTGTCTGCCCTATGCGGAGCAGATCAAGTGGAAGCAACGTCAGGTGATGGACAACCTTCGGCGTATAGCGAAGGTGGAATTGCCTGAGTGCCAGCCCATCATGGGTTCGAAGAAAACGCGCGAATACCGCAACAAGCTCGATTTTGGTTGCAGCAACAAGCAGTGGCTCACCGAGGAGCAGATGAAGGCCGGCGTTCCCTTTGAGCCAGGCATTGGTTTCCACATCTCGGGTGCTTTCGACAAGGTGTTGCCCATAGAGAGCTGCAAGTTGATGGATCCGCTCAACGATGAGATTCGCAACTATATTTATAGATACGCACGCGAGAAGCAACTCACGTTCTACGATTTGCGTGCGCAGCATGGTTTGCTGCGCGGCATTGTGATGCGCAATTCGCTCTCAGGCGAATGGATGGTGGTGGTG
Source organism: Candidatus Physcousia equi (assembly GCA_018065005.1). Taxonomy (GTDB): domain Bacteria; phylum Bacteroidota; class Bacteroidia; order Bacteroidales; family Bacteroidaceae; genus Physcousia; species Physcousia equi. The sequence continues at coordinate 3,630 of JAGHUD010000006.1, forward strand.
CAGTTTGGTCCCAAGGAGCCCATCCCCGCCAATCGCGAGGCGATAGCAGAAGAGGTGAAGCATGCCCACCAGTTTGACGATGCCACAGCAGAGCAGTTTCTTGCCGATTTGCATGCTGCTTTTCCCCAGATCAGTTCGCTCATGTATGTCTACAACCCAAAGCCCAACGACACCTTCGGCGATTTGGATGTGAAAACATACTTTGGTCCGGACCACATCTTCGAGCTCATGGAAGGGCTGTGCTTCAAGGTGGGACCCAAATCTTTCTATCAGACCAACACGGAGCAGGCCTACGAGTTGTATAAGGTGGCGCGCGAGTTTGCGGGTCTGACGGGCAAAGAGTTGGTCTACGACCTTTACACCGGCACGGGCACGATAGCGAACTTTGTGGCTAAGCAAGCGCGCCAGGTGATCGGCATTGAGTATGTGCCTGAAGCCATTGAGGACGCGAAGGTCAATAGCCAGATCAATGAGATCAACAATACGCTTTTCTATGCGGGCGACATGAAGGACATCCTCAACCGATCCTTCATTGAGCAGCATGGGCGCCCCGATGTGATCATCACCGACCCCCCACGCGCAGGCATGCATCAGGATGTGGTCGACACCATCCTCTTTGCGTCGCCCGACAGAATTGTGTATGTGAGTTGCAACCCCGCAACCCAAGCCCGTGACTTGTCTCTTTTGGATGAGCAGTATCGTGTGGTTCGCATCCAACCGGTCGATATGTTTCCGCACACGCAGCATGTGGAGAACGTCGTGCTCCTCGAGCGTCGAGAGGTGTAGCACGTCAAGCACCCATATAGCCCAAAGCGGTCGGGCGATGGCGCATGGGGGAAGGTTTTCCTTTTTCGCAGACGATCGCTCATTCCCGACCTCTTGTTCAGTTTCTGCAGCAGAACTTTTCAGTTTCTGCAGCAGAAACTGTCGGTTTCTGCAGCAGAAATTTTTAGTTTCTGCAGCAGAAATTCTTTTGTTCCGTGCGGCCAACAAAAAAATCTTCAGTTTTTCCGCTTTCGTGTCGG
>JAGHUD010000065.1 GCA_018065005.1 Candidatus Physcousia equi
TTTATAGTGCAAAGATACGAAACTTTGTAGATATATGCAAATTTTATAATGACTATTTTGTTGAATTACAATTATTTAACAACTTGTCAAGGGACGACTAACTATATGTGAGCAAGACTGAAGCATTAACGATAATACCAGGAATGCGTATAGTATATTCTTCATGATTTTCACTTCTTTTACTGAGATTAATTAAATTCGTCTAAAACTGTGAACCGATGGTTAGCATCAAGTCGTTCTTCTTGAACCTCTTATCGTGATCGGTGATTCCTATGTCATAGTGTAACCCAATCTGAATCTTTTCAAAGTGAACTGCCGCTCCCATTCGTATGCCGAAATCAAAACCCGACACCTTTGGAGAACTGAAGATTTCTCCAAATTCCTCTAAATCTATATCGTCCGTATAGGCTGCGTATGCAATGTACGGGCCGCAATCAATGCTGAAACGTCCCCATTTGATTCCTGGAGTAATGCTAAGTTGAGCTGCATAATCTGTGTAATCCTCATTAACGGTAGGCGTGTCACCAAGTGTAAAACTGCCATCGCTGTCATCTGAGGTGCTGAGATAGGTGGCTGCCTTAATGTCAACGTATGCATTCAACTCGAACTTGACGGGCTGACAAGTATATCCCCACATATTGGTCAGTTTGACACCTATATTAAGTCCACCAAGGCAATGGTCTCCGGCAATGCTTCCACTGGTTTGGGACATCATCAAACCACCATAGAAAGAACCTCCGAATTCGTAATCTGTACTGCAGTGAGATGGATGTCTGCTCACATGATAGCTATAGGGGGAAGGCGTGTTGTTACCAGACTGTGCAGACACGCCTTGGCATACAAATAGCATGGCGACTGCTGTTAGAAATAATCTTATTCTCATAGTGTAATTCATGTGGTTAACGGTTAACTTAATCATTTAACGCGTGTCAGTTTAACTCGTTTGTTTGGATCCTTTGCTTTCAAAGGACTAGAGTCTAAATATAACCACTCCAAAGAGAGGTCAATCATAGGAGAGCAATATTGCTTTTTCCCATTCACAAACAGATAAAGACTCTCCGAGTTCTGCACCCAATATGCAATACCACACCATTCTGACCACGAACCATAATAGGTTTGTCCATTACCTACAATCTGGGATGTCTCGTCAGCATTGATGGTTAAGGTGTAATTATTATAGTCATCGCTGAATCTGTATTCGCCAACAGGTGAGGAACTGTTAGGCTTGCTCTCGGACGACGAAGAACTCGTGTATGAATCAGACGCAGATGAATAGTCAGACGAGAATGACGAACTGGTAACTGATGCACTTGCAGTCGATGCTTGTTCTGCCAGCGCATCCTTCACTGCAGCATCAATACGATCTTGAATTTCCTGTTCTGAAGGACCACCCTTCTGTTGAGTACACGACACGAAAACTGCCATACAAATGGTCAGTGCAATATAAAATACCTTTTTCATAACATTAGTGGTTTAATAAGTTTGTAAATCTTTTAGTTCTTTTCTTCCTTGGGCAACTCCCGACATAAATGACCTCAATAGCGTTTCGTTGTCAGCATGGGACATATCATGTTGGGACACAACATATAAGAATGCTTTGCACATCCATTCGTCGTTCATTCCTGAAAAAGTAGGGTGAGAACCGAAGTCGTATCCTTGGTCATAATAGAAACGCATTTCGCGATCTCTGAGTGAATTACCAGAAGGGCGTACAGCTTCCTGTTTTTCTCTTGCTTCACGCTCTGTTGCTTCTTTCTCTAATCGTTCTATCCGTTCTTGTTCTTCACGCTTTTCCTGCTCCACCCTTAGTATGGAGTCGGCTTTCTGCTTTGCCAAGGCTTCAATTCTTTCTTGTTCAGCTCTTTCTTGCCTGGCCCTCTCTTCCTTTGAAGGTCCACAAGCGCAAAGGACCGCAGAGGAAAATGCAAGATAGATATAAAGATTCCTGAATCTCATAATCAATAGAATAAAAGAAGGGGCGTAACCCTGTCCGATCACTTATTCTTATCGTGGGCACCGCCAAGCGCCTATAGCCTAATAAGTAGGACGAAAGGTCACGCCCCTATACGGGACGTGAGCCATTCACTGACTTATTCTCGGCTATCTTCAAATTGGCGGTTTTACGATAAGAGAACAAGAGCGAAAGCTCATGTATATGTTATGTATCGAATTTGGTTGTCGCTTCCTTGGGTTTGTTAATTGTGGTTCATTTAGCCATGATGGCAGAGCTGAACCGTTCTTGCTCAGGCAAGCGTCTCTGCGAGTCGAGCGCACTCATCACTGTGGAAGTGGCTGAGACGTGGGTCTCACCAAATAATCGTTTGTGCTGTCTGTTTCGTGTCGTCTGCGTGCCTGTCCTGTATTATATTAATAAGGTATAGGGGCGAAGACTTCTGTTTTCCTTTCTTCGTTTTTGTGGGTTTGACTTTATGTTATTTATTCAAATTGTTGTCTGCGAATGCTGCAACAGAAATTCGGGAGCAAAGCCAATCTCGTTGTTCCAATCTACTGTGAAAGGGTCGAGACGGAAGTTGCGGAAATACTCCATGTTCTGCAACTTGGTGCAGATGCCTTTTTGTGCCAAAGGCAGGAAGTCGCAGAACTTCACCTCGCCATTGTTGAATGTAAGTCGAAGCACAAGGTCATGCTCGTAACGGGCATCTGTGATTTTTAGTATCAATGGAGTATTCATACGAATTATGAATCCAGAGCATTCAAATATTTAGCCCATAAAGGATTTCTCTTTGTTAGCAAAGTTACACATTATTTTTATATAAGTCACTAAAAAAACGGAGGATTTTGTGCCTTGGAGGTGTATTTTGCGTATTTCGCTAAAATAATGATGGAGGGGAGCGGGGAATATCGGGAATTTTCATTAACTTTGCATGCATGTGTTTAATGGACGTTTATTTTAATTATCACGCTATATGGCAAACGTAGAATTCAAGTATGCACCCATGTTCCAGATGGGCGAGGACAAGACTGAGTATTATCTGCTGACCAAGGAGGGAGTCTCCGTCAGCGAGTTCGAGGGTCATAAGATCCTCAAGGTGACTCCCGAGGCGCTGACCAAGCTCTCGCAGCAATGTTTCCACGACGTGGAGTTCATGTTGCGTCGCGAGCACAACCTGCAGGTGGCCAAGATTCTGCGCGATCCCGAGGCTACGGAGAACGACAAGTACGTAGCCCTCCAGTTCCTCCGCAATGCCGAGACCGCAGCCAAGGGCGTGCTGCCTTTCTGCCAGGACACGGGCACCGCCATCATTCATGCCGAGAAGGGACAACAGGTGTGGACCGGCTTTGAGGACGAAGAGGCACTCTCCCGCGGTGTCTACAACACCTACACCGAGGACAACCTGCGCTATTCGCAGAATGCTCCTCTGACGATGTATGACGAGGTGAACACCAAGTGCAACCTGCCCGCACAGATTGACATCGAGGCTACAGAGGGCGCCGAGTATAAGTTCATCTGCGTGGCCAAGGGAGGCGGTTCTGCCAACAAGACCTATTTCTACCCCATGACTAAGGCGCTCATCCAGAACGAGAGCACCCTGTTGCCCTGGCTCGTGGAGGAGATCAAACATTTCGGCACAGCGGCTTGTCCTCCCTACCACATCTGTGTGGTGATTGGTGGCACCAGCGCCGAGAAGAACCTCTTGACCGTCAAGCTCGGCAGCATCAAGTACTATGACTCTCTGCCCACCACGGGCGACGAGACAGGACGTGCCTTCCGCGACCTCGACCTCGAGGAGAAACTGCTGAAGGAGGTCTACCGCATCGGTCTTGGTGCACAATTCGGCGGCAAGTATCTGGCACACGACATCCGAGTTATCCGTCTGCCCCGCCACGGTGCTTCTCTGCCCGTGGGCATGGGTGTCAGCTGTTCTGCCGACCGCAACATCAAGGCAAAGATTAACGAAGACGGCATCTGGATTGAGAAGATGGATGCGAACCCCGCCGAACTCATCCCTGCTGCCTATGCAAAGGCAGGAGAAGGCGACAAGAGCATCGAAATCGACCTCAATCAAGGCATCGATGCCGTTCGTGCCGAACTCTCCAAATATCCCGTCAGCACCCGTGTCAACCTCAAGGGAACCATCATCGTGGCGCGCGACATCGCGCACGCCAAACTCAAGGCACGCCTGGATGCTGGCGAAGGTATGCCTCAGTATTTCAAGGACTATCCCGTGCTCTATGCCGGACCGGCTAAGACGCCCGAAGGCTATCCTTGCGGTTCCATGGGTCCCACAACGGCTGGCCGCATGGACCCCTATGTGGACGAGTTCCAGGCCAACGGTGGTTCGCTTGTCATGATTGCCAAGGGCAACCGCGCACAGTGCGTCACCGATGCGTGCAAGAAGCATGGTGGTTTCTATCTCGGCACCATCGGCGGCGTGGCTGCCGTGCTCTCGCAGAGCAGCATCAAGAGCATCGAGTGTGTAGAGTATCCCGAACTGGGCATGGAAGCCATCTGGAAGATTGAGGTGGAGAACTTCCCCGCCTTCATCCTCGTGGACGACAAGGGCAATGACTTCTTCAAGCAGCTCAAGCCTTGTACCGGTTGCACCATCCTCTAACACACAGACTACCTAATCTTGGGAAGTCGTCGCAAGCCGACGGCTTCCCAAACTTGTATCCCCCCCTCTCTCTCATCCTTCACTTTCCTTTCTTCTCTTTATCCTTTCTTCTATCTTCTCTCTCATCCCTCGTTTTTCTCATTTTCCTCACATGTCATCTCACTCCATGCCCAAGTCTCTCCTCCTTCTCCTTCTTCTTGCCTGCTGCCTGCTGTCTTGCTCCAAGAGCGGAAAGCAAGAGAAGGCAGCTTCCAGCGATTCTCTGACCACCCTCACGCCTCCTTCTTCTGCTCCCGTAGAGGCCGACTCCGCGCTAAACAGCGCAGCACGCTTCTATGCAGGTGTGGACTGCGAAGGCACAGCCATGTCAGCAGCCGACTCCCTCGCGTGGCAGAAACACGCCGCACAGATGGGGGCACTGCTTGCCGAGGCAAGAGAGTCGTTCCTCCACCCCATCGACAGTCTCATGAAGCGTGAAGCGAGCGACGCCCGCGAAATCATTGACTATGTCTTCTATCCCTGTGCAGGGGCAGACTTCATCTTTCCTTTTGCGTTCTTTCCCGATGCCGACACCTATTTCCTTGTTGGCCTTGAACCCGCCGGGACGCCCATCCGCCAGTCTGTTCCCGACGTGCGCAGACTCGAAGCCTGCCGTTCCGTTCTGCGCCCCTATTTCCAGAGTGGCTTCTTCGTCACCAAGAACATGAAGGGACAATTGCAGCGTGAGGAGATACAGGGCATGGTGCCCGTCATCACACAACTTATGGCACTGAGCGATTGCGAACTGGTGTCCGCTACAAATTGTTCGTTCACCCAAGATGGCAGCATCAAAGCCGACACCATGCAGACCAACCTCGTAGAACTGCAATTTCGCCGCTGCGGAAGCTCTCGGCTTCAGCGTCTCTTCTACCTCTCTGCCGACCTCTCTACGAGCGCACTCGACCCTTTGCTCCAGAACTACATCGCCACCACACTGCCTAAGCATCGTGCAGCCACCCTTTTGAAGGCTGCATCCTACATCTTGCGTCACGACGACACCTTCGGAGCCATCCGTCAGCTCATTCTCGACCATTCCATTGCCATCCTTCAGGATGATTCGGGCATTCCCTATCGCTGCTTCGACCATCGTCTGTGGATGCTCTCACTCTATGGCGAGTATGTCAAGCCTCGTGCCTGCTTTGATGCAGACACCTATCAGCCCGACCTGGAGCACATCTACGCGGTGGAGCCCACGGTCAAACCGCTTCCCTTCCATATCGGCTATGCGCGACCTTCCAATTGGATGATCGCTCGCAAAAAGAAAAATCCAGAAACGGCTCCGTTGCTGGACTGAGCCACGAGGGCTCCGCTACAGGCGTGCCGCCATCATTTCCAGGTCTTGCGGAAAGGTGATCTTTATGTTTGTCGGGTCGCCTTCTATCACCTTGATGGCAATGCCGGGTAGGTAGCGAAAGACCACGCCACAGTCGTCGGTGGCGCGGAAGTCGGGGTCGAGCATGGCTCGCTCGTAGGCTCTGCGAATGGTGGCGAGGCGAAATCCCTGGGGCGTCTGCACGTTGCGCAACAAGTGGCGTTCGGGCGTGCGACGAATGATGCCCTCTTCGTCTACCTCGATGATGGTGTCGGTGGAGGAAATGGCTACATCGACAGCTTCATACTCGTCGAGCCCACGGATGCAGTCTTCGATGATGCGCTGCGACACCAGGGGGCGAACGGCATCGTGGATGAGCAAGCGCAGGTCGTCGCCTTGCGCTTCGGCAGCGCGTATGGCAGCCAGGCTGCTGTCCGACCGCTCTTTGCCACCCGTCATCACGCGCGTTACCTTATTATAATTACCTGCGCGCACGAGGGCACTCACCGTGTCGAGCAAGTCTTCGCGCGTCACGATGAATATTTCGTCCACTGCCGGCACCCGGCTGAAAGCGCTGATGCTCCATTCGAGCACCGTGCGGCCCTTCACCTTGAGAAACTGCTTGGGGCATTCCGTGCCCATCCTCTTTCCGCTGCCGGCTGCCAGCAGCACAGCGATTACTTTGTTCATGGGTTCTGCTTTTTCCATCGCAAAGTTAGGAAGAAGTGAGGACACTTGCAAAGAAATAAACACGAAATAGGCAGCAAGCATCGTTTTTTGCCTCCATGTTTGTCGTTATGCCGAAAGTTTTTCGTAACTTTGTGGCCATGGAGAACAAGACAGAACACGTAGCATTCTTTGTGAGTGACGACATCGACCACGCAGGCGAAGCCATGAAGTGGCTGGCAGGACAATTGGCAGTGCGCGATGTGCGCGTACATGTCTTTATACGCACGGGTCGCAACGAATACGGAACGGTTGTGCACCGCCGCACGGTTTCCAAATTGGCTGAGATGCGCCAGTACTTCGTGCAAACGCAGCATACTTTTCAGGCGGTGGGCACTGTCGGGTCGATGGAGTTCATCGAAGTGCCCCACACCTACACAGACGAGCGCTGCCTCGAGTTGTTGCGCAAACGCATACGCCAAGGCGGAGAAGACAAGCCCGAAATCATATTGCCCCATAAGGGCATCTGTCGCTCTCCTTGGACGCTTGAGGGAGAAAGAATTGTATGAACATTCTCATTGTTAACACTGCAGAGAAAACGGGCGGCGCCGCCATCGCAGCGCGTCGCCTAATGGAGGCCCTCAACGCAAATGGTGTGAAGGCCCGCATGTTGGTGCGCGACAAGCAGTCGGACCACCTCTGCGTCTCCGCATTGCCACGTTCGCCTTGGCTCAAGATGAAGTTTCTGTGGGAGCGACTCGTTGTGTGGATGCACCAGCGTTTTCGCAAGAAGCACATCTGGGATGTCGACATCGCCAACGTGGGCACAGACATCACCCGCCTCCCCGAGTTTCGGTGGGCAGACGTCATCCATCTGCATTGGGTCAACCAAGGCTTTCTTTCGCTCAAAGACATCGAACGCATCTTGGACAGCGGGAAGCGTGTTCTCTGGACGCTCCACGACCAGTGGCCCACCACGGCTGTCTGTCACTACGCAGCCAATTGCAACCGCTTCACCGAACATTGCAGCCACTGTCCGCAAATGCAGTCAACCCACGAGCGCGACCTCGCTTGGCGCATCTTCGAGCGCAAACGGTCGCTTTATCAAAAAATCAACCGAATCACCTTTATTGGGTGCAGCGAGTGGATCTGTCAGGAGGCACGCAAGAGTGCCCTTCTGCGTGGTGTGGACAGCGAACGTGTCAATGGCAGCATGAGTCCGTGCCGCGTGGTGCACATTCCCAACACCATCGACCAAAGTGTCTTTCGTCCTACGGACAGCAAGGCAGCACGATTGCGCTTCGGACTGCCTCTCGACCGCAAACTGCTGCTCTTCTCTTCGCTCAAGGTCACCGACGAGCGCAAGGGCGTGCGCTATCTTTTGGAGGCTTGTTGCATACTCGCCGATCAGCACCCGGAAGAGAGCAGTGCCTACACCATCGTCATGGTGGGCAAGCAGTCCGCACTTCAGCAGTCAAGCAGCATCCCCATCATCTCTTTGCCTTATATGAGCGACGAATGCGAGATGGCACTGCTCTATGCTGCCATCGACGTCTTTGTCACACCGTCTCTCCAGGACAACCTGCCGAACACCATCGTTGAAGCCATGTCAGTGGGCACACCGTGCGTTGCTTTTGCCGTAGGAGGCATCCCTGAGATGATACACCACCTGGAGGATGGCTTCCTGGCAACCCCACGTGATGCGCAGAGTCTGGCAGACGGCATCCGCTATGTGCTTGCCGATGCTAACCACGGGCGCCTGGCGGCGCGCGCTGCCAGTTTTGCTGCCCGAACCTATAGTCCGGAGCGCGTGGTGCGACAATATATATCTGCATTATGAAAAAGACCTATCCCCTCATCACCATAGTCACCGTAACCTATAATGCGGAGAAGGTGTTGGAGCGCACTTTGTTCAGCGTCGAGGCTCAGTCATATCCGCGCATTGAACATATCATCATCGATGCCGTATCTCAGGATGGCACGTTGTCGCTCGTGCGACAATATGTGGAACGCAATAAGCAGCCACAGCACAACATTCGCATACTTTCTGAACCCGACCGTGGACTCTACGATGCGATGAACAAATCGCTCACCATGGCAGAAGGCGACTATATCGTCTTTCTCAATGCTGGCGACACGCTGCACGCCGACGACACCATAGAGCAGCTCGTCAAGACCATCGAGTGGGAACACAGAGGCTCCAATCCCGCCGTGGTGTATGGCGAGACGGATCTCGTCGACGACAAAGGGAACTTTCTGCGCCACCGACGTCTGCGTGCTCCCGAGAGCCTCCACTCCCGCTGCTTCCTGAGTGGCATGCTCGTCTGCCATCAGTCGTTCTTCGTGCGCACAGATCTTGCCCGGCAGCTTCGCTATGACATGCGCTATCGCTTTTCGGCAGATTTCGATTGGTGCATACGCATCATGAAGCGAGCCGAGAAGCGCCACATGCGTTTTGTCAACACACATCTCGTCCTCACCGACTATCTCAGCGAAGGCATGACGACCCACAACCACACTCGTTCGCTGCGCGAGCGGTTCCGCATCATGTGTCATCACTATGGCATTTTCTCCACCGTTTGTGCCCACCTGTGGTTTGTCATTCGTGCCGTCTTCAAGAGATGACAACGTGGCAATGGGCGACGGAATATGGATTTTACTTCCATTTCCGTCGCCCATTGTTGTTTTTATCCACCTATGCCGGTGATCCAGATTTTCTTCTTTTGTGTTTTGCTTCCGCCTGTTTCCAAGCCGTGCTTTGCTTCCGTCTGTTTCCAAGCCGTGCTTTGCTTCCGTCTGTTTCTAAACCGCTATTTTGTGCCTTGCTTCCGTCTTAACTTACAGCAAGGCATCTATGCGTTGGGTGAGGGCAATGAAGTCACCAACAGAAAGTTGTTCGGGACGTAGGTTGAAGAGCTCATCCTGCAAGAGCGGAGCAAAGTCTACAGCGGGCAGTTGTCGTTGCTCGCGTTGGTTGTTGATGTCCTGAAGCAAAGGTCGGATGTTGTTGCGTAGTGTCTTGCGTCGTTGGTTGAAGGTAGTCTTCACGATGCGGCGGAAGAGCGATTCGTCGCACCCCAGTTGTTGGACATCGTTGCGCGTCATGCGGATGACAGCAGACTTCACCTTGGGAGGCGGATTGAAGACGTGCTCATGAACGGTGAAGAGATACTCCACAGAGTACCAAGCCTGGATGAGCACACTCAGTATGCCATAAGCCTTTGTTCCGGGTTTTGCTGCAATGCGCTCAGCCACCTCTTTCTGTATCATGCCGGTGCAGCATGGGATGAGGTGCTTGTAGTCGAGCATCTTGAAGAAGATCTGCGACGAGATATTATAGGGGTAGTTGCCCGTGAGGACAAACGAACCAGGAGCATAAGTCCTGTTGCCTTTCTCGTTGTCTGCCGATTCTGTAGCGCAAGCTTGCTGTTCTGCTTCGGATGCTGCGTTGTCTTGCTGTTCTGCCTGGGGTGAGGCAAAGGTGTGTTCCAGGTGCATTTTGAGGAAGTCGTCTTCGATGATGGAATCCTCAAGCTGCGGGAAGTTTTTGCGCAGATACTCCACCGACTCGAAGTCAATCTCCACAACCTTGAGCGGACGGTTCTTGCGCACGAGATACTGTGTCATGACACCCATGCCCGGTCCCACCTCCAGCACGGGCAGGTTGGGGCAGGCATCAACGGTGTCGGCGATATCACTTGCCACCGAGAGGTCGGTGAGGAAGTGTTGCCCGAGAAATTTCTTAGGTCTTACGCGTTGCATGTCAAGAATGGATGTCGGGAGTTAGTCGAGTCCGTGGTATTCATCATCACACTCGAAGTCGATGTCCTTGCAGCCAGTGTACATGGAGGGACAGTTGTTCACCGTGTAGAACTCGTTGCCCTTCTGCTTGATGACGTCGCAACCGCGCCACGGCGTGTCGTAGCCAGAACTGTAGACCTGCAGGTAGAGGACGTATCCCTTGAGCATCTCGCTGCGCTCATAGTCGTGAGCGGGATGAGTACGCACGCGGATGGTGTAGGGCTTGTTGGGGTTGTAGGCGTTGGTGGGTTCTGCTCCTTCGAGGAAGCTGCCGATGAGGTAGGGCATGAACTGGTCGTTGTATTGTGTCTTGCCAAACTTATCGCAGATGATGCGCAGCACGCTGTTCACGTTGCTTTCCACGTTGCCCAGTTTGATGGCTTCGGTGCCAGCCTCGGTGTGGCGGTAGTAGAGTTCGAAGGCAGCGAGCTGCAGCATGACGGCACCCTCTGGTCTGTTGCCAATCTGCTTTTGTAGTTCCTTCCATTCGTTGAGGTTGTTGGGAAACCTGTTGATGCTGACTGTTGCTTCTTGTTCCGGCGTATAGTTCTTTGGGTCTATGCCGCCCGTGAAACTGACCTCGATGGGTGCACCGGCGGGGGCATCGAGTGAGTTGGCAGGTGATGTGCTCTCTCCGGAGCTTGGGTCTTGCGTGGTGTTCTCAGTGGTGAGGGCGTTGGTGGTGTCTGCCTTCTTTTGGCATGCGGTGGCGAGGAGGGCTGCCATGGTGAGGAAAAGGAGTTTCTTCATCTTGTTAGTGCGTTTTTTTTTTTTTGTTCTGCGTGAGGTCGCAGGATAGGGTAGAGACTATTCCGTTTCTTCTTCGTAGTGGTCGTAGAGGAAGTCGTTGTAGGGATATTTTTGGACATGGAGCTCGCGCACCTTCTTGTAGAGAAGCGCTTTCAGTTCGTCGATGTTGGTGCGTTGCGTAGCCGACACAAAGAAGCAATCTCCACCCATGCGTGCCATCCAGGTGCGTTGCAACTCATCGAGCGAGATATTTTCTCGTGTGGCAGGAGTGAGGTCATCCGCCTCCTTCTCCACCCAACGATAGGCATCGAGCTTGTTGAAGAGGAGCATCGTGGGCTGTTCGGAACATCCGAGGTCGGCAAGCGTCTTCTCCACCACTTTTATCTGGTCTTCAAAGTCAGGGTGCGAGATGTCCACCACGTGAATGAGGAGGTCAGCCTCGCGCACCTCGTCGAGTGTAGACTTGAAGGAGTCCACGAGGTCGTGTGGCAGTTTTCGTATGAATCCGACCGTGTCGCTCAGCAGGAAAGGCAGATTGTCGATGATGACCTTGCGCACCGTAGTGTCGAGCGTGGCAAAGAGTTTGTTCTCGGCAAACACTTCGCTCTTGGCAAGCAGGTTCATGAGTGTCGACTTGCCCACGTTGGTGTAGCCCACGAGTGCCACACGTATCATGCGTCCACGTCCGGCGCGTTGTGTTGTCTTTTGTCGGTCGATGTCAGCTAGTCGTTGTTTGAGCAGCGACATACGGTTGAGGATGATGCGACGGTCCATCTCGAGCTGTGTCTCGCCAGGGCCACGCAGTCCCACCGTGCCCTTTCCGCCACCGCCTCCGGAGCCGCCGCCTTGTCGTTCGAGGTGGGTCCAGAGACGCTGTAGTCTGGGCAGCATGTAGCGATATTGAGCCAGTTCGACCTGGGTCTTGGCATTGGCTGTTTGGGCGCGCATGGCAAAGATGTCGAGGATGAGCGATGTTCGGTCGAGCACCTTCACCTTGAGCACGCTTTCGATGTTGCGTAGTTGCTTTGCCGAAAGTTCGTCGTCGAAGATGACCATGTCCACCTCTCGTTCAGCGTCCTCCTCGTCGTCGATGAAGTGGCGTATCTCCTCCAGTTTTCCCTTTCCGAGATAGGTCACCTGACTGGGTCCGCCCAATCGTTGTGTGAATCGTTTGATGGTTTCTGCTCCCGCCGTCTCGGCGAGAAACTCGAGTTCGTCAAGATACTCCTTTGTGCGGCGTTCATCCTGCTGTGGTGTGATGAGACCGACAAGGATGGCACGCTCGGGGCCTTCCGACATGATGTTGTTGTACTTCACATCCGTCATGCCGTCCTCAAAGGGCAGGCTCGAGCGGCTCGAATTATAGTGTTTGCTTCTGCTTGTTCTCAATGTGTGTTCTGCTTTTGGGTGGATAAAGGCGCGCGTGACACGCGCTGATTATATAAACGGTGACTCATGACCCACGACTCACGACTCATCCCTCATGGTTCATTTCACCTGCACTACAAGGTATTTGCTGATGCTCCAGAATTGCTGAGGATTGGTGATGTGGAGCGAGTAGAGGCCATTGGCATCCTTCTCGAGCACATAGCTGCCAGAGGGGTGGTTGGTGAGCATCTTGGCACTCTTGGAGTAGAGCGCGATGTCCTTGTCGGTGCGGATGTCGATCTTTGTGAAGTATCCTTTGTTGAAGTTGCCGTTCTTGAGCACATCACCGCTGTCGATGATTCTTTGTTCCTTGAGCTCTGCTTTTGTGCCGAAGACAAACCAGGCGGTGTTGAGTTCCTTGTCTTGCTCGTTGTTGACCGTCTGGAGTTGTGCGTTTTCCTCCACCACCTGTGTTTTTTCCACGCGCAACTGCAGGTTTTCTTCCTCCATCATTTCGTTTTGCTGACGCGATTCAGCCAACAGTGCCTCCAGTTCCTGCACGCGGGTTCGCTGGTCGTTGAGTTGCTGTTCGAGCATCTCCACCTGTTTGCTTAGGCTGGACAGCTTGTTGCCCGACTTGGCAATCTTGCTTTTCATCTGTTCGATGAGTTGTCTGTTCTGCGCCATCGTCTCCTGGATGAACTGCATATTTTCTGCGATCTGTTCACGCTTGTTCGTTTCGATATTGCCGTCCTGGATATCTACGCGTCCCTCCGCTTCCTTGATCATGCGGAATCCTTCGTTCACCTGGTCTACGAGTCCCATGAACTCATCAAGTTCTTGTGCTTGACTTGCGTTGACGGCTTTGAGCGAGTCGACGGTTTTCTGTAAGGGGTTCTCCTCCTGCTGATTCGTTTTGTTGCATGCTACGACAATGAGGGCAACGAGCAGTCCGCCCATGATTTTAGCCGTATTGAAGACTGTGTTTTTTGTGGTTGATTGTTTCATTTTCTATCTTTTTTAGTTTTTTCATAATTATTATTTTCCGCTCCTCCAACGACGATGACAAATTCGCCTTTGGGTTCGTGCTCGCGGAAGTGGTTCAGCACCTCTTGTAGTGTGCCTCGCACGCTTTCTTCATGTATTTTTGATATTTCTCGGCAGACGCTCACGGGTCGTTCGGCTCCGAAGTGTTCGATGAACTGTTCCAGTGTCTTGACGATGCGGTAGGGCGACTCATAGAAGACGGTGGTGCGTGTCTCCGAAGCCAGTTCTCTGAGACTTGTCTGTCGTCCCTTCTTTTGGGGCAGGAAGCCTTCGAAGCAGAACTTGTCGCAAGGCAGACCGCTGCTCACCAATGCCGGCACGAAAGCCGTGGCTCCGGGCAGTGTGATGACCTCGATGCCTGCGCGTATTGCCTCTCTTGCCACGAGGAATCCGGGGTCGCTGATGCCCGGTGTGCCTGCGTCGCTCACCACGGCGATGTTGCTGCCAGCGCGCAGTCGTTCTACGATGTGCTGCACGGTTTGGTGCTCGTTGAACTTGTGGTAGCTCTGCATGGGCACGTGCAGGTCAAAGTGCTTCATCAGGTTGCCGCTCGTGCGTGTGTCTTCTGCCAGCACGAGGTCCGCTTCGCGCAGCACGCGTAGCGCCCTCATGGTCATGTCTTCGAGATTTCCCACCGGTGTGGGTACGATGTACAGTGTGCCCATTGTTTGTTTCGAGTTCAATTTGGTGCAAAATTAGAAATAAAATCAGAATCGCGTGTGCGAAGGGGAGAATAATTTTGCTTTTCCCTCCCTTTTTTTGTATTATTAAGATAAGGAGGTGCATTTTTTACTGAAAATGTGTTACTTTTGTTTCGCAAACAAAAGAACTTGAACAAACCCTCCCCTCGCTCGCGGCACGTCGGCAGCGAGGCGGAGCATAATGCAGAACAGAAAACATGGAGCATAAGGAAATCACCTTCGACCGCTTCATCCGCGGTGCGATGTTGCTGGGCGGCTGCGCCCTGCTCTTTCTCTTGGTCAGGCGGTTGAGCAGTGTGCTGCTGCCCTTCTTGGTGGCTTGGATCATAGCCTATCTCATCTATCCGCTTGTGCGTTTTCTCCAATACAAATGCCACCTGCCCGGTCGTGTCTTCTGCACCGTGCTTGCCCTGGGCATTGTCTTTGCGAGCATAGTGGGCTTTTTTGCTTTCATCATACCGCCCACGCTGCGCGAGTTTGCCTTCTTGCGCCAAGGCATCGTGGACCTGGTGGCGAGCATCGACAACTCAGCTTTGGCAGATGAGGTGCGCGACTATCTGACACACAACTTCGACGAAAAGAGCATACGCGAGATGCTCAAGACCGAGGACGTCGTGGACATGCTCAAGACCGGCTTCAGCCAGTTGTGGACCCTCCTGAGCAGTGCCATCGTCATCGTCAAAGGCTTCTTCAGTGCCGTCATCATCGTGCTCTACATGTTCTTCATCCTCATCGACTACGAAGCCATCTCCAAAGGCTTCGTGCGCATCTTCCCACAAGCCTATCGCTCCATGGCAACGATGGTGATTGACGACGTGAAGCGAGGCATGAACAGCTACTTCCGCGGTCAGTCGCTCATTGCCCTGCTCGTGGGCATCATGTTTGCCGCCGGTTTCACCCTCGTGGGCATTCCGCTCGGCATCGGTCTCGGCCTCTTCATCGGCTTGCTCAATCTGGTGCCTTATCTCCAGATAGCCGGCATCGCCCCCACGCTTCTGCTCTGCTTCCTCAAGTCGACACAGTCGGGCGACAACTTTTGGCTGCTCTTCTTCTACTGCTTCCTTGTCTTCCTGGTGGTGCAAGGCATCCAGGACCTCATCCTCACCCCCAAGATCATGGGCAAGATGATGGGACTCAAGCCCGCCATCATCCTCCTCTCGCTCTCCGTCTGGGGCTCCCTGCTTGGGTTCATCGGACTCATCATAGCCCTGCCCCTCACCACCATCATCATCTCCTACTATCGCTTCTTCATCCTGCGCGAAGCACCCCACCCCCAATCCCTTGCCCCTTCTGCCCCTCCCCAGCAGCACTGACCGGCACGCTCCCCTGCAGCCATGCGTCCTCTCTCTCTCATGAATGATGCGCCGTTTTTTTTCCTTCAACGGTAAACTTCTCTCTTCTTGCATCGAAAAATCGAGCAACAGCCCTCTAACTTTGCAGCCAGAAACGAGAGGTAACACCCGTTCTCTCCCCCCCCCACGCATTATTCACCACAATAAATAATAGAACACGTATGGCTACAAAAAAGACAAACGAGAAAGAGAACGCAGTGAACGCACAGAGCGACGCACGCCAAAAAGCACTGCAAGCAGCATTGGGCAGCATAGAGCGCGACTTCGGCAAGGGTGCCATCATGCGCATGGGCGACGAAGAACAGACCGACATAGAGGTCATCCCCACCGGTTCTGTGGCGCTCGACCGCGCCCTCGGCGTAGGCGGTTATCCCAAGGGCCGCATCGTGGAGGTCTACGGTCCCGAGTCGAGCGGAAAGACCACGCTCACCCTTCACGCTATAGCCGAGGTGCAGAAGGCAGGCGGCATAGCAGCCTTCATCGATGCCGAGCATGCCTTCGACCGCTTCTATGCGCAGCGCTTGGGTGTCGACATCGACAACCTCTTCATCTCCCAGCCCGACAATGGCGAGCAGGCACTCGACATCGCCGACCGCCTCATCAGCAGTGATGCTGTAGACCTCGTCGTCATATAATCCGTGGCAGCCCTCACCCC
>JAGHUD010000020.1 GCA_018065005.1 Candidatus Physcousia equi
CTATACGGGCAAACTCATTGAAGATGGTCGGCAGCTTGGGCATCTCGACCTTGGGGCGTTCAGGAGCGTTGAACACCTCCTCCACCGTTGCCTCCCTGGTGGTAGTGCCCTCGCCTCTGCGTGTGATGAAGCCATTCTTCACGAGGAAGAAGTAGAAGTCCTTGGGCAGCTTGCTCAGCGTGTTGGTGCGGCAGATGCTCTGGCACTGGCTCAGCGTCTTGTTGTACTCGAAGTCGTTGTCGCCGCCGAAGCGTGGCAGCAGGGCGTGCAGCACTCGGGGGTTGTTGTCGGCTATGCAGCGGAAGTTCTTGACCATCTGGTTGTAGAAGTTGTGCTTCTCGCCCTGCTCGGGCTCGCCATACACTTCGAGGTACTTCCTGATGATGTCCGTGAGCAGTGTGCCCTTGTAGCAGTAGGACTTGTAGCCCTCATACTCCTCACGGTGTGCCTCGCGGTCGTCGCCGCTTGCCTCCTCAGCCTTGCCGTCCTGTGGCGATGGTATTGCCACGCCGCTGTCGGCACGCTTGATGGGGCTCTTTGCCGGCTCGTTGAACAGGTTGGGACTCTTCCACAAGATATAGTCCTCGGGTACTGCGAAGCTAAGACGTGAGAGATCTTTCACGCACATGTCCAAGTCACCACATTCATTAAGCCGAAGTTCCGTGCAGAGCCACTCCATGTGCTCCTTCAGCGTCTCGAAGTCCTGTGTAGCCTCTGCCACGATGCGCAGCCCCTTGCCCGACGGAGTGATGTGTACCAGACGGATGCGGTAGTCCTTACCTTGCTCCATGGCGTTTATCAGCTCTTGGCGAATAGCCTGCCACATCTGTTCGGGTTCTGCAACGTGGTCTATATCGACCATGTAGAGCTGTGTAGGCTCCATGTTTGCCGCTGCCCTTGTCTTGCCCTCCTTGCATCTGCCCGTCCAGCAGAAGGCTGGCAGCTTGGTCTTTGCCGTGGCATCGCCACGCTGGAAGGCTTCGCAGAGCTCCTTGGTCTTTGGGTCTCTGACTATGCTCATAAAGCTCTCCTCGCTGAGCGCCATAGGCTTGACGCCCGGGCAGTAGCGCTTCTGTGTCTTGGAGAAAGAAGCATTGAAGAAATTAAGTTGTAGCATCTTTTTTAGTTGTGTGTTTACTTTATTAGGGTTAGAAGATCATTCTTGTGTGCCTGCATCACGGCAGTGTTTAGCAGGGTCATCAGCTGCGAGACCAACCCCGTGATGTCACGTGGCTTGGGAATGGTGATGGAAAGCTTCAGTTTGTCCTTTGTGTGCTGAAAGCAGAATCCCTTGCCGTCGAGCACCGTCACCATGCCAGTGCCTCCCGCGCCCTTACGGCTGCGTCGCACAAAGATGTTACCATTCTCCGAGCGCCACACGCTTGCCCTGTACCTCTTGTTCGGGACAAACTCCACGGTTGTCTCCACCTCGATTACTGATTCCTGTTTCATAGATGTTCTGCAATTAAAAGGATGAATAATAAGATTAGGATGTAAATGATGCCCATTAGTTGTACAATGGCATTTGCTATCTCTGATTTTGTTATTGTTCTCATGTGTAGTAAACAGGTGTATCGTCAATTTCCTCTTCTAAGTCTTCTTCGCAAAAACGATTTAGAATATATTGGGCTGCTAATTCTGGGCTGTCCAAAATATCTTCTGCACAAGGGCAGTTGCGGAGAATATACATTGACGATAGAACCGCTTCTGATAGTGACATGTTGCATTTTTGTTAAAGTTTAGGATTAGTTCATTTTTGTTTTTCCGAAAAACTGAGAGCAAAGGTATGAAAACAAAAAATCCCAGACGAGGAAAAATCCTGTCTGGGAAAAGTCTTGGAAAAGTCGGGCAACAAATAACCCTTATTTAGAAAAGTCTTGGAAAAGTCTAATTGAATAACGCTTGAAACTCCGTTGCCAAATTATACATTTGCTTAAATTCAGCCTCGCGTTTGTATGGCGATGATTCTTTTGTCCAATGTTCGGGTGCAAGGCGAAAACAATCTGAATGCAGTTTCTTCAAATCTGCACTGTCAAATTTGTTAGGATAGCCCGCAGGATATATCCTTTCAATCAGCTTTTTCCCACCTTCAAAATCGTCGTATGCCACATACCCCTTCACCATCAGTACTTTGATGATTGCGAACCATAGTCTATGTGAGGTGATTTTTGGCAAAACAATGTTAATGATGTTTCGCAAATCATCATCACCCAATGATTTCTGTTTCGCAGAATTACCGCCAAGTACACTGGCTATTACCTCTGGATTCCCAGGAAAGAGATTCTCAACATGGTCTATATGCTCAATGTTTATTGCACCTGAAGCCACATAAGTTTTTATGTTCATTTTGCTTATATCTTCCATAACTATAACTTATCAATGTTAATATTCTGTACTGAATTTATTGTATCTATCCCCACTGAACCTGCTCCATAATATTTATTGTTATTAATTATAATTGTTGTTCCCTCATTTAGGCTATTTGAGCCATTCTTCTTATTGTACGACTCCAGATATTCGATGGAGAGTTTACATTCGAAGTAAGATTGAATGTCCTGCCATCGCTGTTTAGGTGTACTATTACTATACTTATGGATCTCATCATCATACATCGTAAAGCCGTTGCATATGT